>JBAZCN010000004.1:0-70627 GCA_041655035.1 Porticoccaceae bacterium | reverse complement strand
GCATCCCGGGCTGGTGCGCCTCCTATCGTCGGCACACCCTATGATCGTGCCGTCTGAGACTGGGCTGAGAGTATCTGAAGTTCATGACTGCCGGGAAGGAGTTTTCGGACTTCTGCACTATGAATTTGAGTGATTCTCCACTTCCCCGGGGCAATGCGCGGGGATTGTCGTCAGGGCGACGATGGGTCCGCACCCAGGCATCTGTTGCTGTATGCAGGAAACCAAGGAGGGTATCTGTGGAGGGATAGCCCCAGGCTGATTTCCTTTAATCGGGTAATCGTCTTGCCGCGAAGCGCTTGCCGGATCTGAAAAATGTGCCTTGCGGGAATCGCAAAGGGTGCTACTCTCAACTTGTCAGGCCATCGATAAGAAGGGGCGAGATGATGAGCAACACAAAGTTGGCGGGTGTGGTTTTATTGATAGCCGGGTTGATCCTGGTTTTTTTTGGCTGGCAGTCTTCGCAGTCGGTTGGCGATCAGGTGGTCGAGATGGCGACAGGGCGCTTTACCGATGACACCATGTGGTATCTGATCGGCGGGATCATAATCGCCGTGGCCGGATTTTTTATTGCGTTCATCAAGAAGTAGTGGCCGAGAACGGCCAGCCGGAGAAACCACGGTTCAAAGGCAGGCCGAATTTATGGGTGAGGCTTACTACAATATCAACGGGCTAGAGGAATAGCTGATGGAACTGGGTATCCTGGGGATTATATGGGCGGTGATCGTGATATGGGTCCTGATCGGGGTGTTCAAAAGTTCCACGCCGATTCTGGGAAAACTGATCTGGGCCCTGGTCATTATCGCCATGCCGATCCTCGGGGTGATTCTGTGGCTGATATTCGGCAATAAAAGCTGACTCCGATGGTGCGCCCGGTTATGCGGCCGGGCGATTCAGCTCTCCGGTTCTCGCTTTCCTGCCCTGCCTGGGATGGCAGGGGTAAGGTAATTAAAATACAGGTGCGTAGGATGCGCTGAGGAATGAAGCGCACCAAGGTTCCGCGGTGCGCCTCCTGCGTCGGCACACCCTATATATCTACCCTTCGTCTTCTCCAAAAATATCACCCAGCGAGGACGCATCGATGACCTTGTCGAGCCAGGCCTCGATCTGCCCCCGCGAAGCCCGGTCGATACGTCTATCAACATTGGCCGGCAATGGGCCAAAACGCTTGTCTAGCAAGCGCCGCAACGCCATGGCTTCACCGGTCTGCAAGCCTTTTTCCAGTCCCCTCTGCTCGGCCTCGTCGAACCACCCTTCGATACGCTCTGCCAGCATGCTGTCCGCCTCCATGATGTCGTTGATCCGTTCGATCTCACTGATGCTACTGCGCGGCGCCTTGCGCCGCAAGAGGATGCGCACCCACACGCCGAAGGCCCGCCGCAGGGATTGCAGCTCCGGTGTGCGCATCACCTTGTCGAGCGCTTGCAGTACCCGACGCAGGTCGTCCACCGTCCGGCCCCGCTCCAGGCGGAACAGGGCTTCGCTGAAGTTGCGCACGCTGTCCAGTGGGTGCAATTTAAGACGCGCCTCATCCACCAGATGGTAGAGCAGCCTTGGCTGGAAGACGTCCAGCCCCTTGGGCGGCGGCACGAAGCAATCCGCCACCTCGCAGGAGGGTTTCCACGCCGCCTGGCCGTTGTAGAGCACGATGGGCAGGATGGGCGGCAGGCGGCCCTGATACAACTCGCCCTCGCGGATCAGGTTCTGGGCCAGTAGCCCGATATAGACCAGCATCCGCACCGCCATCCAGGGGTCCGGTTCGCTCTGGAATTCGAGGATGAGATACACCCACAGCCAGCGGTCCCGCACCCGGACCCGCCACACCATATCGTCGTGCCGCTGGCGTTCGGATTCGGCGACGTAGCTGCCGTTGATATGTTCGAGGGTGGCGAAGTCGGCATCCTGTATCCACTCGCCCGGCACATAGCCGAGCAGCAGGTCGCGGATCATTTCGGGGTGGGAGAACAACAGCTTGTAGCCGGTATCGTATTCCATACCATCGAGCCTCCTTGCTCAGCGGTCTTTAAGCGGTCATGGTGGCACCGCGTCTGCGGGCAGGGCTGCAGCAACCTAAATCAGTCCTGGCGAGCCTTTCTTTTCCTTTTTCGCTTTTCTTTTTTCTTCCATGGTTTTAAGGGGTTTCTTTTTGGTTTCCTTCTTTGAATCCTTGCCTTTGCTCATGATGACTCTCCAGTTTTACTGATGAAAAGTGACATCAGTTGGTCATTGTACACCGCTGGCGATCATAATCGGCGATTACGTCGCCTTTGGTACTCCGTGGCCAGGCTGAAAGCAGGGATTCAAGTTACCAACGACGTTGGCCCCGGTACACTTTTCTTTTTATTCCACCAGAAATATCCAGGAACATCCCTGTCTTTAAGCACTCGTCGACCGGGCTGACAGCATCCATGGCGGTGCGCAATGTCGCCCTGGGATTCGGTATGGAGAACGGGATATGGGCACCCCAGGAGTTTGTGCAAATCTTGACCAAAACAGGTAGAATGCGCGCCCGCGAATCAACAGCTTCGCCCTGCAAGCGGAGCACAACTGATTTGGTACCTATGATGAATACCGCCTTCAAGCCCGAGTTGCTGTCCCCCGCCGGTACGGCAAAAAACATGCGCTACGCCTTCGCCTACGGAGCCGACGCGGTCTATGCCGGCCAACCCCGCTACAGCCTGCGGGTGCGCAACAACGAGTTCAACCACCTCGACATCATGGCCGACGCCGTGGCCGAGGCCCATGCCCAGGGCAAACAGTTCTATATCGCCAGCAATATCTCGCCCCACAACAACAAGGTGAAAACCTATCTGCGGGACATGGAAGCGGTGATCGACATGGCACCGGACGCGCTGATCATGGCCGATCCAGGGTTGATCATGCTGGTGCGGGAAAAGTGGCCGGAGATACCTGTGCATCTTTCGGTGCAGGCCAATGCGGTGAACTTCGCTTCGGTAAAATTCTGGGGCAAGCAGGGTGTCAGGCGGGTCATACTTTCCCGCGAGCTGTCCCTGGAGGAAATCGGCGAAATCCGCGACGAGTGCCCGGAGATGGAGATCGAGGTGTTCGTCCACGGCGCACTGTGCATCGCCTATTCCGGCCGCTGCCTGCTGTCGGGCTACATGAACCATCGCGACCCCAATCAGGGCGCCTGCACCAATGCCTGTCGCTGGAAATACGACGCCCACGAGGCCCGCGAGACGGAAACCGGCGATATCGTCCCGGTCAGTGCCGCCGTTCAGGCCGCCCAGGTGTGGACGCCGGACAGTGCGCCGCGCATCGAGGGCAACATGGACGACACCCGCGGCGACGAGGCGCCGATCTTTCTGCTGCAGGAACAGGGCCGCCCCGGCGAGCTGATGCCCGCCTTCGAAGACGAGCACGGCACCTATATCATGAACTCCAAGGATCTGCGCGCCGTCCAGCACGTGCCCCGGCTGGTGCAAATGGGCATCCATTCGCTGAAGATCGAGGGCCGCACCAAGTCCCATTACTATGTGGCGCGCACCGCCCAGGTATACCGTCGCGCCATCGACGAGGCGGTGGCCGGCCGGGAGTTCGACATGGAACTGATGGCCCAGCTCGATCACCTGGCCAATCGCGGCTACACCGAGGGCTTCTACCGCCGCCATGTGCCCGAACACTACCAGAACTACGAGCGGGGCGTATCCACCAACCCCAACCAGCAGTTCGTCGGCGAGGTGCGCGAGATCGACGGCGACCGGGGCTGGGCCACCATCGAGGTCAAAAACCGTTTCGAAACCGGTGACACCCTGGAACTGATCACCCCGGCGGGCAACCTGACGTTCGATCTGGAGGCCATCGAGAACAAGGAAGGCATCGCCGTCAGCGCGGCTCCCGGCTCCGGTCATGTGGTGCGCATTCCACTCCCCGCCACGGTTGGCAACGACAGCCATGAGTACGTTATGCTGATGCGACATATTCGCTGACCGCAAACTCTCCCTATGCCCAGACTCCTGCTGCTCGTCCTCGCACTGCTCGCCCTCTGGTACGGCTGGCAGTACCTGCATTCCCGCTCGCCACAGGAGCGCAAGCGGCTGCTGTGGGTATGGGGCTCGGTAGCCTTGATGCTGATCACGCTGCTGCTGGTGGGCACCGGGCGGATGCACTGGGTCGGCGCCGCCATCGCCGCCGTCATTCCGCTGATCAAGGTGATTGGCAGCATCGGCTTCCGCGCCCTGCCGCTGCTCCAGTGGTGGCAGCGCAAAAGTGGCAAGCCGTCGACGCTCCGCACCCGGGGTCTTGAAGTGACGTTCAATTTCGCCACTGGCGAGACCACCGGCACCCTGTTCGAAGGTCCTTACCAGGGCAGCGACCTCAATACCCTGGACGAAGGTAAACTGCGCGAGCAATTGGCTTTTTTCCAGCAGCGCGACCGCCAGTCCACCCTGCTGCTGCGGGCCTATCTGCTGCGCCGCGGGTTTGCCGATGGCTCGGCGGCGGGCATGGACGGTGGCGACAATCGCCCGGTTCTCAGCGAGCACGATGCCTGGCAGGTACTGGGGCTCGAGCCGGGCGCCAGTCGCGAGGATATTGTCCGCGCCCACAAAAGCCTTATCCAGAAGCTTCATCCCGACCGTGGCGGCAACGACTACCTCGCCGCAATGATCAATGCCGCCAAGGACAAGCTGGTCGGCTGACACCATAGGCGCGGGGCTCGCGCCATCTCCTGCGATCCCCGGTCGTGGTGAGCTACATCAATAATCTGCGGTCATGCCGACCCGCAGGGTGTTCCCCGGCATGATCCGATGCTTGTCGCTCAGGCCGTTCCAGGCGACCAGTTCCTGCTCCGTGCGATTGAAACGACGTGCGATGCGCCACAGGGAGTCCCCCGGCTGGATGACATACACATCGCCGCCGTCCGCCCCCGCTGTTTTCTGGCCCGCCGCGGCGAGCGCACCGTCGACTCGACCGGGCAATCGCAGCGACTGTCCCGCGCGGATATTGTGGTTCGTCAGCCCGTTGACGGCCATCAACTCGCGAACACTGATCTTGTAGCGGCTGGCGATATGGGAGAGTGTTTCGCCCTTGGCGATGCGGTGCAGCACATCGGGTTTCTGATAGGCAAAACGCTGCGACCCGGGCATCGCGGCCAGACTGCTGGCCAGGGGCTGCTTCAGCCCGGCGCGGGGCAGCTTCAGCGTATAGCCCCTGGGAATCCACTTTTCGCCCGCCCAGATGGGATCGAGCAGAGCGGGGTTGTGGGCCCGCAGATTTTCGAGGCTGGTGCCAACCGCGCGAGCCAGGGCATCGGCCTGCACATACTCCGCGAGTGTGACTCGGTCGTAGTCCAGGGGCGCCGCCATGGCCACATCACCGAAGTACTTCTTGTGATTGCGGTCCACTTCCAGCGCGGCCAGGAACGACACATAGAAATTCCGCGACGCAAAACCAAACGCCGGGCCCCGGAAGCGCCGCACCACGGTGACGATATCGTCGCTGTTCAGCGCCTTCACCGCACGGCTGACGCCGCCCGGGCCATAGTTGTAGGCGGTGATCGCCAGCGGCCAGTTGCCGGTGACGCGCAGATTGTTGTGCAGCAACCGCGCCGCGGCGCGGCTGGCGACGTAAGGATCGAGGCGCTCATCGAGCAATTCGTCGACGGTCATGAACTGGCGGGCGGTCTGCGGCATGAACTGCCACATCCCCGCCGCCGCCACCTTGGAGTAGGCCGAGGGATTGAACGAGGATTCCACATGAGGGAGCACGTCGAGCTCCTGTGGCAGGCCGAACTCCGCCAATGTGGCGCGAATATGCGCCCGCCATTGCCCGGAACGGACCAGGCCGGCGTGGAAACGGTCGGACTGGCCCAACTGGAAACGGATTTCATCTGCGGCCTGGCGAAACCGCGCGGCGCTGGTTCCTTTGGGCCAGGCAGCCAGGGCGAGCTGTTCCTCGCGAGAGAGGTTGGCACGCTTCCCCGCCGCCAGTTGGCGCAGGGCGGCCTGATAGCGGCCCTTGGCCTGATCGATGAGCGCCTGCCGGGCGGCGCCGCTGGTTCCGACGGGCAGGGAAAGTTGTTCATACACCACGCTGAGATCCCAGGGGTCGTGCAACAGGCCACTATGGGTGTCCACCTTGGCGTATATCCGCACCCAGAAATCGACATCCCGCTGAAGCTCGCCTGGCTTCGGGAACAGGGTTGCCGCCATGGCGGCAACCGGCAGGTAACAAAGGATCAGACAGAGGATCAGGCGGGCCATGGTTGTTATCGGTCTCGGCAAATAGACTGGACTGCGCTGTTTATAACAAATTGCCGTCCGGGATTAAAGCGACATCACCGGGTTTCGCCACAAAGCGGCCCCTTTCGTCCGCATCCCGCAAGCAAACCCGAGGCACAAGGCGTTTTACATAGCAGAACCTTACCGTTAGAATGCCCGGCCAATCGATCCGTGCCGTTCAGGTCCCGGTGGCACAGCTGGATAGCGCAGCCCCCTCCTAAGGGGCAGGTCAGAGGTTCAAATCCTCTCCGGGACGCCATTTTGATATAAAAACACATATAAAACCGAGCATACAGATTCCCCTAGGGAAATGCCGCAAGTCGCTTCATCGGCCAACTGGCGCCTGCTAACAACCGGCGGTCGCCGGTTTCTTATGACACACCCCACCAACAACCGGGCAACCACCCAGATTGACAGGCGCCCTATACAGGCCAACACTGTCTGGTGTCGGCGAGAAGGATCAAAAAGGCCGCGCCGTTGTCTACTGGGGTGTCCACTGAGTTGTCTGCCATCCACCCGGCAACAGGTGTATGTCAACATTCATTATCTTGAGCAAGGGGGTTTGCCATGCGTTCCTTCCATCTGTCCAGTGCCGCCATCGCTCTGATTGCCGTCCTTGCCGGAACTTCCGTCTTTGCGGAAGACGACAGCGCCGACAAGAAATGCATTCCTCTCAACCAGATCAACAATATCCAGGTGCTCGACAAGCAACATATCCTGTTCAGGATGCAGGGGCGCGAGCATTTCCTGAATACCCTGCCCAACAGTTGCGGCAGCCTGCATCGCAACAAGCCCATCATGTACAAGACCTCCCTGAGTCAGTTGTGCAGCCTCGACATCATCAGCGTCCTCGAAAGCTATGGTGGCGGATATTACCCCGGCGCCAGTTGCGGGCTCGGTAACTTCAGCCCCATCAGCGACGAGGAGATCAAGGCCCTGAAGGCAGAGCTCAAAAACCGCAACTGATCCTGGCGCCATCGATCAGGGACAGCAAAGCCCCGATCCTTGACTAGAATTGCGAAGAGCACCCTTGCTGGAGAATCACATGGTTAAGGGTAGAAAGCTGACGCTGGGTGACGTGATGACGCCGTCACCGCTGACCATTCCCATCCACGCCACTCTCTCCGAGGCCAAAGCGCAGATGGATGACCTTCGCGTGAATCACCTCCCGGTGATGGATGGAACCCTGGTGGAATCGGTGATTTCCAATGAGGATATCAAGCGCTTCACCCTCCCCGCCCACCGGATCAAAATGGGAGAAGAACTGCTGGTAAGCGATATCGCCCCGGCCCGCGCCTTCGCGGCGGATATCAACGACCCTCTGGAGAAAGTGGTGGGGGTGATGGCCGAGCGCCGGATGGGAGTGGTCATTGCCCTGAACCAGGGGGAACTGGCGGGGATATTCACCGAAACCGATGCCTGCCGGGTACTGACCGCCCTGCTGGCGGATCAGGAATAGCACCCCGGCGAGAAGTGGAAGCGGGGATTGGCCCGCTGGGCGAGGAGGGATTACGCCGCTCTTTCCATGGCTGTGATCTGTGCTAGATTGCCGGGCCCAACGGCAAACACGGATATGGACATTGAACCTTCTCCTTTTCAGTGCCTCCGACCGCTCTCGCGACAACCGGATTCTGGTCGCGGGGCGGCAGTTGCAGCACCTGCGCCAGTATCTCGACGCTCGTCCTGGAGATACCCTCAAGGTCGGCGAGCTCAACGGCCAGATCGGCACCGGCACGGTGCTGGCAGACACCGGTGACGGCATCGAAATCCAGGTCGACCTCACCGGCCCGCCACCCCCTCCCCTGCCCGTCAAGCTGGTGCTGGCGCTGCCCCGCCCCAAAATGCTGCGCCGGATACTGCAAACCATCGCCACCCTCGGGGTGGCGGAACTGCACCTGATCAACAGCTACCGCGTGGAGAAGAGCTACTGGCAAACACCCTGGCTCGACGCCGCGGCCATTCACCAACAGCTCCTGCTCGGGCTGGAACAGGGCGGCGATACCCGGCTGCCTGTGGTGTGCCTCCACAAACGCTTCAAGCCGTTTGTCGAAGATCAGCTGCCGGCCGTCATCGCCGGTACGACACCGCTGGTGGCCCACCCCTACAGCGCGGCGCCCTGCCCGATAGCGGCCAACCGGCCGCTGACCCTGGCGATCGGCCCCGAGGGCGGGTTCATTCCCTATGAAGTGGACAAGCTCGGCGAGTGCGGTTTCGAGAGCGTCACCCTCGGGGCGCGCATCCTCAGGGTCGAGACAGCGATACCGGTGTTGATCGGGCGGTTGTATTGCTGACCCGCCGCTAATCCGGCACAACAGGCCGCGCATCAAAAAGCCCCCTCGCGGGGGCTTTTATCTTCGTTCGAGGCCCAGTGGCTCGAACAATAGCCAAAGCGCTGCCTGTCGCAGCGGCGCCCGGATCAGGGCAGCAGATGGCTCACCGCATCGCGCTCTTCACTGAGCTCGTTTTCGCTGGCCGCCATGCGCGCCCGGGAAAAGTCATTGATTTCGAGGCCCTGGACGATCTGCCAGTCGCCGTCCTTGCAGACGCAGGGGAAGGAGTAGATCAAACCCTGCTGAATGCCGTAGCTGCCGTCGGAATAGACACCCATGCTCACCCAGTCGCCTTCCGGCGAACCCAGGGCCCAGGTACGCATATGGCCGATGGCGGCATTGGCGGCGGAGGCGGCACTGGAGGCGCCGCGCGCCTTGATGATGGCGGCACCGCGCTGCTGGACGACGGGAATGAAGGTGTCTTCATACCAGCTCTGCTCCACCAGATCGATGGCGGCCTGGCCATTGACCTTGGCGTGGTGAATATCGGGGTACTGGGTGGAGGAGTGGTTGCCCCAGATGGTGATGTTGGTGACATTGTTGATGCTGGTGCCGGTCTGCTGCGCCAGCTGAGTGCGGGCGCGATTGTGGTCGAGCCGCATCATCGCGGTGAACTGGCGGGGGTCGAGGTCCGGCGCGTTGCGCTGGGCGATCAGGGCGTTGGTATTGGCGGGGTTGCCCACCACCAGCACCTTGATGTTGCGGCTGGCGTGGTCATTGATGGCCTTGCCCTGGACGGAGAAGATCGCGGCGTTGGCCTCGAGCAGATCCTTGCGCTCCATGCCCGGGCCGCGGGGCCGGGCACCCACCAGCAGGGCATAGTCGGCGTCCTTGAAGGCAATGTTGGGGTCGTCGGTCTGAACCATGCCCGCCAACAGCGGGAATGCGCAGTCGTCGAGCTCCATGGCAACACCTTGCAGAGCTTCCAGCGCCGGGGTGATTTCGAGCATTTGCAGGATGACCGGCTGATCCGGGCCCAGCATTTCGCCAGCCGCTATTCTGAACAGAAGGGAATAACTGATTTGTCCGGCCGCGCCAGTCACGGCAACACGTACAGGTGCTTTCACAGGCTCTCTCCGCGTCGTTGTAGGAGGTTGTTTGGTTAGGGTGCCCGCATTATACGGAAACGAGCACGATTTTCATCAATGCAAATGATCAGCGGTCAACATCGGCCCGGTAGCGCAATTCCAGCGAGCGGTAGAGATCCTCGCGGAAGCTGTGGCTGGCGCGATCGAGCTGATTGAGTATCTCCATCAGGTGCTCGTTGTCCTCCCGGCCCTGCCAGGTTTTGCGGTATGTGCCGCTCTGGTAGCCCTGGTCCTGGCGAAAGATATTGAGCACGTTCTTGCCCACGTAACGGGCGTAAAGCTCGTCGAAAGGCAGGTCGGCGCAGGCCATCAGCGCGGCGAACAGCGACACGTCGAAATGACGCTCGGCCAGTGTCGCCGCGGTGAAGCGCTCGATGGCGTCGAGAAAATCCCCCGCCGCTTGCCCGGCGGCGAGAACCTGCGCCACCTGGTCGGCGATCTGCTCATGGCTTTTGCCGTCGAGCAGCAGGACACTCAGCCCGAAATGCCAGATATCGACCAGTTCCAGCACCACCTGATCTTTGTCCGGAGACTGTTTCTTCCACCATTTCCAGCCGTGGTGCTCCATCAGTTCGGCGCATTCCACCCAGATTGCCCGGTACCAGGCGTAGCCCTGGCTGCGCCATTGCGGATGGACCTTGCTGTTCATGGCATCCTGCAGTTCCAGCATGGTCAGAATCTGTTGTCGCATGACAAGGCCTCAGCCGCGGACGAACATGTTGGTTTCCTTCTCGATACCGATGCGGGTCGCCGGGCCATGGCCGGTGATGACCAGGGCATCGTCGTCGAGGGTGTAGAGCCGATTGCGAATCGAACTGACGATGGTGTCGAAATCGCCGCCCCACAGGTCGGTGCGGCCGATGCTGCCGCGGAACAGGGTGTCCCCCGCCACCAGTGTCTTGTTCTCCGCGAACCAGAAGCTGGTCGAGCCCGGGGTGTGCCCCGGGGTGTGCAGGGCGACGCCGCCACAACAGCCCAGATCGTGCTCATCATCGAGAAAGTGGTCCGGCTCGGGCAGCTTGATCGGCGGAAAGCCAAACCGACGGCACTGCTCCTCGACGCCTTCCCACAGAAACATATCCTCCTCATGGAGATAAATGGGCGCGCCCGTGGCCTTCCTGATCTCACCGGCGGCGAGGATATGGTCGAGGTGGGCGTGGGTGTGGATGATGGCCACCACCTGGAGGCCGAGAGCGCCGAGCTCATTGAGGATCAGCTCGGCGTCGCCACCCGGGTCGACCAGCAAGGCCTTGCCCATCAGGGTGTCACCGATGATGGAACAGTTGCATTGCAATGGCCCCACAGGAAAAGTCTTGACCACGATGCGGTCGGCGGCTGGTTGGTCCATGGTGCCCTCCGTTAACACTGAACAGGCCCGGGATTCTACCCCCTCAGCCGGGCAGGCGAAACAGGCGGCGACAATTCTCGGAGGTGACCGCGGCCACCTCCTCGATGTCCAGGCCCTTGATCCTCGCCACCTCGGCCGCGACTTCGACGACGTACCCGGGCTCATTCTGCTTGCCCCGGTAGGGGACCGGCGCCAGCCAGGGGGAGTCGGTTTCCACCAGCAGGCGCTCCATCGGCACCTGCCTGACCACTTCGCGCAGCGCATCGGCATTGCGAAAGGTAATGATCCCGGAGAATGAAATATAAAAATTGCGTTCGATGGCCGCCCGCGCCATCGCCCAATCCTCGGTAAAGCAGTGGAGAACCCCGCCGCTGTCAGGGCAGGCGTGGCGGGACAACAGGTCGAGGGTTTCCTGACGGGCTTCGCGGGTGTGGACGATCAGCGGCTTGCCCAGCTCCCGCGCCGCCACCATGTGGTTGACGAAGCTGCGCCGCTGCCACTCGGCCGTGGCCGCGGAGTAGTGATTGTCGAGACCGGTTTCGCCGATGGCCACCACCCGGTCGAGCCGACCGAGGGCGAGCAGCGCCTCGACCTCCGGCACCGCGATCTCCGTCTCCTGGAGGGGGTGGGCGCCGACGGACACATACACATCGGCATATCCTGTCGCCAGGGCGGCCAGCTGCCGGGAGGATTCGAGGTCGACGCCGACGGTGACAAAACCACCGACGCCGCGGGCCCGGGCGGCATCCAGCAATCCGTCGAGACTGGTCCCGGCCCGGACAAGATCGAGGCGGTCGAGATGGCAATGGGAGTCGATCAGCATAAGAAGATACTTGAATCAAAGGCTGTGGGTGACGCGATCACTGGCCAGCAGGCCCGTCAGCTCGGTCTCGATCCTGGCGACCAGTTCCGCCGCATTGTCGAGCTGGATGCCGATGCCCTGCTTGCGGTTGGTGACCACGCCGGGGGGAGTGATCCATACCGTCTTGCCCACCAGAGGGATCTTGTCCGGCTCGCAGTACAGCTCCACCAGCACAAAAACCTCTTCCCCGAGGGCAAACGGCTTGCGGGTCGGGATAAAAAGCCCGCCGCCAGCCACAAATGGCATGTAGCAGGCATAGAGTTCATCGACATCGGCGATCGCCAGATTGAGGATGCCGTGGCGCAGCCCGCCACCTGAAGTATCCATGCCAGGGCCCTCAGGAATCCCGGGGTTGTTGATGGTGGGAGTCTACCACCGTCTTCCAGTCCATCAAAACCTCCTCCCACAACAGTTGGGGATTGGGATTGGAAGGGCCGAGGATCCGCTGTCTGGTCAGGATCAGGCGGTCGGCAAAGCGGAAAAACCGCCAACTGCGGTCGCTCGCCAGCAGTTCCGGTGACCGCAGCCGCCGGTAGACACGGTGCTGGAACCAGTCGATCAGATCCGGACCCGGCAAATCCTGCAGCGCTTTGGCGGCCTCGAGAACCGAAACCGTACCGTCCTCGAGCCCGCCCACCACCGTCTCGAAGCGCCGCAGCTGCTCCTGCAGGTCGGCCTCGAGAAAACGCAGCGCCCGCAACGGCCGGCCACCGGCCTGGCCGAGGGCGCGATCGAGCTCCGCGGCATCGCCCCCCTGCTCGGCCAGCCAGTGGCGCGCCAGCGCCGCGGACGGCTCGGCCAGCGGCAGGATGCGGCAGCGGCTGCGAATCGTCGGCAGCACCGCCCCGGCCTGGTGGCACACCATGATGATCAGCACCTGGCGGCCGGGTTCTTCCAGGGTCTTGAGAAAGGCATTGGCGGCACTAATGTTCAGCGCTTCGGCGGGACACAGCAGCATCACCCGCCAGGCGCCCTGGGAGGCCGTCCTGGTCGCGAACTCCGAGAGCGCGCGAATCTCGTCGAC
The DNA here is from genome assembly GCA_041655035.1 of Porticoccaceae bacterium. Classification (GTDB taxonomy): domain Bacteria; phylum Pseudomonadota; class Gammaproteobacteria; order Pseudomonadales; family Porticoccaceae; genus NAT127. Next base: position 57,736 of record JBAZCN010000004.1, on the reverse strand, counting down.
CCGGATCGCCTTGCCCGGCGCCTCCGGCTCGATCAACAGGAAGTCGGGATGGCTGCCCGCGGCGAACAGCTGGCACTGCCGGCACTGGCCGCAGGCGACACCGGCGACAGGAGTGGCGCACAGCAGCCGTTGCGCCAGAATCAGGGCCAGATGCCTTTTGCCGATCTCGGCGGGGCCGGCCAGCATCAGCGCATGGGGCAAGCGCTTCAGTTCGATCTGGTTGGCGATGCTCTCCCATACCGGGAGCTGCCAGGGCAACGGCTGGCGGGGCGTCACAGCAGCGCCTCCAGGGCGTCGGCAATACAGCGCTGAACCTCGGGCAGGTCGCGGCCGCCATCGATCACCCGGTAACGCACCCTGTCGCTGGCCGCCCGCTCCAGGTAGGTCGTCCGCACCCGGTCGAAAAAGGCCCGCTGCTCCACTTCGAAGCGATCGAGCCCGCCGCGGCGGCTGGCCCGCGCCATCCCGAGGTCAGGGTCGATGTCCAGCACCAGGGTCAGGTCCGGGCGCAGCCGGCCCTGAACCAGGGTTTCGAGGGTGGCGATGTCCGCCATGCCCAGCTCCCTGCCCCCCCCCTGGTAGGCGTAAGTCGCATCGGTGAAGCGATCGCACAGCACCCAGCTGCCCTTCGCCAGGGCCGGGCGTATCACCTGGGCAAGGTGCTGGGCGCGGGCGGCGAAAATCAGCAGCAACTCGGCCAGCGGATCGACCCGCTCGTCCTGGTGGTCGAGCAGCAGGGCGCGGATTTTCTCGGCATAGGGCGTGCCGCCCGGCTCGCGGGTGGCGAGAAAGGGAATGTCCCGCGCCCTCAGCCACTGTTCGATGAACAGCCGGTTGGTGGTTTTGCCGCTGCCCTCCCCACCCTCCAGGGTGATGAACTTGCCTCGCATCGCTGACCTCAGTGACTGGTTGCCGGCGCGGACCGGTAATCCTTGCGCCTGTTGAGCTGATATTCCCGCACCGCCCGCTGATGCTCGGCGAGCGTGTCGGAAAACTGGTGACTGCCGTCCCCCCGGGCGACGAAGTAGAGCTCCGTCCCCTCTTCCGGGTGCAGGGCCGCGTGGATCGCCTCGCGCCCGGGATTGGCGATGGGGGTCGGCGGCAGGCCGGGTATCCGGTAGGTATTGTAGGGGTTTTCCTCTGCCAGATGCTGGCGGGTCAGGTTGCCGTCGAACTGTTCGCCAAGACCGTAAATTACCGTGGGATCGGTCTGCAGGCGCATGCCGAGTTTCAGGCGGCGGATGAAAACCCCGGCGATCCGGCCCCGCTCGGCGGCGATACCGGTTTCCTTTTCGATGATCGACGCCAGGATCAGCGCTTCGTAGGGGCTGTCGAGCGGCAGATCCGCCGCCCTGCCCCCCCACTCGTCGGCCAGGGTCTCCTTCATCAGCCGGTTGGCGTCGCGAAGAATCTCCAGTGGCGAGCGGCTTCTCGGGAAACTGTAGGTGTCGGGGAAAAACCAGCCCTCCGCCGACGCCGCGCCGTCCGCGCCCACCTCGGCCGCGACGAATTCGGCCAGCACCGTCTTGTCCGGCGGGGGGGCATCGGCGAACAGCGGGTGGGCGGCAATGATATCGAGCCACTGGGCCAGGGTGCGCCCTTCCGGAAAGGTGACGCGGTGCAGCACCACGTCGCCGCGCAACAGCTTGTCCACCAGATCGAGCAGATTGTCGCCCTGGTCGATACGGTATTCCCCCGCGTGGATCTTGCCGGACACCGCCAGGCGGGCATGGATCTGCAGCGGCAGCGCACTGCTGGTCAACCCTTCACTGGCCAGGCGGCGCGCCAGGGTCGACAGCGAGCTGCCGCGCTCCACCATCAGGATATGGCTGTCGCCATCGAAAGCCAGAGGCCGGACCAGGCTGTCCCCGATCCACCACCAGAGGCCGCCCGCCGCCAGGGCGAGAGCCAGCAAACCGCCCGTTGCGGCCAGGATCAGCCGGCGAAGCACGGCAACCTCGAGCCGAGCCGCCGGCGCAGCTGGTCGGTCGCCGGATGGCGCGACCAATGGCCGATCGCGGCGATATCCGCCACCGGGGTGATGCCGCTGACCGCGTTACAGATAAATATTTCCTCCGCAAGGCCGAGGTCGCCGGCCGCGATGGCGGCGACCTCGGCAGCGATGCCCTCCGCGGGCAACAGGGTTTCCAGCAGGTAGCGCCTCATGACGCCGGCCACTCCGCAGTTTTCCAGCGGCGGTGTCGACCAGCGGCCGTCACGCAGCACAAACAGGTTGTGGCCGAGGGTCTCGACCACCTGATCGGCGCCATCGAGCAGCAATCCGTGGCGATCGGGCTCCGTGATCTCCATCGCCGCCACCACCTGGTCGAGCCGGTTGAGGTGCTTGATGCCGGCAAACCGTGGATTGGCGGGCAGCCGGTAGCGGCATACCTGGAGCCGGGCCTCCGCGCTCGCCGCCGGCGGTGGATACCAGTGGACGATCACGGTGGGCGCCGCCCCCGCCTGGCGGTAGCCCCGGGGGCCGACTCCGGCGGTCACCACCAGCTTGACGATGCCGGCGGCGGGCATCAGCGGCAGCAAGTCGGCCAACTGCCCGGCGATCCCGGTGGCGGCCGCCGGGATGCCCAGGCCGCTCAAGCCGCCGGCAAGACGCTCGAGATGCAACGCCAGCAGGGGGACGTCGCCGCCGTGCAAACGCATGGTCTCGAATACCCCGTGGCCATAGGCCAGCCCCCGATCATGGCTGGAGAGGTGATCCCGCGCTTCGCCGTCGATAAAGGTCAGGGGTTTCGCCATCAGCAGATCTTGTCGTTCGTGTTGCAGGAAAACCAGTGATCATAAAAGAAAGGCCGTGCTGTTAACAGCACGGCCTCATACTGGCGAATCTTGCGATTCGGCCACTGACCTCCGCGGTCGGCGATTACTTCAGGTTGTTGTTGATGTAATCGATTGCCTGCTGGACAGTGGTGATTTTCTCAGCATCTTCGTCCGGGATTTCAGTATCGAATTCCTCTTCGAGAGCCATGATCAGCTCGACGGTATCAAGGGAGTCCGCGCCCAGATCGTCGACAAAGGAAGAATCAGGCTTTACGTCTTCTTCTTTCACGCCCAATTGCTCGGCGACCATTTTAACAACGCGTTCTTCGATGCTACTCATGATGTTCAATACTCCTGTTTCTAGAGATTTTCTTTTATGTGGCCGCGATCTGAATCGACGGCTGTACACATAGAGGGCCTGGGCCAAGTATTAATTACGCCGGGCATTCTAACGCAAAAAACCGGGTTCGTAACCGATTTTGTCCAACTATACCGAGAACCTTCGATATCAACCAGTTAGACCATATACATACCGCCATTGACGTGTATGGTCTCCCCTGTGATATAGCCCCCCGACTCGCCCGCGAGGAACGCCACGATGGCGGCGATTTCCTCCGGCTTGCCGAGTCGCGCCATTGGAATCTGGGTGAGCAGCGCCTCCCTCTGCGCTTCCGGCAGGTCGCGGGTCATGTCGGTATCGATGAATCCCGGCGCCACGCTGTTGACGGTGATGTTGCGCGACCCCAGTTCGCGGGCCAGGGCGCGGGAAAAACCGCCGACCCCGGCCTTGGTGGCCGCGTAGTTCGACTGCCCGGCATTGCCCATGGCCCCGACCACCGAGCTGATATTGATGATCCTGCCCCAGCGCGCCTTGGTCATTGCCCGCACCGCCTGACGGCACAGCCGATAGACCGCATTGAGGTTGGTGTCGATCACGTCGAACCACTCGTCGTCCTTCATCCGCATCAGGATATTATCCTTGGTGATGCCGGCATTATTGACCAGGATCAACGGCGCGCCGAATTCTTCCTCGATGGCCTTGAGCACCGAGACCACGGATTCGCTGCTGGCGACATCGAGCACCATGCCGCGGCCCTTGATGCCCCGGGCGGCAAACCGCTCGCTAATTCTGGATGCGCCGCCCTCGGTGGTGGCGGTGCCGACCACCGTGGCGCCCTGGGCGCCAAGCAGATTGGCGATTGCTTCGCCGATCCCGCGGCTTGCCCCTGTAACCAGGGCGACCCTATCGTTGAGACTCATGGCATGCTCCTTTGTGGAAATATGGCCGGTATCAGACCGCCGACAGCGCCTCGTCGAGGCTGGCGCGGTCTTCGGTGGCGTAGATATTGACGGCGCGGTCGATGCGCTTGGCGAGACCGCCGACCACCTTGCCCGGGCCGCACTCGACCATGCTGGTCATTCCCGCGGCAACCATCGCGGCGATGCAATCCACCCACAATACCGGGCTGTAGATCTGCTCGATCATCAGCGACCTGATCGCTTCCGGATCGGCTTCGACACGGGCGTGCACATTGTGCACCACCGGGATTTTGGGCGCGGCAAAGCCGGTGGCCATGATGTGTTCCGCCAGCCGATCGGCAGCGGGCCGCATCAGGGAGGTATGGAAAGGCGCGCTTACCGGCAGCGGCAGCGCGCGCTTGGCGCCGGCGGCCTTGAGCCCCTCCACGGCGCGGGCCACGGCCGCGGCATCGCCAGCGATCACCACCTGGCCCGGCGAGTTGTAATTGACGGCCGACACCACCCCACCCTGGGCCGACTGGCTGCAGATATCGCGGATCAGCTGGTCGTCGAGCCCCATGATTGCCGCCATCGCCCCCTCCCCGGGAGGCACCGCGTCCTGCATGAACGCGCCTCGCAGACGCACCAGCTTGACCGCGTCGACGAACGCCACCGACTCGGCGCAGACCAGCGCCGACCATTCGCCGAGGCTGTGCCCGGCCATCAGCGCCGGCAGCGCGCCGCCGCGCTGCCGCCACACCCGCCACAGGGCGACGCTGGCGGTGAGTAGCAGGGGCTGGGTGCGTTCAGTGAGATTGATGTCTTCCTGTTGGCCGTTCTGCACCAGGTCCCACAAATCGTAACCCAGCGCGTCGGATGCTTCGCCGAAGGTTGCGCCGATCACCGGGTACTCCGCTGCCAGTTCGGCCAGCATGCCGATTTTCTGCGAACCCTGGCCCGGGAAGATAAAAGCGAGATCAGTTTTTTGCATAATTCACCTGTTGAGAAAATTGTCAGCCGCGACCGGGACTCAGACCCCCTCCGGCCCCGTCGTCAACGCCTCCAGACGGGTGGCGATACGCCGTGGAAGCTCTTGCCGGGCTGCCGCGACCGCCACCGAAATAGCCTGCTCGAAGCCGGCCTGGGTGGCGCCGCCATGGCTCTTCACCACCACCCCGTCGAGGCCGAGCAGGCTCGCGCCATTGTAGTGGGATGGGTCGACCCTGCCGGCGAACCGCGCCAGCGGCCGGCGCGCAAGCAGTGCGCCGAGACGGCCCGCCACCGAGCCCTTGAGGCTCTCCTTGAGCATCGCGGTGAGCATCCTCGCCACGCCTTCGCTCGATTTAAGCGCCACATTGCCGACAAAGCCATCGCAAACGATGATGTCGAAGTCGCCGGAATAAATGCCGTCGCCCTCGACGAACCCCTGATAGTTGATATGCTCGTCGGCGGCCAGGCGCAAGGCCGCCTCGCGAACCACGGCATCGCCCTTGCCCTGTTCGTGACCGATGTTGAGCAGCCCGACTCTGGGCGCGCGAATACCGTCCACGACCTGGGCCATGGCGCTCGCCATATGGGCAAACTGCACCAGCTGTGCGGCATCACAGCCGATGTTCGCCCCCATGTCCAGCAGATATGCCCGCCCGTCGCGGGTCGGCAGCGCCGTGCAGATCGCCGGCCGCTCGATCCCCGGCAGCCGCCCCACCAGCGCCATGCCCATGGCCATCAGGGCGCCGGTGTTGCCGGCGCTGACACAGGCGCCGGAAGTGCCTTTGGCAACGGCCTCGAGGGCGCGCCATAGGGAAGAATCGCGCTTGCGGCGCAAGGCCTGGGTCGGCTTTTCATCCATGGCGACAGTTTCGGAGCAATGGACAACGTCGATGCGGGCGCGCAAGCCCGGAGCGGACCTGGCCAGATGGGGGGCGAGCAACGCTTCGTTGCCAAAGAGCTGGATGCGCAGTTGCGGATGCTGGTGAAGGGCGCTGATCGCGGAAGGAACCGTCAGGTGGGGACCAGAGTCCCCACCCATGGCATCAACCGCCAGACAGTGACTGCCTGTAAGCAAGTGGATCAGTCGTCGCTGGACTCGACGACTTTGCGACCGCGATAGAAACCGTCAGCGGTCATATGGTGACGACGGTGCTTCTCGCCGCTGACCTGGTCCACGGACAGGGTCGGGCCGGTGAGGGCATCGTGGGCGCGACGCATGCCGCGCTTGGAACGGGTGGTACGATCTTGTTGAACAGCCATCTTTTACTCCTGGTGCTTTCACACTTATCACTGGCAGTTATTGCCTGGTTTTCAACTGCGCCAAAATGCCGAATGGATTCTCCGCAGAGTCCTCGATTTGCCCGGTCGAGTAGGAACTGTGGCCCTCGCACTCGCCGCGGTCGTGGAAGGCCACGATCGGCAGGGCCAGGAGCAGTTCGTCCTCCACCAGGTCGAACAGATCGGTGGTTTCCGAAGCAACGATCCAGGGTTCCAGCCGTTTCGGCAGATTCTGAGCCTGTTCCTCATCACCCACGATGCCGAGATGCAGTTCGCCCGCGAGAGTCTTCGCCACCGGCTTCAGGCATCGCTGGCACTCGAGGCTGACTTCGAGCGCCACGCTGCCTTCGACCACGGAATGGCCGCTATCATCGCGGCGGAACAGCAACTCGGCCTGCGCAACCTCCCCCGCGCCCAGCACAGCACCGGCCAACCGCATCATTGCTGCCGTTGGCACGTCACCGCTCAGCGTGGTCCCCTGGGCAACCAGTTTCCGAGGGTCCACCTGGCGGGGTAGCTGCTTCCGCTCGGGGGGGGTCGACATAGGCGCGCAATTCTAGGGAGAAGCGCTGGCCGTGTCAAAAAATATTGAGTGTTAACAGGCGTTTTCAGCCATTTACCGGCGGCAATGGTAAAAAATCGCCCGGCTGATAGCCATCGCTGGCCATATCGTCCGATAATTCGCCCGACCACCGCCGACTGTAGAGCCCAAAGTACCAGCCATGACCCTGCCCATCGTGCTCGCCTCATCCTCCCCCTATCGCCGCATCCTGCTGGAGCGCCTCGGCCTGCCATTCACCGCCCACAGCCCCGGCGTCGACGAAACACCCCTTCCGGGCGAACCTTCGCGGTCGCTCGCCGAGCGGCTTGCGGTATGCAAGGCGGGCGCATTGTCGGAAGACTATGGCGAGCACCTGATCATCGGCTCAGATCAGGTCGCCACCCTCGACAAGCAGGTGCTTGGCAAACCTGGCGACTTCGACACCGCCCGCGAGCAGCTGCGCCGGCAATCCGGGCAGACGCTGCTGTTCTACACCAGCGTGGTGGTGCTCGACAGCGCCAACGGCCAGTACCGTCTCGCCACCGATGCCACCAAGGCCACCTTCCGCCAACTCAGCGATGACGAGATCAGCCGCTATCTGGACCGGGAGCAGCCCTATGATTGCGCCGGCAGCTTCAAGATGGAGGGCCTCGGTATAGCCCTGTTCACGCAGATCGAAACCCTCGACCCCACGGCGCTGATGGGCCTGCCGCTGATCGCCCTGGCCAGGCTGCTGCGCCAGTTCAAGGTTCCGGTTATCTAGGGCGGGACCTGCTGAAGCTCCACCAGCCACGCTGTAGCAGGCATGCGCCACTGCGTCGGTACCCTCCACTCTTTATAGAGGGTGCTCTGAGCAACGAAGCGCACCGCAGAAATCGCAGCCAGAAAAATACCCTGTTATTTATCGACAACCTTTACCAAGATCTCACAAGCTTCAGGCCTGCCCTTGCTCCGCAAGGCCCGCCGCCATCTGCCCCGATCACTCCAGACAGGAAAGAATATCGGCAAAGCGATCGACGCAGGCCAGCAGCCCATAGGGCTGCAGGCGATCGGGATGATGGGCGCCGTAACTCACCCCAAGGCGCGGCACCCCGGCCCGCGCCGCCATGGCCATGTCGAATTCCGTGTCGCCCACCATCAACGCCCGCCCGGGAGGGCAGCCGCATTCCGCCAGCAGTTCGTTGAGCATCCGCGGGTCGGGCTTCGACGCCGTCTCGTCGGCGCAGCGGCTGGCGCGAAAAAAGCCCTCCAGGCCGTGCCCGGCCACCACCCTGTCGTAGCCGCGCCGGCTTTTGCCGGTCGCCACCACCAACGCAAAACCGGCATCGCGCAACGTGTCGAGAGTCTCCAGTACCCCCGGGTAGAACGGGGCCGGCTCCCGGTCGAGAAACGCGTAGTTGCGGGAATAGCTCGCCCTCAATGCCGCCAGGCGAGCATCGTCGAGCTCTGGAAACAGGCTGTGGAGCGCCTCGCCCAGGCCCAGGCCGATCACTTCCCGCCCCTGCTCGCCGGTCGGCGGCGGCAGGCCCTGTTCACAGGCCGACAACTGCAGGCATTCGACGATCCGGGCGAGGGAATCCGACAGGGTGCCATCCCAGTCGAACACCAACAGTTCAGGGCGACGGCTCACGGCAGCGTTTCCAGAAACAACGCGAGATCATCGGGAAGCGGCGATTCCACCGCCACCTTGCTGCCGTCCACCGCCTTGAAGGCAAGGCGGTGGGCGTGAAGGAACATCCGCTTCAGGCCCAGCGAGCGAAAGTATTCGTTGTCGTCGTCCCGTCCGTACTTGTCGTCACCGGCCAGCGGATGCCCCGCCAACTGGCAGTGGACCCGGATTTGGTGGGTGCGCCCGGTTTCCAGCCCGACTTCGAGCAGGGTCGCCGCCGCAAAGCGGCGCACCACGCGAAAGTGAGTGATCGCCTGCTTGCCCTCCACATGGGGGCGCACGATACGCTCGCCGGAACCCAGCGTGCTCTTGCGCAACGGCGCGTCGATGCGGTCGAGGCCCTTGGGCCAACTGCCGAGCACCAGGGCGAGATAGGTCTTCTCCACTCCCCCTTCCCGCAACTGGCGCTGAAGATCCTTCAGCGCCCGGCGCTTGCGGGCCACCAGCAGACACCCGGACGTGCCGCGATCGAGGCGGTGGACCAGTTCCAGAAAAACATCGGAGCGGGCGGCGCGCAGCGCCTCGATCAAACCGAGATTGACGCCACTGCCGCCGTGGACCGCGAGCCCCGCGGGCTTGTCCACCACCAGCAGATCCTCTGTCTCCATAAGAATGCTATCGTCGAGCAGTGCGCGCAGCCCGGCGCCGGGTACCACCGCCGCCGGCGCATCGGCCTGGCGGATCGGCGGCACCCGCACCCGGTCTCCGGCGCAGAGCCGATATTCCGGTTTGATCCGCCCCTTGTTGACCCGTACCTCCCCCCTGCGCACCAAGCGGTAGATCCGCGACTTGGGGACACCCTTGATCCGGGCCAGCAGGAAGTTGTCGATGCGCTGCCCGGCCTCGTCGGCGCTGACATCGAAAAACGTAACGCCGGAAGAAGAGGAACCGGAGGCGCCAACCGCCGGTGACGATCCCATGCCAGACGACCCCATGCCAGACAATCCCATGACAAATAACCCATGACAACAGGGCGGCGATTTTAGCAGTTGGGACCCTTTTATCGATACCGGAAAACCACTTTCTATGTCATTGATGGCAAAGAGAATCTTTGCTATGCTTGCGCGGCCGTGCAGGACGCGGCCTATAGAAGGCCGAAATGCATAGGCACGGCAGGCAGCAGCACATTGCCAACAATTGAGTTATCCGAGGCTTTGTCACTGGGACGAAGCCCTCTCACGCAACCTCGCCGAAGCCGCAGGTTGCCACAAGAGACACTGAACAAGGTTTGCTAAGAATTCCGTATGTCGGCCCGGCCGCAGGCGCGAGCGCAGCGATTTCCCACTGGGAACGCCCGGCCGCCCCGACATCAGCAAAGCAGGATTACGTCGTAGGTCTATCGTCCTTAACTGGATAATTTCGATGCATAAAGGCAGAAAAATCAGGATGTTACCATAGTCGACCGGCTCTTGAGCCCCGGCCTGTCCGCGTCCATCTGCCCCTGAAACCTTCCACATCGGTGTTTGTGGCATCAGTGCGGTCCTCGTGCAACGACAGGACACACACGATGAAAAGAATGTTAATCAACGCCACGCAGCCGGAAGAACTGCGTGTTGCGATGGTCGATGGCCAGCACCTCTATGACCTCGACATCGAGAATCGCGCCCGCGAACAGAAAAAGGCAAACATCTATAAAGGCAAGATCGCCCGCATCGAGCCCAGCCTCGAAGCCGCGTTCGTCGACTACGGCGCCGAGCGCCACGGCTTTCTCCCCCTCAAGGAAATCGCCAGGGAATACTTCAAGAAACAGCCGGGCGACCAGAATCGCCTGCGCATCCAGGATGTGCTCCAGGAAGGCACCGAGGTCATCGTCCAGGTCGACAAGGAAGAGCGCGGCAACAAAGGCGCGGCGCTCACCACCTTCATCAGCCTGGCGGGCCGCTATCTGGTGCTGATGCCCAACAACCCCCGGGCCGGTGGTATTTCCCGCCGCATCGAAGGCGACGAACGCAGTGAATTGCGCGAAGCGCTGCGGGAACTGGACCTCCCCAGCGGCATGGGCGCCATCGTCCGCACCGCCGGCATCGGCCGCACCAGCGAAGAACTCCAATGGGACCTCGACTACCTGTTGCAGTTGTGGAATACCATCAAGACCGAGGCCGACAGTTCCTCCGCGCCCCACTTCCTGTTCCAGGAGAGCAACGTCATCATCCGCGCCATCCGCGACTACCTGCGCCCCGATATCGGCGAAGTGATCGTCGACAGTCGCGATGCCTACAACCTTGCCGCGGCCTTCATCCAGCAGGTGATGCCCTCGTTCCACAGCAAGGTCAAGTTCTACCAGGACAGCATTCCGCTGTTCAACCGCTACCAGATCGAAAACCAGATCGAAACCGCCTTCATGCGCGAAGTGAAGCTGCCCTCCGGCGGCTCCATCGTTATCGATGTCACCGAGGCGCTGGTATCCATCGACATCAACTCCTCGCGCGCCACCAAGGGCGTCGATATCGAGGAAACGGCGACCCAGACCAACCTCGAAGCCGCCGAAGAGATTGCCCGCCAGCTGCGCTTGCGGGACATGGGCGGCCTGATCGTCATCGACTTCATCGACATGTCCGCCGCCAAGAATCAGCGCGAGGTGGAAAACCGCGTGCGCAAGGCCCTGGAACTGGATCGCGCCCGGGTCCAGGTCGGCCGCATCTCCCGCTTCGGCCTGCTCGAAATGTCGCGCCAGCGCTTGCGGCCATCGCTCGAAGAAACGATCTTCAAGATCTGCCCCCGCTGCAGCGGCCAGGGCACCATCCGCGGCACCCGCTCCCTGGCCCTGTCGATTCTGCGCCTGGTGGAAGATGAGGCCCAGAAAGAGTTCAGCGCCGAAATACGCGCCATCACCCCGGTGGAGGTGGCGACCTACCTGCTCAACGAAAAACGCCCCGAGATTGCCGATATCGAGCTCCGCAACAAGCTCCGGGTGCTGATTCTGCCCAACCCCAACATGGAAACCCCCCATTACGAAGTCCAGCGCTTCCGCCAGCAGGACGAACTGGTCAGCGTCACCAGCTACAAGCTGACCGAGGAGTTTGCCTCCGAGCACAACCACGAACTGCTCGCCCCGGAGGTCGTTGTGCCGGCGCCACAACCGGCGGTCCAGCACCTGCCGCCCGCCTCCCCCGCTCCTCAGGGGCGGGCGGAACACCCGGCCCCAGCGGCCCCGGCACCCGCCGCCGCGGCCCCGGCAGTGGTCGTCAGCGGCAAGAAAGCCGGGCTGCTGCAGCGGGTTCTCACCTGGCTGAGCGGCTCTGAGCCGGCGGCCCAGGAAGAGCAGGTCAAGCCCGAGGTCAAGACCAGCGACACCAAAACCAGTCGCGACGGCCAGCGCACCCGGCGCGGTCGCGACCAGGGGGGCTCCGGCAATCGCCGCGGCTCCCAGGCCCAGCGCGGCAACCGGGGCGAACGCACCGAACGCCAGGATCGCTCTGAGCGCCAGGAGCGGCCCGACCGCCAGGAACGCACCGAACGCACCGAACGAGACGCCGGCCCCCGCACGGACAGCAACCGCTCGGCACCCCGCGATGACAACGGCCGCGACGACAAGCGTCAGGAGCCCCGCGGCAACCGGCGTCGCGACCAGGCCAGAACACCCCGCCCTCCGCTCGAAGTGGCTGAAGCCCCGGTCGAAGAAGCGCAGGTCGAGCAGGCTCCGAGCCAGGAAAGGACTGACCAGCCGCCCCGGCGCCCCAGCGACAAGCGCCGCGAACCGCGCCGCCGCCGTGAGCGCCAGGCGTTACCCGAGGCGCTGGTCGCCACCGCCACCGCGCTCGGCGGTGCCGCAGCGGATGCCGCTCCGGCGTCGGATCCGGCACCACAGCCAATCCCGGCCACCCATGACGAGCCCCTTGCCGACACGGAAGCGAAGCCTGGTGACAACGGGCGCCCACCGGCACCCGGCGACGAGCCGGCCACCGTTTCCGCTCCGACGGGCGCGGCGACCGCTGCCGGCCCCACCGCCGAGGCCCTGGCCGAACAGCTGGCCCGGGACATCGAGCGATTCAACACTGACCGGGCGGCACAGCAAACAACCTTCAACCTGGATCTCGCGCCCGCCACTGAAACGGAAGCCACCAGCGCTGCCGAGGAACCCGGCATCGACGCCGCCAGCACTGCGGCGGTAGCACCGGAAGGTGTTGCGGAACAGGTCGTTGCGGAACAGGTTGTCGCGGAGCAGCCAGGCGCCGTGGAACAGGCCCCCGTGGAGCAATCCGCCATGGAGCAATCCATCGCAGAGCCGGTCGCTGTAGAACGAACTGCCCTGGAACAGCCTGTCCGGGAACAGGTCGCAGTAGAACAGACCGTCAGCCGTGCGGAGCCGGTCGTCGCCACCGAGGCGCCCCCAGCGCCTGCCGACGACAGTGCCGCGATCGAGCCGCCCACGGCCGCCGCTGTCATTGACGACACCGCCGCCAGCGACGACGAGGCGGAAGGCGCCGCAGTGACCAGCCCAGCGATCGGTGGCGATGCGCCAACGGTCGAGAGCAGCGTCAACTTGACCCCGGCGGCCACCGCCCCGACGACAAGCGACGCTTTGCCGGCGCCCGCCATCGAGGCGCCGACAGAAATGGCGCCAGAGCCCGGCAGCGCGACAGCCGAAGGTGCTCTGCCCCGTGCCAGCAATGATCCGCGCCGTCGCCCGCAACCGCGGCACGAGGTGGTAATCCAGTCGCAGGTGATCGAACAGCCGCTCAGTGCGCCGCTCGACACCAGCCTGCCGCCCCCGGTCACCGTCGCCCAGGTCGACTTCCAGAGGCCGGCCAACGACCCGCGGAGCAAGGCCCGCAACACCGGCGGCAGAGACAGCGGCAGCGATGGGCACCCCGGCTCAGATGCCGGGAATCATGGCGGATAATCGCTTGCCAGAAGAGGCGTGGGCTGTATAATCTGCGCCTCTTTGGAGGGATGGCTGAGCGGTTGAAAGCACCGGTCTTGAAAACCGGCGTGTCGAAAGGCATCCAGGGTTCGAATCCCTGTCCCTCCGCCAATTTTGCCAGTATTACTGGCCTTCTTGCAGGGTTTTGACGGCGCACCCGCCTAAAAACCCGCCTTTCCCTAAGTGCTGGAATGCGATGGAGTAAGGCCCTGCGAGACGATGAAGAAGCCACCCTCAGCGGTGGCTTTTTTCTTTCCGGCGACGGCTGCGCGATCCGGTCGCCGGTCTTTGCGCTGGCACATATTCTTGTTCACCGTTAGCATGACAGGTTTGATATGATCTGTTGAGCGAAACGGAACTGATGACACCAGAAGATCAAATTGAATTTGCGGCTTGCAACCCCGACCCGGTACGGATCGAACACTTCAACCCGCGGGCGGTTATCCCCTACGGCGTGACCATTGAGCATATCTGCGCGGCGATGAATGATTTCATCGGCTTCATGCAGATGGTTAATGTTCGGCTGCACGAGAACGCATCACCGCGCTTCGAGACGATGCTGATGCCCGCGAACTTTAGCAGCATTGTGGGTGAGTTCATGACCGCGAATCTGCCCAAGCACTCGCCGGGCATCGTCAAGAATCGTTACCACAACGGACACCCCGACCTACTCCCCGCTGGACGCTTCCCGAATGACTCGCAGCAATACTGCGATGAAGGTATTGAGGTGAAGGCGTCGCGCTACCTCAAGTCCTGGCAGGGCCACAACGCGGAGGACTGCTGGCTTATGGTGATCATGTTTGACGCCAATCGCGCGGTCGATGAAGCGAAAGGTGTGCCGCCTATGCCCTTCCGCTTTCTCCGCGTTGCGGGCGCGCAATTGACGAAGGATGATTGGAAGTTCGCGGGGCGGTCGGAGACCAGCCGGAGAACCATCACGGCAAGCGTGACCAGCTCCGGCTATGAAAAGATGATGGCGAATTGGATATACAACGCGCCGGACATGCCGCTTTAATCAGATGAGGTGGAGCTGTGATTCCAGCTCCGCTTCCTTATGGGCGAAGGATCGAACGTCTGCGCGGGCGAGCTGCGGCACCGCTTCGGCGGCCATGTCGTAATAGTCTTGATACCGTTCGACGCCCACGCAATGAAGCCCTAGCGCCTCCGCTGCGGCAACGGTGGAGCCGGAGCCCATGAACGGGTCAGCAATCACGCCCTCGCCCAAAGGGAGGGCCGCGCGGACGATCTGGCGCATGAGGGATTGCGGCTTGATGCTCGGGTGGTTCGCAATCTCCCGCTCACGCTTCGGCGTCCGCTCGCTGACAACAACATCCGCAAAGGGGTTTCCGTCAGCGAGACGGCGCAGTCCGCCGGTCTGGTAGGTGCGTAGGCACTCGGCAACGGTCATCTTCGCCGGGATAGGCTTGCGGAAGATACCCCACGGCTCATAGCAGCCTCGCGGCATTGAGCACACGTCCGGGAACTCATCCTCAGCATTCTTCGGGCGGTCGCCTCCGCGTAGGGTGCGCACTAGCCGGATGAACTCGCCGCGAAACTCTAGGCCGCTGCGCACAAGCGCACCGAACACCAGTTGCGACAGAAAGGAGTTACTGGCGAGGAACACATGACCGCCGGGCCGAAGGGCGTGCATCACCTGCTTGCCCCACTCGAAGAAGAAACGATCAATGGCTTCGCGTTCTTTCTTGTCCAGCGCCGTAAATCGAGGGAGGGGGGAGCGGACATGCCCATCAAAGGACGGCGGGATACGCCAGATGCCGCCGTTGCCGTTGTTCTTCTTCTCCAGTTGATCGAAGTCGTATTCTTTCACGCCATAGGGTGGGTCGGTGACGATGGCGTGGAGGCTGTCTGCTGGAATGCTGCCCATCCACTCCAAGCAGTCGGCGTGAATCGCTCGCGTCGTGCGGAATGCGAGCGATTCATAATCTAGGGCAAATTCTTTCAACACTATGCTATATTTCCCGGTTCTCTGCGGCTTGTATTTACAAACAAGATTCTACCCGTCCGGGCACGGTCGGGATAGGGCCTTTCTCCGCTCACGGCGTCAAGCCCAAGATGGCGACCTTCTCTGAGCAGGGGGTGCAGCGGCGGTTCTGCGGTCCGGCGGACACGAAGCGAATCCCGCACATCAAGCAGGTCCTGACCGCCACGCTCTTGTTGTGCTCCCCGAAAAACTTGGCGTTCTCCCCGCTACGCGGCGCGGGGAGTATCTTGGTGGGCTTGTTCTTCAAGGCGGGGCCTCACTTGTCGAGCCAGTCCCGAAAGCCGACCGCGATCAGCCCCGCAACGCCCGACAGGAAGATGCCCAGCAGCGCGAGCGTTCCCTTGCTGCGCAGCTCCTCGCCGGACCTCCGCCATTGGCGGAGGTGCTGGAAGTCCCGCTGCATTTCCAGCGGGTGCGCCGGATCGGCTCCCATCTGCGTGAGCGTTTCGCGGACCGTTTCCGCGATCAGTTCCCGCAGCTCATCGCGGGTCATGTCAGCGAGGCTCATGCTTAAGCCTCCTCATCATCGCCCGCCGCTTCGGCAATCGCCTGACCGGCAATCGCAAGCGACAGGTTGGTGATCGGGTCTGCCTTTCCACGGACAAACTCGCGGTCAGCGGCGACGGCAGACTTGTAAGCGAGTTGGACGCCTTCGAGCTTGCCGTTGAGCCGCTTCCACACATCGCCCACGACACGCTCCGCGAAGGCTTGGACCATGAACGGGCGGCGATCCTTCGGGCGGCGGTCGATCACGGTCACGATGGCCGCGCCCAATACAAGATCGCCGGTCATGATCGCCGTGCGGGCGGCGTTTTCGAGTTCCACCGGCCCCGCGCCTTCAAGCTGAATCTGATATTGCGTGCGCTTCGGATCGCCCAGCGCGACGCGGCCCAGCATCGAGGCGGGCGAGGTATAAACGGCGGCGATGGCGGCGGCTTCGTCCGCGTAGGCTTTCAAGCCCTTGAGCATCGCGGCGCGGTCGGCTTCGGAGGAGGCAATCAGTTGGCGGTGAAGGTTCGCGGCCTTGTTGGCGGCGGACTTCTTGGCGAGTGCGCGAGCGGTGGCGCGGTCCTCGCTGGAGGCGGTGCGGATCAGTTCGTCAGCTTCGCTGGAATAGCGGTCCCGGGCTTCGGCCACGGCGGCTTGCAGCTTTTCGAGCTTGCGGGTGAAGGCGGTCGCGGTTTCGGTGGCGCGGTCGCTGAGATATTGCGCGCGTTCCTCATTCAGCGTCACGCCGGAGGGAACGGTGTTGAAGTCGATGGTTGCCATGTCGGGCTCCTCTGAAAAGTCATCACGACTCGGGAGGGCTCAAGACACGTCACCGGCGGGGCCACTCCCAACCTATGAGCGCCGGACGCTGAATGCCCGGCACTTTCGGGGATTCTCGTGGACGATTGGAGTGAAAGTCTACAAAAATAGTTTGTATATCAATGGCTTGGGTTTACTTTTTTGGCTTCGACAGGGCGGCAAGTAATGGCCCGATCAAGCGGGCGCGACGGATCGCGGCGGCAATCCATGCGGTCATAGCGCGACGGCTCCGGCTTTCCGGATTGCGTCGGCGCGGGTGCAACCCGGACCGGCTGCGCGAGACGTGGCGAGGACGTGCCGACCTGCGCACGGCGGAGCGTATCCTGGGCGTTATACAGGGGCCGGTCCTCCGCGTGCGCTACGGTGGCGAGAATTGGCAGGATGATGGCGATGATCGCAAAGATTCGCATAGCGATCGCTCCTCAAACGTAAATTATGCGGTTTCCGGTGTCGGGTAGTTGCGGCGGTGGGCCGTCGAAGCTGCCCATGACAACGAAGCCCGAAGCGGAACCGACAAGCCCATAGCTGGTAGCGTCCAGCCAGTGGTCCACGGCTTTCGTGTCCACGTCCTCCGGGTTGCGAGGGTCGCGCGGCAAGCTGGGCACGGTGCGAAGCCAGCCCAAGCAGCGGCTCGCAACGTAGAACTCCCGCGCAATCATCATCTGCTTCAACGCCTCGAAGCGCGGGACACGCGGCCCCTTGCGAGCGGGCGAGACGCGAACCCCGGCGGCGCGGAACAAGTCGCTGATGCTGTCCTCATGACGCCCGGCGGTCTTGGCTTCGGCGGCGGCGTCGATGACGCCCCGTGCCCGGACACCGGAGCGGGCGCACATAGCATGAAGCGCGGGCGCAATCTGCGACGGCGAGCGGCCCGTGCCACGGGCGATGTTGCGCGGGTCGAACTCTGCGTGTTCGTCATACACGACAACGCTTCCCTTCGGCATCACCCGATCATCCGGGAGTCGCACGTCATAGGCGAGCGTGCCCATGAGCAAGGCGACGCACGGCGCGGCGCTGCCCCAGTCGATGGCGAGCGACAACTTGGTGAACAGGTGCGGCGGGAGGTCGTGGTGGTCGATCACCATTTCATCCGCCCGCCACGATCCAGCGAAGAAGTCCCCGGTGATCGCTGACCAGTCGCCGTGCCGGTGCGCCTTGTACAGCGCCGGGTCGGTGGTGCGCAGAACCTCGAAGTTGCGCTGGTACGCCTCCGGCAAGTGCGGGTTGGAATCGACCGTGGAAGGCGCATAGGCCCAGCTCTGCCCGGCGAACTCGAATATGGCCCAAGGGTCGCGCGCGGTGACGTACCGCTCCGACAGGGCGGAATGGTTCGCCCCGCCAGGGTTCCCGGCAAGGATCATGCGGAGCGGGACGCCCGGAGCGCGCAGCGACAGCCCGAGCTGGTCGATCACTTCCAGCGGCGGGCCTTCGCCCGCTTCGTCCACGACCACAAGGCTGTAGGTGTGGCCTTGGACAGTATCTTGTAGGGCGCTGATGGACTCGCAATGCGTCATGAAGATTGCCGCGCCGTTCGGGAGCCGGAACACGTTGTCATTCATGTTGTAGGCAACGCCCGGCCCAAAGGCGGAGCGTAGCAAGCCCCGGAGTTCTTCGGCGAACTGGAGCAGCGACTTCAACCGGCGGCGCGTCACCAGCACGCGAGCACGCGGGCCGTATTGCTGGACGTGGCGAAGGATCAGGAGCATCAGGGCGAAGGACTTTCCACCCCCGCGGCCACCGCCAAGGAACAAGAACACGTCCTCCGGCACCGCCAGCACGCGGGCCTGAAACGGTGTCGGGCGGATCACGTTGTCAATCTTGGACATGGATCACCCTCGCGTACTCCTCCGGCGATAGGGCCGCGTTGATTTGAATGAGGACGCGGGGCGCTTCACCGGGGCCATCCTCGCGTCCGATCTTGTAGAGCTTGTCGCCCAGCCATTCGGCGGCGCGCGTATCGCCTTCCTTCATCCGGGCGCGCATGACCGCGATGACCTCGCCCGCGCCTTCGGCCCGGCCTTCCTCCATTGCCAGCGCCAGCGGCGAAAGCTCGCCTTCCGCGTCATCCTTCTTGAGCGCGTTCCATTGGGATGGAGACAGCCCAAGGGTCCGGCGGATAGCGTGCTCACGGCACCCTTCGGCGGCGAGGCCGCGCACGATGTCCAGTGAAGCAGCGGGCAGGCCATTGGTGGCGAGGTCGCGGACAACGCCCTTGGTCAGTTGCGTGTTGCGGCTCATGCGTCCACCTCCCCGGCGGCGATGGCTTCGGCGGCTTCCAGTTCCTTCCTGATGCGGGTGATGGTGGACGCCCCGGCGTGCGTGATCGTGCGGATGCGATGAGGCTTTACCCCGGCCTTGAGCAAGGCGGCGATCTTGTCCTCAAGACTGCGGGCAATGCGCGGTGCGCCGATCCTCACGCCCTTGGCCCGGGCCTTGCGGTGGCCGCGCCGGAGGGCTTCGACACGGCAGGCCTTGTCGAAGGCGACCACGGCGGCGATAGCGTCGATCAAGGCATGACCGGCGGGAGTCCGGGTGTCCAGTTCCATGTCGTGCGCGTACAGGCCAGCGCCTGCCACGGAGAACTCGCAGAGCAGCTTTTGAAGGTCGCCCACACTACGGGCCAGCCGGTCGAGCGAAACAGCAGCGATGCCATCCGCTGCGCCCCGGAGCGTGTCGTATATCGCGCGGTCCCGATACGGGCGCGGATCGCGGGCGGCGCGGGTGTCGATGTTCTCGTCAGCGTACTCCGCCACCACCTCATGCCCAGCGGCGAGCGCCCAAGCCCGGAGCGGCGCGAACTGCTCCTCGGTGGTCGGGTCGGTGTCGAGTGCCCGGCGAGCGTACAGAATGAAGCGGGCCATGATTGAATTCCTATCCAAGTTGCTGTTATCAATAGGGATTCTACCGACCGGAAGTGAAAAGATAAAGGGTTTTAGGCGGGTGTATAGGCGGGTTTATACGCTCACCATGCCGAAGTTCCAGACGCTATGGGGGTCTGCGGGGAGGACTCCTCCGCCATGCTTGAGGCGATGCGATCTTGTATGTGGGGCGGTCGCTGGTGGCCCGTGACACCGGGCGGCGGTGCGGGGGTGAATCAGCCCAAGGGGCGGGAGCCGTTACGCGGTTACGGGTCGCTACGCGGCGGGACAGCTTCCACGTAACTGCCCCGGACCCCATACGCTTCTGGCTTTCCCGGCTTTCCGTTACGCGGTTACGGGGAAAGTAGGTAAAAGACTTCAGGAGGGGAGGAGAAACGGGATCGGCTCCCGCCCGACCCGTGGGCGTAGGGCGTCGCGCCGTATACGCGTAAGGGTCTAATAGGAATTGACGCGTATCGCGTAACCCGAGCGCAAAAAATACAGCCGGAAGCCCATCCGTTGATGGATTTCCGGCCGTTACGGGGAACCCGCCCATTTTCGCGTAACTCTGGCACCTCGCCCATCAGAAGGGGGCGAGGCCCGCCGGGTTTCCGTCCCCGGCCCAGACGTAGATGCGGCATAGTTCTCCGTCGATCCGCACGGGGCCTTCTGGCTTCCACTTCAGCGCCGTCATCGCCTCCTTCACCCTCCGGGGTACTCCGCCGTTGCGGTCCTTTTGCGGGATGCCCAGCCGGTTGTAGACCGCTTCCGTTTTGACGATCCATTGGCCCTTCCATTGCTGGATTTCGTCGCGCAGGCCTTCGAGG
The DNA here is from genome assembly GCA_041655035.1 of Porticoccaceae bacterium. Lineage (GTDB taxonomy): Bacteria > Pseudomonadota > Gammaproteobacteria > Pseudomonadales > Porticoccaceae > NAT127. The sequence continues at coordinate 37,382 of JBAZCN010000004.1, read as the reverse complement.
CACTCCATGTAGCCTTCATCGACCACACGGCGTTGCGCTTGCGCCTGTTTCGCGCCGGTGGCGGCTTCCCCTTCCAGGGTCAGCGCGTAGTCGCCGGAGCGGTAGCGGGCCAGCGCCTCCGCGATGAGCTGGTCACGTGCGGCGTGCAGGCCTTCGAGGTCTACACGGGACACGGCGACCGGCCAGAAGCGGCGGTTCTCGGTCGGGTCTTGTAGGAAGCGCTCCTCATTGGTGGTTCCCGCCAAGACAAAGCGCCGGGGGACGGTGACGGGGCTGCGTGCGTAGGCCGGGCGTCCGGTGTCGGCCTGCCGGGCAATGGTCGCCTTGAGGGCTGAAACGTCCTTCTTGCTCATGCCGTCCAGCTCTGCGCATTCGAGAATCCACACGCCGGAGGACACCTCCAAGACTTCGCGGGCGTCCCGCGCCCCAAGGAAGGCGGCATCAGAGAAGAACTCGTCACCCGCGAGGATGCGCAGCGCGGTCGATTTCCCCACGCCTTGGCCTCCCATCAGCACCAGCATGTAATCGAACTTCACCCCCGGAGCGAAGGCGCGAGCGATTGCCGCAGTCAGCCACACGGCCCCGGCGGCGCGAGTGTATGGGCTATCCTCCGCACCGCAGAAGTCGATCAGCCAGGAATCAAGGCGCGGTTTTCCATCCCATGCCGGGAGGGCATGGAGGTGGTCGATCAGCGAGTCAAAGCGGTTTTCCGTACACAGCGATAGCACCGCCTTGTTCGTGTTCATGTCGCCCGGATCGAAGCCGAAGCGGCGGATAATCTCGTCACGCAAGATGCGCTCCGCGTGGTCGGAAAACTCCCCGGCGAACTCCTGCAACTCATGGGAGCCCACGAGGTGGCGGGCGCGGAACTTGTCATAGCGGCATTCCACGCCCATCAGCAGCAGCGCCGTCCGGGCGTTCCAGTAGCTGGGCAGCGGGTCGCCTGCCTTGTTCACGCGGTCCCATGTTGGGAGCTGTGCGGCTTCGGCCACCTTCGCGCGGGCCTTCTGAATCTGGTCGGCGGCGTAGGCTTGCCAGCGGGGTTTTTCCCGCACGCTCTCCGCAATCTTGTTATTCGGGTCCGTGATCGCGGCGAAGATCACCGGATCGTCAGCCCCGGCCCGGACAAGGTCGCAGCAGACAGCAAACAACGCTTCGGAGCGGGAGGGGTACTTGGCCGGGTCCAGCGGGTCCTCGCCGGTGGCGATGCGCGCAAGGGTCGATTCCTTGAGCGTTTTGCCGTTGGCCTTCGCCCACGCTAGCAGCTCCTCCGTGCCCATCCCCATACCCTCGCCCAAGGGCACGGGCGCGGATGCCTTCCCGGTGGCAGGACGTGCGCCGGAGGTGATTGCTTCGGCCTTCGGAGGCGCGGCCTTGAACGCGGTCAGCGGATAGGTGGCATCCGTGCGGCTGTATACCTCCGCCTCGCGCGGCTCCCGGCCCTTGTCGCGCTTCTTCTTGTTCGGCCAGTTCATCGTACCGGGCAGGCGCATGATGCGGTCCACGTTGTGACAAGAGTCCGCACCGAAGGCGAGTTCAAGCGCCCGGTTGTAGCGTTCGGCTTCGTGGGCCTTGCCGGCGTCGCCGTCGATGTTCAGCGGTTCCGTCAGACGCCAGAAGGCCTGAAAGCCTCCGCCGGAGTCGATAACCAGCGATGGAGCCGGGACGCCATTGGGCAGTTCGGCAGTCAGCAAGCGAAGGATGCGGACGCGCTCCTGCTCGAAGTCCTCCCCGGTGCGCGGGTCGATGTCAACGTGCAGGTATTCAACGGCGGCAATATCCTCCTTCTTCGCCTTCGCCGTCAGCGGTCCCCGCGTGCGATTGACGTGGAAGTAGATGTTCTTGTTTTCGTTCTGGCGAATGGCCCACGCCTCCGCCTCCTTCGAGTCGGTGAAGGTGCGCGTTTCGGTTTTCCCGTCCGGGACGATGGACGTGAGAACGAACGGCCCGCCGGAGCGGTAGTTGTCGAGGAAGTCAGCAATCATACTGCGACCTCCTGAAACAGGTGGATGCCCCGGCGGTATCCGGCCTTGTTGTTGAACCAGCCGTTGTCGGTGGGATTGGCCTTGCCGCTCATGACCTCGTTGCAGTGGTCGAGCGTATGGCGGAACCAGAGCGCACGCGGCGAGGTATCGCGGGAGCGGGCGGCTTGCTTGGTCAGTTGGTCGAGTTCAACAAGAACGGAATCAACAAGGTGTTGATCGGCGTCCGCGTTGCACTCGGGTCCAGCGGGAAAGATGCGGTGCGGGTTAATGCGCAGCAACCACGCGACATACGCGGCGCGGCGGGCTTCGGTGGGCGCAGCTATTTGCGCTGTGAGGCTCGGTTTCATAGGTCCGTCTCCTCACTGATGCGCTTGCGCATCACGCCATTGCTCCAGCTCCGCCACAATCCAGATGGTTGTGCGCGCGCCGATCTTGCGTGGGCGTGGGAAGTCGGGGCGTTCCTTGAGCCAGCGCCAGAGCGTGGCATGGCTGATGCCCAAGAACTCAGCCGCTTGGGCTGGACGGAGTGATTTTGTTGATTGTGTCTGCATGGCAGCGGCTCCAATACGTCCGCGCTGCCGCCTGCCGAAAAACAAGAAGGGGAAGCGCGGAGCCGATAACAAACAGCTCGAACGCTTCCCCTTGGATGACTCGCACCAGAAACGGGTGAAGGTCGAGCCACCAGTGGCTCAACTCGTTCTCCATTTCTGTACGTCCGCGCCGGGGAACCGGCGGGATATGCGAAAGACTATAAGACTTTCAGGGCGTCTCGTCTAGCCTCGAAGGCTAAAATCTTCTTGTAGATCAACGGCTTCCTTTACTTTTTCGGGTGAAGATACGCGGCCCAATCGGCCATAAGTGCCTGACGCTTCTGGAAAAGACTGCCGCGCGCATAGGCGGCTTCGGCCTTGTCCTTGAGCTGGTGCGCAAGGGCGTGTTCGATGACTTCTCGGGAATGGTTAGTGATTTCCCCGGCCCAATCCCGGAAGGTCGAGCGGAACCCGTGCGGGGTGGCAACCTTCGGGTTGCCGTTCTTGTCGGTCTGTTTCGGGTCAATGTAGCCCCTGCGCCCCGCCTTCGTTTCGCTTTCGTGCATACGCTTGATGACTGCGGCCAACGTCATATCCGACAACTCGCCGCCACGGGATGCAGGGAATACAAGATTATTGTCCTCGAACACCGGCAGGGCCTTCAACAGGGCCACCGCGTCCGCTGTCAGCGGCACGGTGTGTTCCTTGCCCATCTTCATGCGGTCCGCCGGGATCGTCCAGACTCCGGCCTCAAGGTCGATTTCGTCCCACTTCGCCCCGCGTACCTCGCCGGAGCGGGCGGCGGTCAGAATGGTGAATTCCAGCGCCCGCGCGCCGGTCCCTTCCATCTTGCGAAGATGCGTCATGAATGCGGGAGCCTCTGAGAAGGGCAGCGCGGCATGGTTGCCGTTCTTCGCCACCTTCGACGGCTTGGGCAGCATCGCCTCAAGATTGCCTTTCCATCGTGCCGGGTTGGAGCCGTCGCGGTACTTACGAGCTGTGGCCCAGTCCAGCACGGCCTCGATGCGACCGCGTAGCCGGTCGGCAGTCTCAGTTTTCACCTTCCAGATCGGTTCGAGCACTTCCAAGACGTGCGGCGTGTCGATGTCGCGCACCTGTAGTTTGGCGAGGGTCGGGAAAGCGTAGGTGGTCAGCGTGTTGGTCCACTGCTGGGCGTGCTTCGCGTTCTTCCACTCCGGAGACTTCGCCTCAATGCACAGCCGCGCGGCCTCCTCGAAGGTGATCTCAGTCGCCCGGCTCGCCAACAGCGCGGAGCGCGCGGCCTTGCGCTCCGCTATCGGGTCGATGCCTTGGGCGATCTTCTCCCGGACCTCGCGCGCCTTGTCCCGGGCCTGCTGTAGCGTCACCGCCGGATACCCGCCCAAGCCGACCTCGCTGCGGCGCTGCTTGCCGCTCGCGGTCGCCCCGATAGTGACCCGCAGCAGCCAGGTCTTTCCTCCGCCGGGGAGAACTTGAAGATGGAGCCCAGGCACGCCGCCCACGGCGTGCATTCCCGGTTGTGAGAGGCGTTTCACCTCCAACGCTGATAGTTCTTTCGCTACTCTTGGCATAATCGCACCCGCCTATAAACCCGCCTAAGATTATACGATCTTACGCGATAAGTCGAGACCATCCGAGACGATCAGTGCGGAGAAAGTCTTGTATTACAAGGGGTTGCTGGCAAGAGGGCGACGTTACGCGATGCCGCGAGACGCTAAGATGGGGGACTGTCCCTCCGCCAAATCATCGGCAAAAAGCCCGGCTGCGTCCGGGCTTTTTGCCGTCTGGCGCCCCACTGGCGAATTACCGCCCCGATTGTCGATCGCTTCTCTATACTAGGCTCTGTCGACGTTTCGCCGACCACGCAAAAAGCGGTATGCGGCGGCAGACCCTGTGAAAGGGCATATGGAAGCGCGCTTCGGAAATGACATGAAAAAGCATAGGCTGTGCTGAGGAACGAAGCGCACCGCAGGAATCGCGGCAATGACATGTTCTTTTATGTGTCAATACCCTATATCCAAAGGTTGCCGGGCTTTGGACTGACGCTTTTCGCAGAGCGCCAGGGATGATGCCCGAACGCCAACAGACTCTGGACCAGACAGGATCGTCACAGACCAACACCAGATCGGATACCCCCGAGCCATGAGAGTATTACGCCCGCTGCTGTTCTCCCTGCTACTGGTTTTGCCACTGTTCGAGGCCCAAGCCGAGACGTCGGCGCCCGACTCGGCCGACGACATCGAGCAGCAGCTCAGCGCGCTCGATGACCGGCAGCTGCCCGAAGGGCAGCACCAGGCGGCACGGCAAGCCCTGGAAAGCGCGCTCGTCCATATTCGCGAGGCAGAGCGCCTGACCGTGCAACTGGAGGCACTGAAGAAACGCCTCGATCAAGCGCCCGCCGCCATCTCTGAGGCGGAAAACAGCCTGGCCGGGCTCAAGGATGGGCCGCCGGCGGATATCGCCAGCCATTACGGCAACTCCAATCTCGATACCCTCGAACGAGTCCTCGCCGAACGCATCGCACAGCGCGATCAATGGCAACAGGATCTGGCTGAGGTCAACGGGATGCTGGCCAGCATCCGGGCCCGCCCGGAGCGCAACCCGGAGGAGATCAGCGCCAACCAGCTCCGCACCGCGGAGATCACCACTCAGCTCGACACCGGCAGAGGACTCGGCGCCGAACAGCGCAAGGCCCTTGACGCCGAGGTGCTGGCACTGACAAAACGCACCTCGCTGCTGCGCCAGGAACTGGCGGGCAACAGTCTGTTGCAAAACCTCGGGCAGGCCCAGCGGGCGCTGCTCAATGAACAGATCGACCGTATCGAGGACGAGATTCACAGCCTCCAGGCGTTGGTCAATCGCCAGCAGCGCGTCGAATCGGAGAAGATCGTCGCCGATCTGCGCCATGACGCCGATGACAGCGGCGGCGACTCACCGCTGGCCCGGGAAAGAGCCGACATGGTCAGGCTCTCCACGCTGTTGCTCGACACCACCGACGGGCTAAACGATCTCGCCCAGCGCAACCTCGATCTGAGCCGGCAGTTGGAAAACCTGAAGCAAGCCGACCAGGCGCTTGACGAACTCCTCGACGCGCTTCAGGGCAACCGGTTGCTGACCCGGATCCTCCACGAACAGCGCAACGCCCTGCCGAGGATCGAACTCGACACCACATTATCGGACCGGATCGCCGACATCCGCCTCGCCCAGTTCGACCTGAGCCAGCAACGCGACGCGATCAGAAAACCCGCCGTTTATGTCGACCGCCTGCTCGCCGCCGACCCGGCGCACCCGGCCGACGTCGAGACCCGCCAGGCGCTGCGCGGCCTGGTTGACGCCCGCGCCGAGTTGCTCGAGCGCATCGACGGCAAGTTCGACACCCTGCTCACCGAAGCCATCGCCCTGCAACTCAAGCAGAGGGAATTGCAGGCCACCGCCAGCGAGCTGCGCATCAAGCTCGACGAACAACTGTTCTGGATCCCCAGCAACAAGGCCCTCGATGCCGGCTGGCTGACAAGCCTGCCGGCGCAACTCGTTCGCCAGGGCATGGAGCTTCCCCTGTTCCCCCTCGCCGCGGATCTGTGGCTCGGCCTCAAATCCGTGCCCCTGGTGTTCTTGCCCCTGCTGGTGCTGATAGCGATACTGGCGTGGCGGCGTCACTGGCTGGCCGCGCAGCTCGACCAGTTGCAGAAAAACATTGGCTCCGTGCGCCATGACCGGCAGTGGCACACGCCCCTGGCAATCGCCATCAATGTACTGATGTGCCTGCCAGTGCCGATGTTCCTCGCCCTCTGCGGCTATGCGCTGGCCCTCGACGCCCGCGGCGGAAACGACTATCTGGGCATCGCGCTGAGCCGCATGGCGCTGGCATGGCTGGTCTTTCATGCCCTGTACCGCCTGCTCTCCCACGGCAATATCGCCGAACTCCACTTTCGCTGGCCGCGGGACGACACCGCCTACCTGCAAAAGGTGACGGTCTCCATCGGCGCCGTGGTGCTGCCACTGAGCGTCATCATCACCATCGCCGAGCACCATCCCGCGGCGCTGGACACCGACGTCATCGGGATCATCGTGCTGTTGGTCGCCCTCGGCCTGCTGGCCTGGCTGCTGCCCCGCCTGTTCTGGCATCGCGCCGCCGACAAGCGGCTCTCCGTGCCGCGCGGCATCGGCGGCGTGATCGCCGGCGCCCTGCCCTTCGGGCTGATCATCGCGGTGATTGCCGGCTACTACTACACCGCGCTGAAACTCACCGGCCTGCTGATCACCAGCCTGTTCATGGTGGTGTTGTGGCAGCTGGTGGAAGCGGTATTGCTGCGCGGCCTGTCCCTCGCCGCCCAGCGGCTGGCCTACCAGCGCATCGTCGCCAAGCACGAGACGACGCTGCGCGACGGCGAGGACATGGTCGAGGAACCGCTACTCAACATCGAACAGGTCAACCAGCAATCCCTGCGCCTGGTCCGCCTCGGGCTGCTCGGCATCTTCCTCGGCCTGCTGTACTGGGTGTGGGCCGACACCTTCACGGTGTTTGCCTATCTCGACCGGGTCGTTCTCTACGAATACGTCAGCAGCAACGCCCAGACACTGGTGCCGATAAGCCTCAAGGATGCCCTCGGCGCACTCGCCATCATCGTGGTTTCGCTGATCCTCGCCCGCAATATCCCCGGCCTGCTCGAAATGCTGGTCCTGTCGCGGATGAAACTCGCCCAGGGCAGCGCCTACGCGACCACCACCCTGCTGTCGTACATTATTTTCAGTGTCGGGTTTGTCGTCACCCTGTCGACCCTGGGTGTCAGCTGGGACAAGCTGCAATGGCTGGTGGCAGCATTGTCGGTAGGGCTGGGGTTTGGTCTTCAGGAAATCTTTGCCAACTTCATTTCAGGTCTGATCATTCTCTTCGAACGCCCGGCACGCATCGGCGACGTGGTCACCATTGGCAACCTGTCCGGTACCGTGAGCCGGATCCGCATCCGGGCCACCACCATTACCGATTTCGACCGCAAGGAAATCATCGTGCCCAACAAGGTCTTTGTCACCGATCAGGTGGTCAACTGGTCGCTGACCGACACCATTACCCGGGTCACCATCCGTGTCGGCCTGTCCTATGGGTCGGACCTCGACAAGGTGAGGGAGCTGTTGCTGGCGATTGCCGCCGACAATCCGCGCATTCTCAAAAGCCCGGCACCGATGGTCTATTTCCTCAATTTCGGCACCACCACACTCGACCACGAGTTGCGGCTCTATGTGCGCGAGCTGGGCGATCGCACCATCGCCGTCGATGAAATCAACCGCCGTATCGACGAACTGTTCAGCGAGCACGGTATCGACATCGCCGTGACGCGGAGCGATGTCCGCAACACCACCGGCTCCGGCAAGGCCGCGATGCCACCAGACGACACCAAAAAAGGCTGAGCGGCGCTCGGCCCATTCGCCTGTGCGGGGCCGAGGTTTACCAGCTGCACCGCCACGGCAGACGTTGCGGTTGTGCTCACTCGCTTTTCAGATAAATCCGCAACGGCGTCTGCTCCTTGCTGCCGAGATAGAGCACCAGGCCGTAGTAGTCATTTTCGTAATCCGCCACCCACTCGTGGCGCACCGACACCGGGCTTTCGGTTTTGTCCGGCCGCTGGGCGGTCACAATGATTTCCTGGACGATCTCGCCTTCCGCCACCGCACTGCGGGGGATTTCGATGGTGACCCGCTGTCCCTCATCGGCGGGCAGGGCCTCGATACTTTTGATTCTCGCACCGACACCGGATTCGGTAAATCCTTCGCGGGGAGTAATCCACTCCGTCTGCACTTCGGCGGCGAATGCCGGCAATCCTGCCAGGCTGCCCATCAGCAACCACGTAGCGGTCATCCTGTTCATGAGTCTCTCCCCGGTAAAGGCAGCGGATGCTGGCCTCTATCACTGAGTCTAGCCCCTGCCCTGCCAGCCAACAAGGCGGCAGGGCTTCAGCCTCCGCTCAATCGAGCAGATCCGCCAGCAGCGCGTAGGAGTGCAATCGGGCCTCATGGTCGTAGATAGCCGATGCGATCATCACTTCATCGACGCCGGTATCACTCTGGAAGGCGTGCAGCTGATCCGCTACCCCGGCCGCCGCTCCCACGAAGGAGCAACTCAGCATCGACGAGGCATGCGCCTTTTCCAGCGGGCTCCAGTAACTGTCGATGTCGTCGATCGGTGGCGCCAGCTGTCCCGGCGCGCCCCTCACCAGATTGGTGAACTGTTGCTGAATCGAGGTGAACAACCGCTTCGCCTCAGCGTCGCTATCGGCGGCAAAGACATTGACCCCGGCCACCGCATAGGGTTGCTCCAATTGCGCCGAAGGCTTGAATTCGCGGCGGTAGATATCCAGGGCATCGTGCAGCGCCGCCGGAGCGAAGTGCGCGGCAAAAGCATAGGGCAGGCCCAGCATCGCCGCCAGACGGGCGCCAAACAGACTGGAGCCGAGGATCCACAGCGGCACGTTGAGCCCGGTGCCGGGCACCGCCTGGACCTTCTGCCCGGGCTGAAGCGGGCCAAACAGGGCCTGAAGCTCCACGACATCACGGGGGAAGTGTTCCGCCGCCGATGACGAACGGCGCAGCGCCTGGGTCGTCAAGCCGTCGCTGCCCGGAGCGCGCCCCAACCCCAGATCGATGCGCCCGGGATACAGCGTTTCCAGAGTACCGAACTGTTCGGCGATCACCAGGGGCGAGTGATTCGGCAACATGATTCCACCGGCGCCTACGCGCAGGGTTTTGGTGCCCGCCGCGACATGGCCGATCACCACCGAGGTCGCGGCGCTGGCGATACCGGCCATATTGTGGTGCTCCGCCAGCCAGAAACGCTCATAGCCCCACCGTTCGGCCCAGCGGGCGAGATCAAGGGTATTGGCGAGGGCCGTGGCGGCCGTGGCGCCCTCGGAGATAAAGGCGAGATCGAGGATCGATAACTTCATAGATGGATGTCCATTGTGTATCCATTGTGTAAAGGCCTTTCCCTTCAGGGACGCCCGGGAGATATACGCTGGCCGCGCGACACCTGATCGCACAGAATCCGGTCGCATAAAATGCAGTCCAGCGGGAATCCGAGCATCCCCCGCCGTCCTTCGGCAGTGATGACCCAGGAACGATCCTGCCAGGGCGGATCGTGGCGCACGTGCTGGCTGTGACCACAAGCCAGCACCGCGACCCAGTGACTTTCATCATCCTGCCGAAAACCGACAATCGGCTGCTGCATGACTCACCCCGTTACGCAGTGTCAGCGATTATCCCATCAGCGTCGCGGCGATGCCAACAGCGCCGCGACGCCGTCAATAATGGCGGCCGCGAGTATCCCTGATCACTTTTCCCGCAGGCCAGCGGACCCCCCAGGTTTGCTGGCCGCAATCGCCAAGTGTACGGCTAACCCACATGCCAGCCACAGACTTATCCACAGATTCTGTGGACAACAGTTTGCGCCGTCATTTCGGGATCGAGCACCGTGTAATCATCGGGTGATAGACCCGGTGCTCGTCCAGCAGGCGCAGAACGTGCAGCGCCGCCGGGCCCGGATGAGCGCGAATCAAGCCCATCTTCACGATCGCGCTGTCAATCCGGGGCTCGCGAAGGAAGCGGGATCGACAGGCAGGTGGGTAAAAGCGGTGATGATCCAGGTCGCGGCGTCGCCGTAAACAGGATCGGACCGGCATCAGGCGGATCTCCCCGACGCGGAAGGCCCGGGAGCCGGGATTGAAAGCGGATATGGTGCCCGAGGCCGGAATCGAACCGGCACGACCGTGAGGTCGAGGGATTTTCGTACCACTTCGGCTTTCGCCGCCAGCGCTTGCGCTGTTCGTGGTCTGGAGCACGCCTTCACCCTAGCGCCACGCATCAACGCGTTGCCGTAGGTGCCCGCCGTCTGCTCTCTACACCTTCCCCGAACACAGCATCCAGGGCTTGGCTCGGCGTTGGCTCGGACGTTTGGCGCATCCAGGGCTTTCGCCGAGTTTGACGGGCTTCACCTCCAGGGTTTCCCCTGGAGGGCTCAAATTGTTTAAGTCCCTTGTGTCTACCAGTTTCACCACTCGGGCGTGAGGGGATGGCGAATACTACCGGCAAGCCGGCCGCGATTCAATTCAAACCTGCCGGCAGCGCCGATGCCCTCTCCCCAGCCGCCGGCAGCGGCCACTTGCGGCCGCGCCAAATCCGCCGATATCGACAAATGGGCTTGATTCCCCAGCGGTAATCCATAGAATACACACCTCGCCGCGGATGCCGTGGCGACCCGGGCAAGCCCGGACCCTTTCAAGGCGCGGTAGCAGAGTGGTTATGCAGCGGACTGCAACTCCGTTTACGCCGGTTCGATTCCGACCCGCGCCTCCAATTTCCCCGATCGCTCCACCAGGATCCGCCATGCGCGGGGCCCCGGCCCCGTCTATCCCGCCGTAGGCAATACCAGCACCGGACAGCTGGTGATGTTCAGTACCCGCTCGGTCACGCTGCCTACCCAGAAGCGCCGCCAGCCGCTCAGGCCGGTTCGGGATATCACGATCAGGTCGGCGCCCATGTTCGTCGCGGTGTCGGCGATTCCCTGCGCCGCGGGCGCCTCGGTGATCACTTCCTTCGGCTTTGTCCGCAATGCCGCCTCAGCGACGAAACCGCCCAGTTCCTGCCTGGCCTGGGGCAGCTTGACGATGGACTGCATGAACGAATAATGGGTGGGGGTGACCATGTCCAGCGAGTGCATCACCACCAGTTCCGCCCCGTAGCGCTCGGCCAGCGCGTCCGCCTGGCGCAGCATCGCCTGCGAGGCGGGAGAAAGGTCGACCGGCGCCAGCAGGCGGCTGAAGGGAATGGTTCCGCCCTGCTCGCCATCGATGCCGCTCTTGACGATCAGCAACGGCACATTGGCCAGGCGCAGCAGCTTGAGAGCTTCCGAGCCCAGAATCACCTTCTCGAAGCCCGAATAGCCATGGCTGCCGACAATGATCAGGTCGCTCCCCTGCCTGTCGGCGTAGTCGGAGATGCCCTGGGCGGCGCCGATGTTGCGCTCGGTGGCGAGCACGACCCTGGCCCCATAGCCCTCCGGCACCAGTTCCTCGAGCAATTCATCGGCATACATATCCTGGGCGCTTGCGATCTCCGCAACCAGTTCCGGCGAGCCGAACGTCATATAACCGGGATGCGGCGCCACCTTGACATGGAGAATATGCAATTCAGCCTGGTGGTGCCTGGCGATCCTCAGCGCGAAATCGAGCGCTTGCTTCGACGCTTCCGAAAAGTCCGTGGCAAAAACGATACGTTTGAAGTCCTGCATTTCATTCTCCTGATGACTTGGGGGAACTATTTTGCGTTTTCAGTCGAGTCCGCTTGAGATAAGCGTGGACGGAGAGACCGGTTTTGTCACGTTCCCCGTCGCGCTGGGCGTGAAAAAACAGTGAATGGCCCTTGCCGGAACGCCCACTGCCTGGGTGTGCTGAGCAACTGCTGCTTACCCGTCAGCCCGGCGATGGCCGCCAATTACCGCCTTGAGCGAGGGATATCATCACAGGTTGGCAAGGCCGGGGACTTGATCCCGGTCAGTCAGGTGCACGGCAGCCACCTGCCGTGGATTGCAGGCGGTATCGGCAACTCGACGGCAATCGGCTCAGATGTAGTAATTCAGGTATTTTTATCCGCGGAGCCGCCTTTCAGCTCGGGCCAGGCCGCGGCGAGGTACAGGCACATCGACCACAGGGTCAGGGCCGCCGCCACATAAAGCAGGAAAATACCCACGTAGTCGAGAGTCGGGTACTTCACCGGATTGATCAGCAGCAGGAAGGCGATGGCGATCATCTGCAAGGTGGTCTTGACCTTGCCGACGTAGGACACCGCCACACTGGTGCGGCTGCCGAGCTCCGCCATCCATTCGCGCAGGGCGGAGATCACGATCTCCCGGGAGATGATCACCATGGTGGGCACGGCGAACAGCAGGTTGGAGTGGGTTTGCAGCAATACCACCAGTGCCACGGCGACGATCAGTTTGTCCGCCACCGGGTCGAGAAAGGCCCCGAAGGGGGTCATCTGGTTGAGCTTGCGCGCCAGGTAGCCGTCGAACCAGTCGGTGATCGCGGCGACGCCGAACACCGCCGCACTGGCCGGGTGGCGCCATTCCCAGGGCAGGAAGTAGACGACCACCAGCAAGGGAATGCAGAGAATCCGCAGCAGTGTCAGGATATTGGGCAAATTCCACATGGCGGAGGGGGCTTCCTTTATCAAACAGGCAAATTACTCGTTGTGAAGAGTACTGTAAATAGTCTCGGCGACTTTTCGGCTGATCCCCGGGACCTTCATCAGTTCACCGACGCTGGCCTTCTCGACTTCGCTGTAACCGCCAAAATAGCGCAGCAGCTCGCGCCGGCGCTTGGGACCGACGCCGTCGATGGACTCCAGCGGCGACTCCCGCCGTTTCTTGTCGCGCCGCTGGCGGTGACCGGTAATGGCGAAACGGTGGGCCTCATCGCGAATCTGCTGGATGAGATGCAGGGCCGGGGATTCGGTGTGCAGGATTTCCTCCCGGTCCTCGGTGGCCAGCAACAGGGTTTCCATCCCCGGTTTGCGGGTCACCCCCTTGGCCACGCCCACCAGGATCACCCCTTGCACGCCGAGGTTGTTGAGCACCTCGGACGCCTTGCGCAACTGGCCCTTGCCGCCGTCGATCAGCAATACGTCCGGCAGTTTGCCCTCCCCCTTTTGCAGACGCCGGTAGCGCCGCTCCAGCGCCTGGGCCATGGCGCCGTAGTCATCGCCCGCCGGCACGCCCTCGATGTTGAAACGCCGGTAGTCGGCCTTGATGGCCCCCTCTGGTCCCCAGACCACACAGGACGCCACCGTCGCCTCGCCGCTGCTGTGGCTGATATCGAAACATTCGATGCGCTCGGGAATGGCCGGCAGGCCCAGGCCATCGCGCAGTGCTTCGAGGCGGCTCAGCACTGTCTGCCGGGAGGCCAGCCGGCTGGCGAGGCTCTGTTCGGCGGTGCGCGTCGCCACTTCCAGCCATTTGAGCCGGGTGCCGCGCACCGAGGTCTTCACCACGACCTTACGGCCGAGGGCCTGGCTGATGGCGGCCGACAGCACCTCGCCGTCGTCGGCGGGTATCTCGGCGACAATCTCCCGGGGCAGATCGTTGATGCCGCCGCCCGCCAGGTAGAGCTGGGAGATGAACTCGCTGAGCAATGCCCGGCGGTCATCGGCCAGGGGCGTTTTCGGGTAGAAACCGCGACTGCCGAGCATCCGCCCCTGGCGGATGAACAGCATCTGCACACAGGCCACGTCGCCCGACACCGCGGCGGCGAGCACATCGACGTGCCCCTGGCCGGCCTCGATCACCTGCTCCGCCTGCAACTGGCGCAGCGAACTGATCTTGTCGCGCAACTCGGCCGCCTGCTCGAAATCGAGCTCGGCGGCGCAGCGGTCCATTTTCTGCTCCAGCTCGCGAATCACCTCGTCGCCCTTGCCCTCGAGAAACAGCTCGGTGAGGCGCACGTCGTTGCGGTAATCCTCCTCGCTCACCAGGCCGACGCAAGGCCCGGTGCAGCGTTTGATCTGGTATTGCAGGCAGGGCCGGGAGCGATTTCTGAAGAAACTGTCCTCGCACTGGCGGACGCGGAAGGTCTTCTGCAGAAAGACCATGCTGTCGCGCACTACGTTGGCATTGGGATAGGGGCCGAAATAGCGGCCCTTCTTGCGCTTTACCCCGCGGTGGAAGGCCAGGCGCGGATAGGGCTCCCCTTCGGAAAGAAAGATATACGGGTAGGATTTGTCGTCCCGCATGAGGATGTTGAATGGCGGCCGGCATTGCTTGATCAGGTTCTGTTCGAGGATCAGCGCCTCCACCTCGGTGGCGGTGATGGTGACCTGGATATTGCGGATACGGCTCACCAGGGCCTGGGTCTTGGGACTGAGGCCGGTGGCGCGAAAATAACTGCCGACCCGCTTGCGCAGGTTCTTGGCCTTGCCGACATAGAGCACCTGCTCGTCCTCGCCGATCATCTGATAGACGCCGGGACGCTGGGTCAGGGTGCGGATAAAGCTCTTGGCGTCGAAAGGCATGGTCGGAACAGTATGGCCTCGGAGAAGAGAAAAGGATGGTCTAGAGGATTTCGCTCGGATCCACCAGCCCGTACTTGACTGCCGCCAGCGTCAATTCCACATCATTGCCCACGCCGAGCTTTTCATAAATGCGGTACTTGTGGGCGTTGATGGTCTTCGGGCTGATATTGAGAATCCCCGCCACTTCCGCCGCGCGGTAGCCGCTGGTGATCATCTGCGCGATCTGCAGCTCGCGCTGTGAAAGCTGGGCAAGAGGCGATGATTCCTGCCCCGGGCGCAGGCCGCTGATCACCATCATCTGGGCTATGGAGGGGCTGACGTACACCGCACCGGCCATCACCATGCTGATCGCCTGGGCAATTTCGTGGCAATCGGCGTTCTTGGTAATGTAACCCGCGGCCCCGGCCTTGAGCAGTTTGTTGGGGTAGACATCGTCGTTGAAGGCGGTGACGATG
This sequence comes from Porticoccaceae bacterium, assembly GCA_041655035.1. GTDB lineage: Bacteria > Pseudomonadota > Gammaproteobacteria > Pseudomonadales > Porticoccaceae > NAT127. The sequence goes on along the minus strand of JBAZCN010000004.1, from coordinate 22,361 downwards.
ATCACCCGCACCTGGGTGTGGCTGAGCACGATCCGCTTGGTGGCCTCGATCCCGCCCATGCCGGGCATGCGGATATCCATCAGCACCACATCGGGGCGCGCCTCGCGCACCCGCTCCAGGGCCTCTTCGCCGCTCGCCGCCTCGCTGACCACGGTGACCCCGGGCACACTGCCGAGCAAGCCGCAAAGCCCCATTCGGATGAGATGGTGATCATCGACCACCAGCACCTTGACCATCTCGCTGCTCCTCACTGGGTTACCAGCCTGTTAGATCACCGGTCGCACGGCGCGGAAGGTGATATTGATGCGCTCCTCCGTCACCCCTGGTTGCTTGGGCACCCGGTGGCGCCAATGGCGCTGCAATTCCCCGGCCATCAGCAATAACGAGCCGTCCGGCAGGTCGAGGCGGCAGCGCTCGCCAGGGATTGTACGGTGTTTCAGCTCAAAGCGCCGCACCGCACCGAGACTCAGCGAAGCGACCTGGGGAGCCGGTCCCAGTTCCGGCTCATCATCGCTGTGCCAGTCGACGCTGTCGGCGCCGTTGCGGTAGAGATTCACCAGGGCGCTGTTGAAGCCGAGGCCGGTGACCGCTTCGACCCGTCGCTTCAGTGCCGCCAGCGCCGGGCTCCAGGGTTGGGTGGCCAAGAGCACGCCCGAATAGCCGTATTCCACCCCGCTGTCGCCATACCAGGCGTTGAGGCGGGGAATGGCAACGCTCTTGCCGGCTATGCGAATCCTGCTCTGTACCCAGGGAGTGCCCTGACGCAGCGCGGCGTAGAGCCCGGCGCTCTGGCCGCTGTCGAGGAACGCCGGCCAGTAGCGCAGCTCCCCGCCGCTGAGGGCAATGGTCTCGTCAGTGGCGAACAGCGACATCGCCGGACTCCGCCAGCGGCCTGCCCAGCACCGCCGGTTCAAATTCCAGGGCGACGCCAAAGCGGTCGTGGATATCGGCGGCGATATCGGCAGCCAGCTGCAGCAATTGCTCGCCGCGACCGCCACCGAAGTGGACCAGCACCAGCGCCTGGCGGTCGTGAACGCCCACCGGCCCACGGCGCCGCCCCTTCCAGCCGGCGCGGTCGATCAGCCAGGCGGCGGGCAGTTTGACACGGCCATCGGCCTGCGGGTAACCCGGCAGGTCGGGATAGCTGCACCGCAGCGCCTCGGCGTCGGCCGCCGCGATCACCGGGTTCTTGAAAAAGCTGCCGGCGTTGGGCCGCTCCGCCGGGTCGGGGAGTTTGTGGCGACGCAGGGCGCATACCGCCTCGCAAACGTCCCGCGGCGTCGGCGCCGCGAGATGGGCCACGGCATCCCGCAGTTCCGGATATTCCAGGCAGGGCGACGCCGCGGTCGACAGCGCCAGGGTAACCGCGGTGATCACCGCCCGGCCGCGCAGCTCTCCCTTGAAAATACTGTCGCGATAGCCAAACCGGCAGTCGTCGCGGTCGAGCTCCACGACCTCGCCACTGTCCAGCACCAGCGCCTCGAGACTGACGAAGCGCTGGGCCAGTTCAACCCCGTAGGCCCCGATATTCTGGATCGGCGCAGCGCCGGCGGAGCCGGGAATCAGCGCCAGGTTCTCCAGTCCGAACCAACCCTGGTCGAGACAGTGCCGCACCAGCCGATGCCAGTTCTCGCCAGCGCCGACCCGTACCACCACCTCCCCGCCCTGCTGCGCCACACCCTGGATTCCCGGCAGGCCGTTGCGCACCACCAGGCCACCGATATCACCGGCCAGTACGACATTGCTGCCGCCGCCAAGAATGGTGACCGGCAGCCGCCGCGACCGCGCGAAGCGGCGCGCCGCGTCGAGTTCGTCGCCCGTGGTGACAGTGCACAGATATTCCGCGACCGCCGGCAGCGCCAGTGTGTTGCAGTCGCGCAGCGAGACTTTCTCAAGGAATTCCACGACGGTTCACGATGCCTCGCGGATGTGATCGAGCAGCCCCAGCGACGCCCTCTGGATCAACTCGTAGACCCTCTGGAAATCATCGTCTCCGCCGTGGTAGGGATCCGGCACCTCATCGAGCGCCCCGGACCGATCGCCGGCAAAGGCCAGGAACAGCCCAAGGTGGCCGCGGTAGTCCTCGGGCTTCAAGCGGTGCAGGGCGTCGAGGTTGCTGCGATCCATGGCCAGAATGTACTGGTACCGGTCAAAATCCGCGGCCGTTACCTGGCGCGCCCGCAGATGGCCGATATCGACGCCGCGCTCCAGGGCCGCGCGGTGGGAGCGCTGGTCCGGCGGCCGGCCGATATGCCAGTCGCCGGTGCCGGCGGAGTCGACGGCGATTCTCTGTTCGAGCCCCGCATCCCGCACCAGCCGTTCGAAAACCCCGTGCGCCGTGGGCGAACGGCAGATATTGCCGAGGCAAACGAACAGCACATGGACTTTATCGATCATCGCGACCCACCTCCTCCCCGGGAAACCAGATGAGCGACGACCCGCGCCAGGTCATCCTCGGTGTCGACGCCGCCGGGCACCGGGGCACAGGCCGGGGCGACATGAATCTTGCGGCCGTGCCACAAGAAGCGCAGTTGCTCGAGACATTCCAGGCGTTCGAGAGGCGCCACCGGCCAGGTGACGAAATCCCGCAGGTCCCGCACCCGATAGGCATAGATGCCCAGGTGGCGCTGGGCGCCGAGATCGTCCGGCAACCCCGGTGCGGCGGCAAGGCGATGATCCCGGGGCCAGGGCACCGGCGCGCGACTGAAGTACAGGGCATGCCCCGCCTGGTCGGCCACCACCTTGACGATATTGGGGTTGTCAAAATCCTCGCGCCGCTGGATGGGCTCGCACAGCGTCGCCACCGCGGCCCCGGGATTGGCCGCCAGATTGCCCGCTACCTGACGGATCACCGCCGGCGGAATCAACGGCTCGTCCCCCTGGACATTGACCAGGATGGCGTCGCCGGCAAAATCCAGCAGCCGCGCCACTTCCTCGAGGCGGTCGGTGCCCGACGGGTGGCGCGGAGAGGTCATTACCACTGCCCCGTCGAAGGCCGTCACCGCGTCGCCGATCCGCGCGTCGTCCGTGGCGACCGTGACGCTGAGGGCGCCGGCGGCGCTGGCCTGTTCATACACCCACTGAATCATCGGCTTGCCGCACATAGCCCGCAGCGGCTTGGCGGGCAGGCGGGTCGAGGCATAGCGGGCAGGAATGACGATATGGAAAGGCGCGTTCATAAGCATGCCACGGCGAGGTTCAGAGGGTCACCACCAGATTTTCGATGGCGTCGACAAGGGTATTCATGCCGCTGTTTTCGAGCGTCGCGGCAACATCCAGCACCCACAGGTCAGGCGCGTTCAGGTCACGGCATTTTACCGCATCCTTGGCGGTGAGGATCACCGCGCGACCGTCGTCGAAAACCAGATCCTCGGCGACGAAGCGGTGGTGATCGGGAAAGGGGTGGAGCTTGACCGCAAGCCCCAGGCTCGCCAACGTGCGGGCAAAGCGGGTGGGATTGCCGATGCCGGCCACGGCGTTGACGAAGTCGGCCGGCGGTTCGTCTACCGGGCGGATATCGCTGCCGTCGACGCGCCGAAAGCGCAGCGGCTGGAGGAACATGCGGTACTGGCGCGGATGGTGGAGCACGGCGTTGCCACCGTTGACGATGGCGAAATCCGTTTCCTGCAACCGCTGCAGCGGTTCCCGCAGGGGGCCGGCCGGCAGGCACCAGCCATTGCCCAGCACCCGCTCGCCGTCGACCACGACGATCTCCATATCCCGCGGCAAGCGGTAGTGCTGCAACCCGTCGTCGCTGAGGATGATCTCGCAATCGGTGTGGTTTTCCAGGTAGCGGGCGGCCCGCACCCGGTCGGGATCCACCACCACCGGGCAATCGCAGGTAATGGCGATCAGCAGCGGCTCGTCGCCGCTGTGGCCGGGGTCGCTGTCGGCGGTGACCCGCATCGGATAGACCGGCGCCCTGCCGCCGTAACCGCGGCTGATCACCCCCGGCTTGTAGCCTCGCGCCTGGAGAGCCTTGACCAGGGCGATGATCAGCGGTGTCTTGCCGGTGCCGCCGACGGTAATGTTGCCAACCACCACCACCGGCAGCCGCAATGGCTGCTGGCGGGCCTCCAGCCAGCGGCGGCGGCGCCGGGTGACGGCGACGAACAGCCACGCCAGCGGCGCCAGCAGCAAGCTCCAACTGCCTGGCCGGTACCAGGCCCGTTCCAATGCCGTCACCTCAGTCCTCCGAAAATTGCTTGCGGTAAAGCTGGGCGTAGCGCCCGCCTTTCGCCAGCAGGCCGTGGTGGTCGCCCTGCTCGACGATGCGGCCTTTCTCCAGCACCAGAATGGTGTCGGCGTTTTCCACGGTGCTGAGGCGGTGGGCGATGACGAAGGTGGTGCGCCCCTTCATCGCCATCTCCAGCGCCGCCTGGATATGGCGCTCCGATTCGGTATCGAGGGCCGAGGTGGCCTCGTCGAGGATCAGGATCGGGGCATCCTTGAGCAGCGCCCTGGCAATGGCGATGCGCTGGCGCTGGCCGCCGGAAAGCATCACGCCATCGTCGCCGATGCGGGTCTGAAAGCCCTTCGGCAGGTCTTCGATGAAATCCAGAGCATTGGCGGCGCGCACCGCCTCGCGGATTTCGTCGAAGCTCCTGGTAGCCAGTTCGCCGTAGGCGATATTGTTGTACACCGTGTCGTTGAACAGGGTCACCTGCTGATTGACCAGGGCGATGTGGCTGCGCAGGTTCTTGAGCTGGTATTCGTTGATTTCGACGCCGTCGAGCAGGATGCGTCCCTGCTGGTGATTGTAGAAGCGCGGAATCAGGCTGACCAGCGTGCTCTTGCCGCTCCCCGACGAGCCCACCAGCGCCACCGTCTGGCCGGGTTCGACGGCGAAGGTGACGCCTTTGATGGCCGGCTCGGCACCGGTGGCATAGCTGAACACGACATCCTCGAAACGAAAACTGCCGGTGACCCGCTCGGCCCGGTGATGGCCGGTATCGATTTCCTCTTCGCCATCGAGGGTGGTGAACAGCACCGTCGCCGCGGCGATGCCCCTCTGGATGGTGCTGTTGACCTGGGTGAGCTGGCGCAGCGGCTTGGCCAGCAGGCCGGCGGTGAGCAGGAACTTGGTAAAGCCGCCGGTACTCATGCCGCCGAGGATGTCCGGCACCATCGCGATCCAGATCAACAGCGCCAGCACCGTCGCCACCAGGATCTGCACCACCGGCGTGCTGATGCTTTCGGTGAGGGACAGCTTCAGGCTCTGGCGGCGGTTCTGCCGGCTGGCGCTGTGCATGCGGTGGATTTCAAATGCCTCGCCGCCAAACAGGCGCATCTCCCGGTAACCGGTCACCGCTTCGCTGGACACCTGGGTCACGTCACCCATGGCGTTCTGGATGCGCTTGCTGAGACGGCGAAACCGCCTGCTGACATTGTTGATGATCAGCGCGATCACCGGCATCACCGCGCCAAAAATCAGCGCCAGTTGCCAGTTGAGGATAAACATGTAGATCAACAGGCCGATCACCAGCGACCCCTCGCGAATGATCACCTTGAGGGCGTTGGCTGTGGCGCCCATCACCTGCTGGACGTGGAAAGTGAGTTGCGCCACCAGGTGCCCGGCCATCTGCTGGTCGAAATAGCCGCTCGGCATGCGCGTGTACTTTTCGAAAATCTGGTTGCGCAGGTTGTCGACGATGGATTGCGAGACATAGCTCATGCCGTAGCTGCCGACGATGAAACCCAGCGAGCGCAGCACCGCCACCGCGATGATCATCAGCGGGATCACGATCCGCCCCTGCTCCAGCACCGTGCCGTCGCTGAACCAGTGCTCGGCGAGACGCGCGCTGATCCCGGTGTCGATGGTGGTGATATCCAGCCCGCTGCCGCCGGCGGACTCCCCGGTGATCACGGTGAGGACATTGACCAGATAGCCGAGCAAGTCGACAAACGCCACTTCCATGGCGGAAAACAGCCACATGCCGAGCACGCTGACGATAAACACCAGCCAGTAATGGCGGATATAGCGCAGCAATCGCCAGTAGGTGGCAAGGTGCGTGGGTAACAGGGTTTTCTCCATCAGGGGCTTGTCCATCAGGTTTTTTTGCATCAGCGAAGAGGCTCCTCGGGCTCCTGGGTGGCAACGCTCAGCCGGCCGAAGCCGCGACGTCCGGCGGCGCCACCTTGCCGGGGCGCAGCGCCCGGCAGCGCTCGATGGCAATCACTGCGAGAGAACACAGCGGGATGGGGGGCATCAGCCATCCCCTGCGATGATGAATTCGTACACAACGTGTCCTTGGGGGTTTTGCCGCGCAACTTTACCATAAATCCACTGCGTCACAGGGGCCGGACAGGCTGCGAAGCTCCCTGGGACCCGGCGAGCAGATCGCTTATCGCTCCCGCCAGGAGCGCCCGGGCCTGAGCCGGTATTCGCTGATCGCCGGCTCGCCGCCGCCATCCCAGCGGAACACCAGCGCCCCGCTGTCGGCGGTGTTCCACAGAGTGCTCCCCGCCTCCTGGTAGCGGCTCACCACCTGGGGGTGCGGGTGGCCGAAGTGGTGGCCAAATCCCGCCGCGAACACCACGTGGCGCGGCTTCGCCCAGCGGATGAACGCCGTGGTCGACGATGTCTTGCTGCCGTGGTGAGGGGCGACCACCACATCGACGCCGCTCTCGCCACCGTCGAGCGGCTGGCCGGCGAGCCGATACTCCACCTCGCGCTCGATATCGCCGGGCAACAGTACCGTCACTGCCCCAAAGCGCACCAGCAACACACAGGAACCATTGTTGGAGCGGCGGTAGATATCGCCCGCGGCCATCGGCGGCGACAGCATGGTCAGCTCGACGTCCCCCCAGAACCACCGCTGGCCGCGGTGACAGGCCGCAGCGCCGCGGTGCGCTTCGAGAGTATCGCGACCGCCGACGACCTCGGCAACCGCCATGCCCGCCCGCACATCCCCCGCGCCACCGGCATGATCATTGTCGCCGTGGCTGATTACCAGCAGGTCGACAGACTCGATGCCGCGGCTGCGCAAATACGGCAGTACGATCCCGCTGCCGGCATTGAACGCTTCACTGAAGCGGGGGCCGGCGTCATATACCAGGGTGTGATCGCCGGCGCGGATCACCGCGGCCAGCCCCTGCCCGACATCGAGCACGGTCAGCTCGAACGCCGGCCCGGGTGGACTGCGACCGAGCAACAGCCCCGCCAATAGCAGCCCGGCGAGCCCGCGCAAGCCGAGCGCTGCGGGGAGCATCGCCATCAGCGCCAGCACCAGCAGCCCCGCGGTGAACCAGGGCTGGCGCGCATTGGCCGGCTGCCAGGCGACACTGTCGCCCGGCCCCGACGCCCAGGCGAGGCCGGCGGAGAGCCAGTCGAGCTGCCATGCCGCCAGATCCCACAGCGGATCACCGAGGACCGGCAGCCACTGGCACACTGCCCCCAGCAGGCAGAGCGGCACGATGGCCAGGCTGACCCAGGGAATAGCCAGCAGGTTGACCAGTGGCGACGTCCAGTACACCGCGCCCTGGAAAAACAGCAGCGCCGCCAGCAAGGCGATGAATACCGCCAGCTGGGCGTCCCACAGGCGCCGCCAGCGGCCGATCCCGGGCCTTGGCACGAACCACAGCAGCAATGCCGCGACAGCGCCAAACGACAGCCAGAATCCCTGGCGCAGCAGCGCCAGCGGATCGAGAATGACGACGCCGCACAACGCCATCCCGAACGATTGCCAGGTGCCGATCCGCCGCCGGGAAATCACCGCCAGTGTCACCACCAGCGTCATCAGTATCGAGCGCACCAGCGGCAGGCCGCCGCCGGCCAGGAGACCATAGCCGAGCGCGCCCGCCACCGCGCAGGCGCCCCCCAACTGGGGCGCGGGCAGCGTCGCGCCCAAAGCCGCGGCCACCCGCCCCAGGCACAGGCCGAGAAAGAAACAGCCGCCCGCCACCATGCCCACATGCAGGCCGGAAACCACCATGAGATGCACCGTGCCGGTGGCCACCAGCCTGTCCCACCCGGACGACGGGATGCCGCTGGTGTCGCCGAAGACCAGTGCCGCCATGTAGCCGGATGCGGCGGCCGTGTAGTCGCGGTTGCCGAGGCGCTCCGCCAGGGTGCGGCGCAGCGTGGCGAACCAGCCGCCGGCATCATCGGCAAGGCGTTGGTTGAACGATCCGGCGCGAACGTAACCGGTGGCGGATATCCCCTCGCCCAGCAGCCAGCTGCGGTAATCGAAGCCACCGGGATTGGCGAACCCCCGCGGGGAGCGCAGGCGCACCTGGAGTTGCCAGCGCTCCCCCAACTGTGGGCTCCGGTCCACGCCGCCGTACCAGCCGAGCAGCAGCGTCTCCAGCGGCGGCGCGGCCTGCCCGCCGCCCGACAGCTCTTCGACAGCCAGTCTGAAGCGGGTTTTGGCATCGTCGCTTTGCGGCAGCGAGGTGACCACGCCGACCACCTTGAAGTCGGTTTTATCGAGCGCCAGCGGCAGTTGATGGGCCAGTTGCTGGTGGCCCCACCACGTGCCGTGGCACAGACCCAGCAGCAGCCAGGCCAACAATCGCAGCCGCGGCCGGAGAAGGGCCGCGGCAAGGGCGATGACCGCGGTCCCGGCGACTATCGACCGGGGCGGCAGGAGCGGGAGAAAAGCGGCGGCGGAAATCCCGAGGGGATAGACCCAGGGCAGCAGGGGCATGACCAACATCCTTGTCGAAGCATGTCTCAGAGTATAGGCTTTGATGCCGCAACAAGACCACAAGGACAACCAGCTGCGATGAGCAGAGCATTGATTCTATCCGGCGGCGGCGCCCGCGCGGCCTACCAGGTGGGCGTGCTCAAAGCGCTGCGGGATATTCTGCCGGACACCCTCTACGCACCCTTCCCCATCATCTGCGGCACCTCGGCGGGCGCCATCAATACCCTCGCCCTGGCCGGCCGCCCCGGCAATTTCGCCAGCCAGGTGACTGAACTCGAGAATGTCTGGCGGCAGCTGTGCGCCGAACGCATCTATCGCACCGACACCCTGGGTGTGTTCAAGAATACCCTGCGGCTGCTGTCGACCCTGGTCCACGGCCGCTCGGGCATGCGCTGGCCGACGGCACTGCTCGACAACAGCCCGCTGCGCGAATTGCTCGACGGCTACATCCAGTTTCGCGCCATCGACGAAGCCATCGCCAGCCGCCGGCTCGAGGCCGTGGCGGTTACCGCCATGTCCTACAGCACCGGCCAGTCGATCACGTTTTTCCAGGGCCAGCAGGACAACTGGAAGCGAGCGCGACGCATGGGGCTGCGCACCGGGCTCACCCTCGACCATCTGATGGCGTCCGCCGCGATCCCGACCATCTTCCCGCCGACCAAGATCGGCGATCACTACTACGGCGACGGCGCCCTGCGCCAGCTCAAGCCGCTGAGTTCGGCGCTCCACCTGGGCGCCCGGCGCTTGTTCGTGGTCGGCGTCAGCGACAATCCGGCGCGCACCACCTTCGAAGAACAGGTCTACCATCCGCCGTCCCTGGCGCAGATGATCGGCCATATGCTCAACAGCGCCTTTATCGACAGTATCGAAAGCGACCTGGAAACACTTCGCGCAATCAACAGGCTGACCGCAGCACTCACGCCCGCACAGCGCGTGGCGCACGGCATCGAGGATCTGCAAGCGGTGGATTTTCTCTGCATCACGCCATCCCAGGGCATCAACACCCTGGCGGAGGAATACCTCCATGAGCTGCCCGGCACGGTCAAGACATTCCTGCGCCTGACCGGCGCCTCCGCCAAAGGGGGCGGCACCAGCGCCGCCAGCTACCTGCTCTTCGAGCAGGGCTTTATCGGCCGGCTGATCGACCTGGGCCACGCGGATACGTTGCGCCAGGAATCGCGGATAGTGGATTTCTTCAGCGCCGAGAACACCGGCGACGACCAGCAGCGCCGCTACGGCGCTTATTGATCCAGGGGCGAGGCCCAGGCGTCGACAGGCTTCAACTGGCGGGACAGCGCCAACAACGGCACAATACCCGGCCGAGCCAACGTATTCACGCCATGCCAAAGAAGTTCCTGCGCCGCTACCTCAAGGCTCGACGCCACCAGGTCGGCAGCCGGCTACCGCGCTGGCTGGGGCCTCTGGCCGCCGACCCCCATCTGTTCCACCTCAACCGCCACTCGGTGTCGGTGGCGTTCTTCGTCGGCCTGTTCTGCGCCCTCCTGCCGCTCCCCGGACAGACGCTGATCGCCGCGCCGCTGGCATTGCTGTTGCGCTGCAACCTGCCGATCGCCCTCGCCCTGGTGTGGATCACCAACCCGCTGACCATGGCGCCGGTACTCTACCTGACCTTCAAGCTGGGCAGCTGGATACTCGGCACACCCCAGCTCGACATGGCGATCCACTTCGACTGGGCATGGATCAGCCAGCAGGGCAGGCTGATCCTGCTGCCGCTGGTGGTCGGCGGCGTCGTCGCCGGGCTGCTGGCCGGGGCAACGGGTTATCTGGTGATACGCGGATTGTGGCGCTGGACGGTAGTGCGCGAGTGGGAAGCGCGGCGCAGGAAACGCCTGCCACCCGCTGGCGATGACCGCCGCTGACAATCGACTGCAACTGATCCTCGCTGCCGGTCATTCGTAGCGCAGGATCTCCGCCGGACGCACTCGCGCGGCTTTCCAGGCAGGATAGAGGGTGGCGAGAAAATTGAGCGCCAGGGCCGTCGCCACCACCGTTATCACGTCGGCGCGGCGCAGTTGCGACGGCAGGTAATCGATCGGGTAGATCTCGGTGTTGAGAAAGCGCAGGTGCAAAAGTTGCTCCAGCCAGGCCACCAGGTCGGAGACATAGAGCGCCCCGAGCACCCCGAGCACCAGACCGGCGGCGCAACCGACCAGGCCGATCAACGTCCCCTGAATGAAGAAGACACCCAGGATTGTGCCGTTATCCGCTCCCAGGGTCTTGAGGGTGGCGATGGCGGGTCGTTTATCCACCACTGTCATGATCAGCATCGACACCACGTTGAACGCCGCGATGGCAATGATCAGGAAGATCAGCAGCCCGACCATCTGCCGCGACATCTGGATCGCCTGGTGCAGGTTGCCGTGGGTCTGGAACCAGTCGATAAAGCTGAAAGTCGCGGGCAACTGGCGAATCAGGCCGAAGCCGAATTCCCGCGCCGCGAACACGTCCTCGAGGGCGATACGCAGCCCCTGGGGGCGATCGCCGAAACCGGTCAGCGCCCCGGCGGTATCGAGGTGGACCAGCGCCAGCCCCACGTCCTCGGCGGTATGGGTATCGAAAGTGCCCTTCAGGGTGAAGGCCTGCATCACCGGCGCCAGCTGCCGGCCACCATCGCCGATGCGCGGCACGATCAGGGTCAGCTTGGCGCCGGCCTCGACGCCGAGCTTGTCCGCCAGCACCCGGGACAGCATCAGCCCGCCGCCGTCGGCGCCGCCAGCGGACAACCACCGCCCCGTCTCGGCCGGCAGGGCGCTGGCCATCGCGCTGTCCAGCGCCTCGGGCAGCAGACCCTGGACCGCCACCGCCTGGGTCTTGCCCCGGGCATTGATCAGCGCCTGGAAGACACTGACCGGTGTCGCCTCGACCACCCCCGGCATGGCGCCGATGCGCTGCGCCAGAGCCCGCCAGTCGGCGATGCCGCCCTGCTCGAACAATTGCACGTGGGGCACCACGCCGAGGATGCGGGTGCGCATCTCCCGGTCGAAGCCGTTCATCACCGACAGCACGATGATCAGCATCGCCACGCCCATCACCAGCCCGGTCATCGCCAGCAGGGAGATGAACGACGCCAGCCGCGAGCTGGACCCGGAGGCGAAGTAGCGCCGCCCGAGAAAGACCACCGGCCCCCTAGGCACCCAGCGGCTCCAGCGCCGACAGGCGGCCTTCGCGAAGCTCGAGGATACGGTCCATGCGGGCGGCAATCGCCAGGTCGTGGGTGACGATCACAAAGCTGATGCCCAGTTCGCGATTGAGTTCGAGCAGCAGATTGAGAACCGTGGCGGCGGTAGCCGGATCGAGATTGCCGGTGGGCTCGTCCATCAGCACGCACGATGGACTGGTCGCCAGGGCGCGGGCGATGGCCACCCGCTGGCGCTCACCACCCGACAATGCCGCGGGCTTGTGTCCGGTGCGCGCGCCAAGACCCACCCGCTCCAGCAGGCCGCGGGCGATGGCGCCCGCCTCGCGATGGCTTTTGCCGGCGATCAGGTTGGGGATGGCGACGTTTTCGAGGGCGCTGAACTCCCCGAGCAAATGGTGGAACTGGTAGACGAAACCCAGGTGTGCGTTGCGCCAGCGGGCGCGGCGGGATTCCGACAGCGGCTTGAGGAGCTGGCCCTGGACATGGATCGCACCGCTGTCCGGATCGTCGAGGCCGCCCATCAGGTTGAGCAGCGTCGATTTGCCCGATCCCGAAGAGCCGACGATGGCCACCAGTTCCCCCGCCGCGATCGCGCACTCGACGCCGGCGAGAACCTCGACCACCTGGCTGCCCTGGCGGTAGGACTTATCCACCGCCTGGCAGCTGAGCACTGCCGGTGGCGATTCAGTGTTCATAGCGCAGCACCTCCGCGGGGCTGACCTGGCCGGCCCGCCAGGCCGGGTACAGGGTGGCCAGCAAGCTGATGATCACCCCGATCCCGGCCACGATGGCGACGTCGGGCCACTGCAGATCGGAAGGCAATTCACTGATGAAATAGACCTCGGGGTCGAAGATCGACAGGCCGAGCAATCCTTCGAAAAAAGCGACCACCGGCCCCAGTTGCCAGGCCAGCAGACAGCCGGCGACGGTACCGAGCAGCACACCGGACAGCCCCACCGCCGCACCCTGGACGCGAAAGATTCCGGTCACCGTGGCGCTGGTGGCACCCATCGCCCGCAGCACCGCGATATCCTTGCGCTTGTCCGCCACCATCAGCACCAGGCTGGCGATGATGTTGAACGCCGCCACGGCGATGATCACCGTCAACAGCACGCCCACCACCAGCTTCTCCATCTTGATGGCGTCGAACAGCGAGCGCAGCGACTGCTGCCAGGTGGCGGCGGTGGCGCCGGCGGGCAGGGCCGGGCCGAGGGCGGCCAGCAGGCGATCGACGGCGAACGGATCAGCGAGGGTCAGGCGCACACCCTGGATCGCCCCGCCGCTGCGCAACAGCTTCTGGGCGTCCTCGATATGGACAAAGGCGATGCCGCTGTCGACCTGGGCGCCGACCTGGAACACTCCCACCACGGTCAGCCGCTTGACCCTGGGAAACACGCCCACCGGGGTAATGGTCATGTCGGGAAGGGTCAGCAGCACGCTGTCGCCGGTCATCGCTTTCAGCGAGCGGGCCAGCAGGCTGCCCAGCACCACGCCGTATTCGCCCGGTTGCAGGGCCTCGATACGCCCCGCCAGCAGATTGTCTTCGAGCACATCGAGAGTCGCGGTATTGAGTGGGTCGACCCCCTGGATGCTGACTCCCTCGAAGTGGCCTTCGGTCGACAACATCCCCTGGGCTTCGATAAAGGGCGATGCCGCGACAATGCCCGGACTGGCCAATACTGCGGCCATCTCCGCCCGCCAATTGGCCAGGGGCATGGTCTTTTCGATGGTCAGGTGGGGCACCACGTCGAGAATGCGGGTCTTGATTTCACGATCGAAGCCATTCATCACCGACAGCACCACGATCAGCGCCATCACCCCGAGAGTCATGGCGCCGAAGGAAAGCACGGAGACGACCGAGAAAAAGCCTTCGCTCTGCTTGCTGCGCACATAGCGAAGGCCGATGAAAAGAGGCAGTGGGTTTGTCATCGGCGGCATTAAACCGGAAAGGCCGGGCCGCCACAAGCTCGGACCACCGCGAACGCCGTCAAGTCAGTTGCGGGTCTTGGCGGCGTCGTAGGCGAGCCCGCTGTCGCCGTCTTTGGCAACCTTGGCTGCCGGGCCCTCATCGCACTTGTTGGGATCACCGCCGCAGATATCACAGCTGTAGTTGGGATCGCCCAAGGCTGCCCCCATGCCACCGCAAGACCCCTTCATAGGTGACCGGCCCATCAGTACACCAACAGCCATACCCGCCATGACCACCAGCAGTAAAACCAAAGCAAGCGTGAATTCGATCATCACTCCTCCTCCCCGAGATAGGGAACAAACGCCGTGGAATGGTATTCGCCAAAACCATCTTGTTCTTTGACCAGCAAAAACAGTGGAATGTCCCACTGTTCGGCAAAAGTCAGGGCTTGCCGTTCGCCCATCACCATCAGCGCGGTGGCCAGGGCGTCCGCCTCGGCGGCTGTCGGCATTATCACCGTGACCGAGGCGATACCATGGGCAATGGGCCGGCCAGTGCGGGGGTCGATGGTGTGGGAGAAGCGGACACCGTCGCGTTCGAAGTAATTGCGATAGTCTCCCGAGGTAGCGAGCCCCCGATCGCTGACCCCGACGATTCGCTGTACGGCGCGCTCCCCGGGGCGCGGCGTTTCGATCGCGATCTGCCAGGGCCTGCCCTTCTGGTTATGCCCCGCCAGGACCATCTCGCCGCCCACTTCGACCATGAAATCGGTAAGTCCCAAGCTGCGCAGGTAGGCCGCCGCCCGGTCGGCGCCGTAGCCCTTGGCCACCGCCGACAGGTCGAGGCGGATATCCCGCTGCCGCGTGGCCCGGGGTGGATCGGCGGCGAGGTCGAGGCCATCGTAGCCAATGGCGTCGCGCAGAGCGTCGATCTCGGCTTGCGCCGGCGCCCGGTCGCGGCCCGGCACAGGCCCGAAACCCCACAGGTCCACCAGCGGGCCCACTGTCGGATCGAAGGCGCCGGCGCTGTCGCCATGGACCCTGGCGGCAACCGAGAGGACCTCGAACAGCTCCGGGGACAAGGCGAACGCTTCGCCGACCGGCTGGCGGTTGAGTCGCATCAGCTCCGAGTCGTCACTCCAGGTGGTCATCGCCCGGTCGACGGCGTCGAGAGCGGCGAACACCCCCTGCTCCACGCCATCGGGAATCGGTGACGCGGTTTCGACGATCTTGACGTGGTAGCTGGTGCCCATGGTGTCGCCGCCGAATGCCAGCGTCCGCGGACTGCTGTCGCAGCCGGCGAGGGCAAACAAGGCCAACAGCGCCAGCAACAACGGGGTAAACAAAAACGAGGCGCAATGCCCCGTTTTCGCCGTCGCGTTTGCCCTGCGGTCAGCCACCGAAATCATCCAGCAGGATATTGTCGCGCTCCACACCAAGATCGACCAGCATCTTGATGCAGGCGGCATTCATCATCGGCGGCCCGCACATGTAATACTCGCAGTCCTCCGGCGCCGGATGGTCCTTGAGGTACTGCTCGTAAAGCACGTTGTGGATAAACCCGGTGAGGCCCTCCCAATTGTCTTCCGGCTGTGGATCGGACAACGCCAGATGCCAATCGAAGTTGGGGTTTTCCGCCGCCAGTTCATCGTACTCTTCAGTGTAAAAACACTCGCGCAGGCTCCGCGCACCATACCAGAAGGAGATCTTGCGATCGGTCTTGATACGGCGCAGCTGGTCGAAGATATGGGAGCGCATCGGCGCCATGCCGGCGCCGCCACCGATAAACACCATTTCCGCCTGGGTATCCTTGGCAAAGAATTCACCGAAGGGCCCGTATACCACGATCTTGTCGCCTGGCTTGAAGTTGAACACGTAAGACGACATCTGCCCCGGCGGAATATCCTTGCTGCCCGGGGGCGGCGTGGCGATGCGGATATTGAACTTGACGATGCCTTTCTCTTCCGGATAGTTGGCCATCGAATAGGCGCGGATCACCGGCTCGGTGGTTTTCGACTCCAGATTGAAGAAGCCAAAACGCTCCCAGTCGCCGCGGTATTCAGGATCGATATCGAAATCCTTGTAACGGACATGGTGCGGCGGCGCCTCCAGCTGCACATAGCCCCCGGCGCGGAAGTTGACATTCTCGCCCTCCGGCAGGCGCAGGGTCAGTTCCTTGATGAAGGTGGCGACATTGGGGTTGGATTCGACCGTGCACTCCCACTGCTTGACCCCGAACACCTCCTCCGGCACTTCGATCTTCATGTCCTGCTTGACCGCCACCTGGCAGGACAAGCGGATACCCTCCCGCGCCATACGCTTGTTGATATGGGCTTCCTCGGTGGGCAGCAGGTCGCCGCCACCTTCCAGCACCTTACAGGTGCACTGGGCACAGGAACCGCCGCCGCCACAGGCTGAGGAAAGAAACACGTTTTCCGACGCCAGTGCCTGAAGCAACTTGCCGCCGACTGGAACAGTGATGGTTTTCTCACCATTGATTTCGATCTGCACATTGCCATCGGGAATGAGCCGCGTTCGCGCACCGAGGATAATCAGTACCAGCGTCAATACAATAGCGGTGAACATCACTGAAGCAAGAATAATCTCAAACATGTAAATCTATTCCCCTACTTCAGATATCGATGCCGCCGAACGACATAAAGCCCAAGGCCATAAGACCGGCGGAAATAAAGACGATTCCGATACCCTGCAAACCGGCAGGAACATCGGAATACTTGAGTTTTTCACGAATACCGGCTAACGCGATGATCGCCAGCGACCAGCCGACGCCGGCCCCGGCGCCATACACGATACTTTCCGGAAAGGTGTATTCCCGCTCCACCATGAACAGCACGGCGCCAAAGATGGCGCAGTTGACAGTGATCAGCGGCAGGAAAATACCCAGCGCGGCATACAGTGCCGGCAAGTAGCGGTCCATGAACATTTCCATGATCTGCACCACCGCGGCGATCACTCCGATATAACTCACCAGGCCGAGAAAGCTCAGGTCGATATCAGCCAGGCTCGGACTGACCCAACTGAGCGCACCGTTCGCCAGCACATAGTTATAAACCAGGTTGTTGATGGGAACCGTAATCGTCAACACCAGGATCACTGCGACCGACACCCCTAACGCCGCCTTTATCTGTTTGGAAATGGCCAGGAAGGTACACATCCCGAGAAAAAATGCCAATGCCATATTTTCGATGAAGACCGCGCGAACAAAAAGACTTATTAGCTGTTCCATCAGAAGGCCTCCTGCACACGGCTATTGGGGGCGATTTTATACTCGGGACTCTCCATCAGACTGGTCTTCCAGGAGCGCAATGCCCACATCAGCAAGCCAACAATAAAAAAGGCCGAGGGCGCCAGCAGCATCATCCCATTGGATTCGTACCAGCCACCATTGGACGCCAGCGGCATCACTTCGAAACCGAACCAGGTGCCCGAGCCAAAGATTTCGCGGATGGTGCCGACCGTCAGCAACAGCAAGCTGTAACCCAGGCCGTTACCGATACCATCCAGCAGGCTGGGAATTGGCCGGTTCTGCATCGCGAAGCCTTCCATTCTCCCCAACACAATGCAGTTGGTGAGAATCAGCCCGACGAACACCGAGAGTTCCTTGGACAGTTCGTAAGCGAACGCCTTAAGTGTCTGATCCACCAGAATTACCGCCGTAGCGGCGATGGTCACCTGTACGATAATGCGGATCGACGAGGGGATCTGGTGGCGCAGCAGCGACACAAAAAAACTGCACACCGCGGCCACCAGGGTGAGACCGATACACATGACCAACGTGGGCCCCATCTTGGTGGTCACGGCCAGCGCCGAACAGATGCCCAGCACCTGCACCATGATCGGATTGTTGGTGATCAGTGGTCCGACTAATACTTGTTTCCAGGATGCTTCCGCCATTGCCTTACGCCTCCCCCGCCTTCAGATTTTCCAGAAACTTGCCATAACCCTGCTCACTGAGCCAGAAATGCAACATGGTATCCACTCCTTTGCTGGTCAGGGTTGCCCCGGACAGGCCATCCACCTCGTGTTCCGCCTTGGCGCTGGCGGGATCGACCTTGCCCTTGATCACTCGAATCGCCAGGTTTTCACCATCGTACAGCTTTTTGCCGGACCACTGCTCTTTCCAGCGCGGATTGTCCACTTCGCCGCCCAGCCCGGGAGTCTCGCCGTGCTGGTAATAACCGAGGCCGGCGATGGTGTCGAGATCCGCTTCCAGGGCGAGAAAGCCCCACAGCGTCGACCACAGTCCGTAACCGCGGATAGGCAGAATCACCCGGTCCAGTTGGCCGTCCTTTTCGGCCAGGTAAACCACGCCGTAGTTTTCACGACGCATCAGCTTGGCCGGATCGTCCTCGCTCGCCAGCTTGATCGAGAGCTGCGGATTCTTGGTCAACCGTTTGGCGTCGACCACCTGGTCCGGCGTCATGTCCGTGGTGAACTTGCCGGTTTCCAGGTTGACGACCCTGGGAGTCACCTGTCCGATCTGCTCTTCCAGCGGGACGCCCGGCTTGTACAGGCCGCCGATCTGCAGGATGTTGATGTTGCGGTCGTTCTCCTGGGCGATCTGCTGGCGGGGCTTGAGGAGCACCGCCGCCGTCGCCACCACGGCGGAACAGACCACACAGACCAGGAAAGCGACCAGTAGCGTTCTAACTACCGTTTCTTTGTGTTCAGCCACGTGCCAGCCTCCGTTTGATGTTGGAACGCACCACGAACCAGTCGATCAGCGGCGCGAACAGGTTGGCGAACAGGATCGCCAACATCATGCCCTCGGGAAACGCCGGGTTGACCACCCGGATCAGCACGACCATCACCCCGATCAGCACACCGAATATCAACTTGCCGGTATTGGTCATCGCCGCCGATACCGGATCGGTGGCCATGAACACCATGCCGAAGGCGAAACCACCCAGCACCAGGTGCCAGTGCCAGGGCATGGCAAACAGCGGGTTGGAGTCGGAGCCGACCATATTGAACAGCGTCGACAGCGCGATCATGCCGAGCATCACCCCGAGCATGATCCGCCAGGAGGCGATACGGGTGATCAGCAGCACCGCGCCGCCGATGAAGATCGCCAGGGTCGATACCTCGCCGACGGAGCCCTGCATCCCGCCAAAGAAGGCATCGAGCCAGGTCAGTTGCCCCTGCAGCGCCGCCATGCCGTCACTGGCGGCCACGGACAGCGCCGTGGCTCCAGTATAGCCGTCAACGGCGGTCCACACGTCATCGCCGGACAGCGCCGCCGGGTAGGCGAAGAACAGGAAGGCGCGGCCAGCGAGCGCCGGGTTGACGAAGTTCTTGCCGGTACCGCCGAACACCTCCTTGCCGATCACCACGCCGAAGCTGATGCCCACGGCCACCATCCACAGGGGGATATCGGGCGGACAGATCAGCGCGAACAGCACCGAGGTGACAAAGAAACCTTCGTTGATCTCGTGGCCGCGGATGGTGGCGAACATCACCTCCCAGAAGCCGCCGACGATAAAGGTCACGGCGTAAATGGGAATGAAGTACACCGCGCCATACCAGAAGCAGTCCCAGATGCTGGTGGGATCATGGCCCGCCAGCAGGCTGATCATCGCCCCATGCCAGCCTTCGAGGCCAGCGACACCGGTGGCCGCGAGGATGGTATTGGCCTGAAAGCCCAGGTTGTACATACCGTAGAACATGGCGGGAAAGGTCGCCAACCACACGGTGATCATCACCCTCTTGAGATCGATACCGTCGCGAACGTGGGAGGCGTTCTTGGTGACGTCCGGCGGGGAGTAGAGCATGGTGTCCGCCGCTTCATACAGGGCGTACCACTTTTCGTACTTGCCGCCCTTGTGGAAATGAGGCCCCATGCGGTCGAGCATTTTGCGCAATCCCATCGGTCAGCCCTCCTTCTCGATGCGGGTGAGATTTTCCCGAAGGATCGGGCCGTACTCGTACTTGCCGACACAGATGAAGGTGCAGAGCGCCAGATCCTCCTCGTCGAGTTCCAGGCAGCCGAGGTCCTGTGCGGCCTCGGTGTCGCTGACGATCAGCGCGCGCAGCAGGTGGGTGGGCAGGATGTCGAGGGGCATCACCTGCTCATAGTTGCCGAGAGGCACCATCGCCCGCTCGCTGCCGTTGGTGGAACTGGTGAGCTTGAACTTGCGCAGCCGGTTGAGAGCGGAGAAATACACCGGCATGGCGGAATAACGATTCACGCCGGCGCCGAGGTAGTGGATGAACTCGCGCTCGCGACCTTCGGCAATCACCGACACCTGGATGTGGTAGCGACCCAGGTAGCTGAACGTGCCCGCGGCCTTGCGCCCGGACAGCACCGAGCCGGAGATGATCCGGTTCTCCCCGGCGTTGAGGGCGCCGGCGGTCAACTCATCGAGCTGGGCCCCGAGCCTGGTCCGCAACAGCACCGGGTTTTCGACCTGGGGACCACCCAGAGCCACTACGCGACTGATATCGAGGCGGCCGCTGGTGAACAGCCGCCCCCAGGCGATCAGGTCCTGATAGCCGATGTGCCACACCGTCTTGCCCAGGCTGACCGGATCGATGAAGTGGATATGGGTGCCGACCAGCCCGGCGGGGTGCGGGCCGGCGAACTCATGGCGCTGCACGCCGGCGACGTCGCCACCGGGGATCGCCGCGCCGGGCGCGGTGCACAGGTGGACCGGGCCGTCGGTGAGGCGCTTCAGCACCTTGAGACCATTGACGAAATCCTGCTCGCGGCCGGCGATGACCACCGCCGGATCCGCCGCCAGAGGGTTGGTGTCGATGGCGGTGACGAAAATCGAATGGGGTTCGCTGTCGATTGCCGGCACCTTCGAATAGGGTCTGGTGCGCAGCGCCGTCCAACTGCCGGAGTTGACCAGGGTGTCGACTACCTCGGCGCGCTCGAGGGCCGCCAGGTCGCTTTCGGCATAGACGGGGAAGGATTCCTCACCGTCACCCTCGATATCGATAACCACCGACTGCAACACCCGGCGGTCGCCACGATTGACGGCGACCACCCTGCCGGCAGCAGGTGCGGTGTACAGCACTCCGGGGTTTTTCTTGTCTTCAAACAGAACCTGTCCAAGCCTGACCTCATCACCCTCCTTGACACGCATGCTGGGTTTCATCCCCACATAGTCGTTGCCGAGAATGGCGACTGATCTGACGACAGGTCCATCCTGGACGACCTGTGCGGGAGCTCCCGCGATAGGCACGTCCAAACCGCGACGGATCTTGATCATAGATACAGCACTCACAAAGTAAAAAAAATCACGCACCACCCCCGATTGGGCATGGTTGACAATTTTGCGGCCGAGATCCGGCAGGGATTGACCCTGGGATGAGGGGGGGACTGCGCCGTGCGGGCGTCCACAATATGCCCCTCCGAATGGCGCAACATTATAAGGATTGCGACCTCTTATTGCCAGCGAGCGGCCCGCAGGGAAGCACACTTTAATCGCCGCCACCGACCGATCATTCATCCCGCCCCAAAAAAAACCGGCAATCCGGTTTTTTTTGTTTCACGATGGCGCCAGCCCGGTACTTCGCTGAACTACGCCAAGGCTCTATACAGAGGGGACATCCTGGGTCTCAGCTCGGATTGTCCATCGTGTCGCCGCACAAGCTGCGGGCCACGTTGATTTGCTCGCACGGGCGACGCTTGACCTCGCTGGGCAGCATCCCGAATGCCTTGCGAAATGACGCGGCGAAGTGGCTCATGTTGGTGTATCCAAGCTGATGGCCTGCTTCGGCCACCATGACGCTGCCCGAGGCAATCAGATCCCAGGCGACTCGCATGCGCTCTCGTTGATAGAGCGTGTACACGGATTGACCGAAGCGCTGTTTGAATCCTTGTTTCAGCCGGAACGTATTGAGTCCGCAGGCCCGCGCAAGCTGAGTCAGTGTCGGCGGGTTCGACAGATCGGCCAACAGCAGATCGCGCGCCTGATCCAGACGGGCGCGCTCGCCCCGCGTCAACCCGGCTCGATCCTCGCGGGTTCCGGCCTCGACCAGCCGCGCCAGAAGTTCCAGGCTCTTCGCTTCACGCAGCAGGGCGCTGCCCTCCGCTGTGCGCAGGATGGCATCGAGTTCTCCCGCTGTGCGCAGGATTGCGAGATCGCCCCGCTGCACCCGCAGCGGGCCATCGCGCCGCAGGCAGCCCAGGAAGGCTTCGCCCTGACCGCCGGCCAGATTACAAAGAACGTCCGGGGTCAACATCAGACCGGCGTAGTGCACCCGACTGCAGAAGTCGATGCGCCACGGAACCTCGGGGCGGTAGGCGGCCACCAGATCGCCCGTTTTGACGCTGTTGCGACCTTTGTGATCCACCTCGATGCCGTCGCGCAGCCAAACAGACAGGTGCATGCGCTGTCCGGAATCGCAGACGCTCAGCGTAGTTGGCTGCAGGTAGTCACCTCGGTTGACGAATGTTGCGAGGCCATACGCCGTCGTACTGATGACCGTTTGCGGCGCGACACCGGCGTGCGATCCGCTCCAGGTGGCCCGGTCGGCGGGCAGGTAGTCCGCCAGATCCACGGCAGTGGTGCTGGTCATCAAAAACTCCCGATTCGAGCAGTCATTTCCATTTTGGGTTACAGAATTCAAATGAGAACAATTAGCATTAAAAGAGTTTACCAGTTGAGTGCTTTCAC
>JBAZCN010000003.1:0-72616 GCA_041655035.1 Porticoccaceae bacterium | reverse complement strand
ATCCGCGCCGCTGCTCCAGCTGCCGCCACGAGACGGGACGCGCTCGCCATAGTTGCGCATATAGGCGCTTTCACTTTTCATCGTTTCAGGCACAGCCGGATACAGTCCCAACGCCTTGGCGATAGCAGGAACATTCAGGCCAGCCTTAGCCGTCATGCTCTTCAGCGCAACAGACGCCGAGTTACCGGAGTTCGCGTCGTCGCCCAGCTCGCCAAGACGGTTGGTAATGGCGTCGGAAAGGACGATGTTGCCGCCGGTCGGGCTTGAGGCGTCGTACTTGAGGGTGCCAGCGGTGCCGGGAGCCACCAGGGCGCCGTCGCTTGCACGGATAGCGCGCCAGGCACTGGAAGTGCGCGCCAAGTCCGTGGTGTGCAGTGCGGCGTCGTTGTTGGGGATGACTTGAATTTCGCCGTCCATCAGGCGCATGCCAGGCGACCATTCCCAAATATTCCCGCACAGGTCGGAAATACCATTCGGCGTATTGTCGTGACGCCACGACGCAGGGCCAGAGCCGGTCAAGGTGCGGGCGGTGC
The DNA here is from genome assembly GCA_041655035.1 of Porticoccaceae bacterium. Classification (GTDB taxonomy): domain Bacteria; phylum Pseudomonadota; class Gammaproteobacteria; order Pseudomonadales; family Porticoccaceae; genus NAT127. The sequence continues at coordinate 72,083 of JBAZCN010000003.1, read as the reverse complement.
CGCTGCTGGCTCCGGGGGTGCCGCCATCCTGACGGCGGGCCGTTTCGTGCGTGGCTTCGTGGGAGCGACCGTAGTTGCTGTTGCCGCGCGGCTGGAAACCGTTTTTCTGACACCACAGGGCCAGCGCAGCGTACTCCGCGTTCGTGGTGAGGTGAAAGCCAGGCCCGGCTGCCCGCGCTGCATTCACGAATGTGTCGTGATTGGCGGAGGCGCTGGGGTCAACACCGGCCAGAGAAACCAGCTCGCCGTTCTTGATGATTCCCTGATACGCGCCAATGAACAGCTCGCTTTTCTCGACGCCGCCGACGATGAATGCGGGATGGACGCCGGTGCCAAGGCTGACATCAATGTCTTCCAGATTGAACTTCGGCACGACGTTCATGATGGACGGCTGTCCACTGGCGGTATACAGGATGGTCTGCTTGCCGCCGCTGGCGGCTTCGACGGAAGCGCGTAGCTCGTCTTTCACGTAAATGCTGGGCATGAATTTCTCCAATAGTTGCGGCTGCCCTGGCGATCAGTTCGCCAGGGGCCAGAGGGTTACTTCGATGGCGTTGGGGTCAAGCTCCTGGGCCACGCGCTCGACGCTTTGACCCTCTTCGCCCTCGTCTTCCTCGCTGCCTTCGACCGGGATCTCTTCGTAGACGCGGGCCGGAATGACGATGTGCGCCAGGTATGCGCCATCGCCACCGATATGGGCGGTGCTGCCGGACTGGCGCACCTCAACGACTTGCATGCTGTCCTGCTGCAATTCGCGGCAGTCCACCAGGACACCGGCCACAGTGATGACGTGGCCGTCCACCGCAAAATCAGCCACGGCCTGGCCGGGCTGCTTCAATTGAATACGTGCCATTGTTTTCTCCTTCGAGGGGGTTAGTTGCTCAAGCGCGAGAGCTTCCAGCGCAGGCGCACGTTGTCTGCTGCGCTGTGCAGCTCAATGGAAAAGCCATTGGTGGCGCGGCTATGCGCAACCACGGCGTCAGCGCCGCAGGGCGCGCCTTGAGCGGACACCACATCGAACGCAAGCTGGTAGTCGGAAGCGCCAAGGGTGTTGATGGCGACCGTCTGAGTGGGCGGGCTATCGAGCAGCAGAGGGAACTGCGGCTCAAACCGGCGCACGCTGGTCAGCGTGACGCCGCTCAAATTGGGGTCTGTCGCGTCGGTATTACCGGCGGGGATGGTCAGTTGGTAGAGCGTGATAGCGCCGTCCGGTACGTCGGTGCCGACCGGCGTCACTGCGGGCCGCCACGAGCCGTTGGCATCCTGAAACAGATACGCGCGCACCGTGACGGAAGAGCCGGACGGATTGCTGGGAACGCTGGCCGCGTTATCGGTGCCGCTGACGGCAAACGCGCGGCCCTGCGCAAAGCAGGCGCCATCGGTGAAATTCAGGTTCCGCGTGGCGGTCGTGGACTTGCTGGCCGCGCAGCCGCGAATCAGGCCACGGTTCGTAATGACGATTTCGCCTTCCTGTTGGGCGACCGTCTTCAGGGTGTTGACGCCTGAATTTGCCAGCGCTGCTTGTTGCAGCGCAAAGAGCAAAACGGCGATCTTGTTGTTGTCGGCCTCCTCCGACTGGCCGGACACACTGGATTCCAGTTCATTCAGGCGGATGCCAAGATTCGCTTTCCCGCCGCGCGCCGCGTTCAGTTCATTTTCACGAGCGACAAGACGGCCATCCAGATCAGCGAAGTTCGCATCAATCTCGTCATAGCGGGTGTTCCACAGGGAAGGAACCGCGTCGGGTTCATTGTTGGGAAGCGGGGTAATTTTCGGGTGGGGCAATGCCATTTGAAGGCTCCTTAAAAGCGCAGCTTGATACTGATTTCGTAACGCTCGTCGTTCTCCTTGAACTTCGGCGCAAACGTCTTCAAGCCGACGAGGTTTCCATTGGCGTCAATAAGGGCCGCTTCGGAAATTCCCGCACCGACAACCTCATTGGCTTCAATCGCCCCCTTGCCCGTTACCGAATACAGGTCTTCTTGCGTGATGGCCGCCAGCGGCTTGCGCAGAATCTCGTTATTCAGTGAAGTGGCGTTGGCGGACGGCGCTTTCGGCGTCAAGTCCGCGTTATGCCCGCCGTCGCCGAACGCCATAAAGGCAATGGGCGCGATGTTTGCGCCACCGGCCATGCGAGCGGCGATGCGGCGGCGATAAATATTGGCTACCACGGCTTCGGCCATGCCAGTCCTCCTAGAACGTCGTGATGCCAGCCATTCTTGCTGCCCGGAACTGCCCGAAACGGCGGCATTTTCCGAATCCAAGAGGGTTAACCCACCTTGAACGCCTCAAAAGTGAACTCGGGTGCCGCTGGGCTGCCGATTTGCCACCCACCATCCAGGCGCAGGCGTCGGACGGTGCCGGACACATACTGTTCTTCGCCCGGTATGTCGGCGGCCACCTTGAAGTGGCCCAGGCGCGGATATTTGGTCATCTTCATGGCCCGCAGGCGGCGGCCATTCAGCCGGAAGCGCCCCAGCTTGTTCTCTGCGCCCAAGTACCAGGAACCATTGAGCTGGCGCGGTGTGCCTGTCACCTTCGTTGCCGCCGCGCGCGTCAGGCGCTCCGGGAAGGCCCACATAGAAGCCTCGGATGCCATGGTCGTGCTGCTTTCAATCAGGAAAGGCTCGCCGCGCTCCAGGGTGAAGCCGAACGGACGCGGAGCCAGAAGGCCGCCCACCTTCCAGCGGCCATCCAGACGACGCCAGGATGACAGGCGCACACGCGCGCCCAGCCGCGCGGGATTGGCCGGGTACTTGATCTGGTGGTGTTCGTGGAATGTCGTCAGCAGGTCAGCGGGAACATCCATGTTGACGCGCTTCTGCATGAGCGCACGGCTGCCCACGTATATCGACCGCCCACCCAGCCGCCAGGTGCCGTCCAGTCGCCGGTCTTTTTCTCCAATCGTGGGCAGCCGGTAGGCGGACGCGCTGGCGTGGCTTTCCATCAGCAGGTCGCTTTCGATGCGGCAGCTTTTCAGCCGCCACACCGACTTACCGCCTCGAATCTCGCCCAGGCGGAAGGTGCCGAACGGCAGACCCAGCTTGACCAGCTCCCCGTCGCGGCCCAGCTTCCAGCGGACATCATCGGATTCGCCAATGACGCGCCCGCACCACGGGTAACGCATCTTGGCGTTCTTTTCCATGAACAGGCTGGACGACGCAAGGATCTCCAGGTGCAGCACGAAAGTCAGCCAGAATCGGAACAGCGGTAGCAAGCGCGCCGGTATCACCGAACGGATAATGTGCATCAGGCTTGCCACCGAACGCACGTTCACGCTGAAGTCCAGCACGATTTCCACGCGGCTGGTCAGATACATATTGTCGGTATCGACCTCGCGGTCGGCGCGACTTTCGTCCGCATCCAGGATGCGCCGACCAACGCCCCAGGAACCGTCCAACTTCAGGCCCGGCTCACCAAGCTGGTGCAGCCACCACGAAAACCGTGGCTTGGACGAATATAGCCCGGTCGGGTACGGCATATTCTTGTCGTGCCAAAGCTGATCAACTTGGCACAGATTCGGGAACAGCATCTGAAGGTAGGTGCGCAGGAAGTGCAGCCCGCGCCCCTGCACATCGCCCGATTTCCAGGCGCGGTACAGGTAGCGAGTGGCAGCCTCTTCGCGGTCGCCCTGCATCAGCACCAGGCCATCAGTGTTTACGGCTCGGCGCACCAGGTCGAAACTGCCAAGATGCGCAGCGCCCAGCACGTTCACGTCGAACGTGTCCGCCGCCAGATGCTGGTTGAACAGGTCAAGGAATAACTGCTTGAGGTCGGCTTCGACGCCGTTCTCCGCATAGCTGTTTTCCAGCGGCAGCAGGCGCGGCAGCTCGGCATTTGAGAAGTCGAAGGAACCCATGGCCTACCCGCCCCAGGATGGCGTAACGATGTTGACCGTCTCCACGTTCACGGCCAGCGTGTCGTGATCGAGGTAGCGCCACATTTCAGGCCGCGCCAGCAGCGATGCAGGCTCCACGATATTCACGGTCAAGTCCGCCTCGCCATCGGACAGCGCCTGAACCTTCTTACGCAGCAGTGCGTAAACGCGCTGGTACAGCGGGCGCTGCCGCCCGCGCCGGGCCGCCGCCGAATCCTGGCCGAACTCCGTCAGTAGCGCCTCGGTGATCTTCTCCTTAACGTCGGACGCAACATAGGACGTGGACACACGGGCATTGATGGTCATGCGGATCTTCGAGCGCACCGGCGTGAAAAAATGCACCCGATAGCTGTCGTCGGCGGCCAGGATGGCAGCTTTTATTTCCTGCTGGGTGGCGGTCAGGGAATCGCCTTCGATCACCAGTGGGGCGACCGGGGTATCAGGATCATCCTCATGGCGCACCTGTTCACCGCCATCGCTCGATAGGCAAGCCACGAACAGGGCGTTGATGTTGTCAAAACTCGGGCCACGCGCCTGTTCCTCTGCCGACTCATTCCAGACGGATAGGAATTTAAGGGTCGGGAATTTGCGCCGCACCAGAAAATCGAACTCGCCCAGGAACACTGCGTTGTTGTCATAGACGGACGGATAGCGGGCCAGGTCGCGCAGCACGGCCATGGGCATAGGATTCTGCCCTGCCACCAACAACGCATCCATGCTCATAGTGATGGCGGCCTCGGCGGGCGCGCCCAGATACTCGAAAGAAAACGGGCTGCCGTAGGCCGGGCTAACCTCGCCCGCCGTATAGAACACGGTCAGGTCGATTTCCGCGCCATCCTTCGGCTGCACCCCCACCACGCCGTCAAAGCCAAAGCGAACGTACACGCGCTGCTGGTCGTCGGCCTCGACGTGGAACACCCGCTCATCAACATCGGTATTCACGTAGCGGTCGCGGTGCTCAAAGGCGCCATCAACATCACTGACAGCAATCGCGCACAAATATGAGTCATCGCCCGGCGCCGGAACCTGGATGGCGTAGAACGGCTCCGTTCCACGGACAATATGTCTCACGCGGGTTGAGCTGATCTGGCTGGCCTCGAATGTCGCCGAACCACCAGGCTCGACCGTCGCCGCCGTCTCTACGCGCCAAGCTAGGCCCGACGCATCCAGCAGCGTCCGCGCAGACTCCACAGTGAAAGGTTCGCTTCCCGTATTAACGGCCCGCAACCTAACGCGCGCGGACTTACCTTTGCGCACAATGCCGCGCATGGCGGCGTCTGCCAGAACGGTTGAATCCCGCGCCTTCTCAAACGGCTCGGCCTGGGCCGTCTCCACCTGGGCCGACAACATGGAAAGCATGGTCGCCATAGCGTCCAGGTGCTGCATGATGCGAGGATCGCCCGCCTGGAAAAGCGGCGCGACATTCGGGTATGTATTGATCGAGTCGCGGATAGCCTTCTGGAAATCAGCCTTGGTTAGCATTGGCCCCTCCGGTAATTTCTATGGCCTGGCCGAAGACCTCCACCACCAGGTCAAGGCGGTCTGGGGCAGACGGAACCCCGTACAGGTTCAGCGAACCGGCAGGCAGAGCCTCCAGCACCGGAACGTCGCTGCGCATCTTTGCCAGGAACGAATCAGCAGCGCCATCAGCATGCGGGCGCTGCAAAAGTGATTTCGTGTCCTGTCCATAGTCAGAACCCAGATAGCCGCCAACCGGCGTATTCAGCCAGTGGCGAACCATCCCCTGAACGTCGTTTCCATTGATCTTTGCCATGCTGGAAAGAGTAGACTTCAGGCAGCACCAGGAAGCGGTCAGTTTTCCGTTTAGCCCTTGCCCAGCCCGCCGGTGGCAATGTGCGCAATACCGCGCTCACGCAAGTCTTGGCCCACCTCGGTCGGCGCAGACACCACGGCCACGGGCTTGCGCGTATCGCCGGACGCCATTGGCACGGACACCGGCGGCGCGTCAGCGATAGGTGGCATAGTGGGGGCGCTCGGAACCGCTGGAACGGATGCAACGGCCACCACCGGCGCGGCAGGGGCCGCCAGGCTGATGGCTTCGGGCATGGCCGCACCGGCAACCACGGGAGCGGCAGGGGCCGCAGGCGGCGCGGTAACGGCCACTTCCGGCGATGATGCCGGGGCAGCGGTCGATGGCGCGGGCGCGGATGCAGGCGCGCCAGCGGAAACCGGCCCCGTCGCACCCTCGCCAGGTGCCATTGCCAGCGCCCGCTCTCCACCCTCGCGTCCTACACCCTCATTTCGCGGACTGGCCTCAACTCCACGCCCAGCTTGAACAGGGTGCTCCGCTGGCGTTGCGGCAACCAAAAGCGCCTCCATTGTCGATGCGGCAGGGGTGGATCGCTCGTCAGACCGCGCCTGAATATCGGCCTGGGCAAGCTCAAGAAGGCGCACTTTCTCTTGATGCGCGCGATTAAGCGTTCCCCTTCTCACTGCATCTGAAGAGCTTGCGAAAAGCCTATCGTTATTCTGAATCTTGTAGTCCTGAATAGTGGACACGATTTCAGAATCCGACATTTTCTCAACATCGCGTCCAGCCAGGGCTTTCTCGATCAGGCTGCTGTTTCCACCAAACTGGACTGATGTGCTCCATACGGAATCCTTTACGGCGGCGCCACGACCAGACAGGTCAATCCCGGCCTTATTCAGCCTCTCAATCTGCGGGTCAAAATGTGTCTGCTTGATGAACTCATGCTGGGCATCGCCAAAATTCGGGTCATCCCTGGCGATCTGTTTCCACTTGTCATTGAACTCTCTGGTTCCGGGCGTCATGCCCTTGAATTGCTCGCCATAAGAGGTTGAGTCAAGAAACTTTTTCAGGGTTCCTGTATTCGATGCGAGCTGATAGGTTCCATAGGATGCGCCGCCGTGGTCGCCACGCCCTGTAGACACCGTTCCAGCGCCCCCGCTCCCAGACTCGAATAGTTTGGATGTTTTGCCGAGAACCCAATCCTTGGCAGCCGTCGCCCTATCACCCACCCAGGCAGCGCCATCCTTGGCCGCAGTCACGGCGCGACCGGCAGATGCTTTCACATCCACGCCAGTCCAGTCCTTTACTACCTCATTGGCCGCGTTGCCTGCGCTCCTGACTGATGCGATTGCGGTAGCAGCCACCTCTCTGGTGCTGTTCACGGCAGTTCTGGCGGTTTCCTTCACGTCCACGCCGGTAACGGACTTGATGTAGTCGTTGGCTTGGTCGCCCTTGCTCTTCACCCAGTCAAAGGCATCCTCGGCTGCGCTGGTGATGTCGCCCCATAGACCCTTCAGGTCGCCAACCAGCCCATCCCACTTGCTCTGCAAGCCCTTGGTCAGCTCATCCCACTTGGAGCTGAAGCGTTCGGACACTTCATCCCATTTGGACGTAAACCGCTCCGAAACTTCATCCCATTTCGAGCTGAACCAGCCCGACACCTCATCCCATTTGGAGCTGAAACGCTCGACAGCCGCATCCCATTTCTGGGCGATCATCCCGCCAACGTCGGCTTCCCGAAGGTCGGACACCCAGCCGCCCACCGTTTCGCCCACCACCTGCCCGGCCTTGTCGCCAAAGAACAGTCCGGCGGCACCGCCCACAACGCCGCCAATCGCAGCGCCAATCGGCCCACCCAGGGCGCCCACGGCAGCGCCCAGCTTCGCGCCAGCCCACATACCGCCGACGGCACCAGCCAGGCTCCCCGTTCCGCGCCCTGCCCTCTGGTCTTTCTCTCGGCGCGTCAAGGTTTCGTCGTTTTCGGAGCTGTAGAGGTCGTAGGCAAGGCCAGCGCCGCCAATCAGCGCCCCCAGAATCGGAACGCGGCGCAGCATGCGGCCAATGCCGCCGCCCTTGGCAGCCTTCCCCATACCTGCCGCAGCACCCGCCGCGCCAGCGGCACCAGCGGCACCCGGAAGCAGCTTGCCAATGCCGGGAATCTTGGCGAACAGGCCACCCAGCAAGCCCAGTAGACCGCCAATGAAGCTCATTCCCATGCTGTCGCCGTCCGGCACCGGCTTTTCTTCGATAGCCTTCAGGCGCTTGGCCGCAATCTTGTTGAACAGACCTTGCTCTTTCCGGGAGCCGGTCAGCGTAGTGAAGATGCGGCGCAGCCAGCGTTCCTGCTTTTTCTGCTGGTCGCCGCCGCCTGTTATCAGTTCGAAGCCACGAGCCACCGGCTGTGCGACTTCGGACAGCGCCTTTACAGCCGGGTCAGCTTCTTCAAGGCCGGTGCTGGCCTCCCGAACCGCTCCGGTTACACGGTCAGTCAGCGACCGAACCAGGCTTTCATCCTGCTCTTCCTCTTCGCGCGGCGAAGATCCATCGGAGCGCTGGCCGGGTTTCGACTGATTGGCTTCCTGCCCCTTCACGAACCTGCCACGACTATCCCGGCGCGGCGGCTCCACCGGCGCGCGTAGCGTTGCCGCCCGTGTGGCGCGCAGCTCGGCAACTACCCTGTTCACGGCGGCATCTGCCGCCCCCTCTCGCCCGCCTCCGGCTGCATTCGCCTTCGGCGTGGCCGGTGTGCGCAACAAAACGGGGATTTGCCGCACGTCTCTGGACGCGGCTGGAGCGGACGCCGCCGATGGCGCAGGACGGGCAGCTTCTGGCTGCTGGTGCTGCACTGGCGCGCCGGTGCTCTCAACTGGCTGGATGGCGATCACCGGCTGTGCGACTTCGGACAGCGCCTTTACAGCCGGGTCAGCTTCTTCAAGGCCGGTGCTGCGACCAGGCACGGCAAGCGCCACCGGCGTGGACTCCGGCGCCATGCTGCTCATGGCCTGCTCAATCCCAAGCACCGCCTGCCGAATGGCCCGCACGTCCTCACGGATGCCAGCCCATTCGGCCACCAGGGCGCTCAAGTCGATAGGGTCGCCAACCAGGAATCCTTGGGCGTCATGCTTCAGTGCCATATTCAACTCTCTTTGCCGAATCGGCGACGGACGGCTGCGGCAATATTGCGCCTTGCCTCTTCAGACTTTGGCCGCCCCTTCAAGGCTGCTGACTGCTTGGCCCTCGTCTCATCGGACGCCTTGAAGCCGCGCCGGTGCGTATTTCCGCGCCGTGATGCGGACATTTTTTCCCGCGATTCAGCGGTATGGAATTTGGGTCGGATTGCACCCAAGCGCGCAATCTCATCCGCACCGACAGCCATGCCCTTGCGGGCCGCAGAAACCCGCTCCCCGTGTCCAGCCGGTTTCTTCCTGCCCTTCTGCGAAGCAGAAATCTTTGCGATTGTTTCCTCAGAGTGCCTATACCCTTGAGGACTCCCCGCCGTGCTGTAAATGTTGTATCCAGTGACTGCGGAATTTTGCTGGTCAATAAGCCTCTGCTCTGCCTTGAGACGTTTTTCGTAGTCCGGCTCGATCTCCACCACCTCAAACGAAAATACATCTCGACCATATTTGAACCATGCACGCTGTAGTTTTGTGTTGTGGTGCGTACCAGCCTCAAGCGTTCCTCTATGCTTGCGCCACCTGGTAGGTATGTCGGCAGAGCTGCCAACATACACCTTCCCATTTTTAATGTTCTTGATGATGTAAACGCCTGCGCTCATGGCTTCATAAATGTGTCTAGTTGAGAAAGTGTCATCTGCACCTCTTGCAGCCCGTCTTCCCTGCGAGAAAGCGCCACGTCCAGGTTGACTGGCCGGAACAGGCCGATGTCCTCGTACCCGCCCCGGTTGCTTGCAGCCGTAATAAATGAATGAACCACCTTGACGGTGATGGCGTAGGAATCCGGCTCGCCAATGGTGCCGTCGCGCGCGGACGCGGCGCCATGGTGAGCAGCAAACCACCGCTTGATTGAACCGGCCTCATCGTCAAGCGTCGTCATACGCATTTCGACAGGCTCCGTGCCTTGAATTGCATCGACCACGGAGCCGCCTACACGCACCTTGTCGCCCGCCATGATGAAGGGCGAATACTCGACCTCGGTGGCGAACAGGTTGAAACGGTCTGGCATGTTCATGCCTCCACCGCCCAGCCTGCTTGTCACCTCCAGCAGCCACAGGTTCTTTTTGGAAAGCCGCTCACCGCGCACTTCGTCGTAGATGCGCTTGGCCTCGCTCGGGCTGATGCCGCCCAGCAGCGGCGTAGCGCCGCCCCAGTAGGCGGTTTGCGCCATGATGCCGCCGCCAAACCCTGGCAGCATTTCATTCAGGATGCCGGAGTTCAGGACGCGCATGCCCGCGCCATCCCAGTCGCCGCGCATGATGTCGCCCACCACGCCGGTTCCCAGATTGACGGCGCGCTGGGCCTGCATGGGAACATGCTTGTTGACGACGTTCACGGCGGCATTGACCGCTGCGCTCTGCCCCATCTTGGCGACCGTCTGCGCCACCTGGCCGCCACCCATGGCCTGGGCGGCTGAATTAGCAACTCCACCCAGGGCAGCGTTCATGCCGGTGCGAATCGAACCAATCAGGCTTCCGCCCGACAGGCTTTCCGCGACGTTGTTATACAAGGACATGCCTACACCCCCCCGCCGAACCCGCCCATGTCGTTACCCTGCGGCTTGGCGTCCACGATGGTGGCGTAGAGCGCGGCCTGGTCTTCGTCCAGAAGCATGGTCTTTGCCAGAAACTCGGCCATGATGTCCTTGGAAGCCCCCATTTCCTTGAGCATCTGCATGGCCTGCACAAGCAGCATGCCGGAGTTCATGGAATCGGTGCGTGTACGCTGTTTCTCTGCCTCCAGGGCGGATATGGAGCCAAAGAAGTTGATTTCCCAAGGACGTTCGCTCTCATGAAACACCACGCCATAACGGCGGGCAGTATGAATGTCGATAACGTGATGGAAGAAGTCGGACAGCGCCACGCGGATGACCCGCGCGCGCTCCGCCGCCTGCGCGGACACACGGAAGAAGCCGCCTTCGCCCAGGCCGCCGGAAAGCTGGTCGGCAAAGCCCAGCATGGAAAGATCGACGCCCAGGGCGCCGGACAGCAAGCGAGCATGCAGCAGCACGTCCTCAATGCTGATCGTCGCGGCGCGGCCTGTCTGGCCGCCGTTGCCGGGGCCGATATTCGTCAGTTGCTTCTCATTGAAGACCGGGATGATGTGCCGGATGCGCTCCATGATCGGGCGGCCCCGTGTCACTGCCTGCTCGGCATACTTCTTCGACGCCATGAGCATACCCTTTACCGACTCCACGAACCGCTCTTGCTGCTCCAGCGTCATGGACTCCAGGTTGACGGCCACCATCTGCTCATCAATCGAATCCATCCACCGCTGCCCCACCAGGCCCAGCAGCGATGCCGACAAGTTGTCATAGGGTTCTTCGGCGTTGTAGAGCATCGAGCCGCCCACCATGCTCGGCATGATCGGCAGGTTGTCGATGTTGTTCTCTTTCAGGGCGACTTTCAGCGACTTCTCGACTACGCCGAACTGCGGAATCCACTGGGTACGCGGCATCTTCAGGCGCGCGAGCTGGGTCACGTCCAGGCGCTCGAAGTTTCGTTCACCAATGGACACGGCAAAGCCGATGGTACGGCTCCCACGTTCGAATGGCTGCACCAACTGCGGGCGCACCATTTCGTCAGAGTGAAGATCCACAACGCCGGTGGCGTCGGTATAGATTCGAGCGTAGGAATCGCCGTAAGCCGACCCCGTGTAGGCCATCTGAAAAGCCACCCGATTGAACAGGGGCGACAACTTTGCGGAAACCTCGTCGGCGATAGCGGCAAGGCGTTTGTCCTTTTTCGCTTCTGCCGTTTTTTCAACGAACACCAGGTCGCCGCTGGTTTCATGGCCGCCCAGCGCCGAAGTCACCAGCAACTGCAATGCACTGCTGATGATCGGGTCGCCCTCCATGCGCATCCACTTCTCGTAGATGATCTGGCGCGACCGTGCGCCACGGTTTCCAGACCCCAGCAAGGAGGCAACCGTGGTTGTTCCGGCTCCGTACAGGTGCGTATCGGAAGCCCGAATCTCTCTTGATGGCGCGACGTGCGTTGACTGCCATCGCTTGCGCGACAGGCCAAGGCGGGCCAGGAAGCCTGGCCGTGTCGAATCGGCGGTGTTGGGGGTATCGTCCATGCGGAACAGAGTATGTTCTGCCGCAACGATGCCCCTGCCTGATTTTCCGCCCTACGCTTTAGGCTGCCGGAAACTCCATATCCGCGTCGAACAGCTCATAAAAGTCCGCGCTACCCGCATCAAGCTGGAACTGGTTTGCATAAACCATGTGCGTTTTCAGGTATTCGGTGCGGAACTCATCGGCCATGATGAGCGTTTCCGCCTCGCTATCGCCCTGGTATACCCGCTTCACCAGAGGGTCAGTCTGGTCGCCCAGGCTGTAGCCACCGGCTTTCATGGCGTCCTTGAGCGCCCACCAATAGGGGCCGTAATCCCGGTAGCGGCGCGGATCTTTGTTCAGGCGGTCGGCCACGACACCCAGCCCAAACGCCAGCAGGTTGGAAAACCCCCGGTTGGCGCGCAGGGCGGCGGCGCGCTCGGCCACCAGGCTCTTGATTGCTTCCTTGTCGAACTTGTATTCGGTGTATGCCATGTCTCAATCCTTACAGTGAACGGGTCGCGCCGATCAATTCGAGTTGCTCTGCCGCCTTGGGGTAGTTGGCAACCAGGTAATCCCAGGTGGAACGGTACACGTTCCATGACAGAGAGCGCTTATCCCACTTGTACTTGCCTGCTCCCGCGCGAACGGCGCAGCTCTTGATCGTGTCTTTCCAGGCCATGGTGTTGCCCCGGATGCCCACCACGTCATTGGGCGACTGGCTGGAAGGCTGCTCGGTTCCGGCCATGGCCTTGCGCCCGGCGTTGACAATGGCGATGCGGAACTCATACGGCAGGTAGTCGCTGGTATCCTTCCCTTCCCAGTCAAACCAGCCCGTCGCACCACGAACGAACGCGGCGGCCTGCTCACGAATGTCGTGCTCAGTATTGCCGGTCAGCGCAGCCTTCAGGGCGTCCACCGTAACCGTTTCCTCAATCTGCCGCTGCACCCACATAGGGCTACCGTCAAAGTCGGCCACGGTCAGCTTCATGCCATGGGCAACAGCGTATTCGCGCAGCAGCTTGAACCGATCATCCGAACGGCTGTTCGCCCGCTCCACGGCCACGTCGCCCGCCACGACGAAAGAGCCCCCATCGAACGACCGAACCACGGCCTTCTGCGACTCAAAGATGCTGCGCTGCACCTCCGACTTGTCGGCATCTGTCGGCACAACCACATACGGGAAGTACGGCTGCGGCAAGCGATACTCGAACACCCGATAAGCGGCCAGCGCCTCCACCTTACGGCGCTGCGCCACCTCCGGCACGACCGTATTGAAGCCGTTTTCAATCCGGCCATCGCCGTTGATTATGTCTTCGATCTGCGCCGCGTCCGTCAGGCACGAGTCGTAGCCAGCCGTGCCACGATAGATCCACTCCCCGGCCATAACTGCCGACGTATCCGCCGCCAGCGGAGAGCCGTCCATAGATCGACCGAAGGCGCGCGGGCGGCCATTCTCAAGCGCCAGCACCGCCAGCCCACCAGCCACGCGCACAAACGTGCCGTGAGTCAGCGGCTTGCCGTTGTAGACAACCCCATCGCCTCGGGCAATGGCTTCGGCCACGTCAGCGGGGTATCCACCCGCTTCCTCGGCTTGGCGGGCGAACGCGGCCTTGGCCTCTTCGATCATGGATTCCGCCATATCGACTTCAGCCTGCCATTCGTTGGTGATCGGGCCGCCCTCGACAATCTCAAGCCCGAACGACGGGTAAGAGCGCCCGCGCAGCATGGCCTCAATATCATCGTCCTTCTGCTTCTTACCGCTACGCACAGCAGCAAAGAAGCTATCCAGAGTCGCAGGCTCCCTGGTTTGCCCGCCTCCGCTCCATTGCGAGCGGTGCAGCGTGGCCGATTCCTCGATCTGGCGCCGCAGGCCGCCTATGCTTGCCATCAGCTCGGCCAGCAGGCTTTCATTGCGGGCAACAGCGGTAGCCGTTGCCTTCGGGTTGGCAATACGATCCCGCAGCTTGTCGGCCTGCCTTTCCAGCCCGAACAGGCCGATGATCTTGCGAATCACGAAACTATCGGCAGCCCGGTTGTCGTTCAGGAAGGTATTTTGCTTGCGGATGGTATCCAGGTTGATCATTTGCCGGTCGCGGTTGTTGGAGGCCCGCGATTCGGCCTCTTTGGCGGCAATCGTCTCCTGCATCCGGCGCATGGCGTCAACGTCGCCCACCACATCAATGAGTGCTTCCATCTGCTCCCTGGACAGCCCGCCAGCCACGGACACGCTGCCGGTTCCGTTCACGTCCATAACCTGCCCAATCCAGTCAGCCTTCTTGTTCACCATGGAACGCTTGCTGGTGTCAAAGGTGCCGTCAGCATCGTAATAGTAGAGATTCACTCGCTCGGTCGCGTTGCCCTGCCGAACACCGCGCCCGTTGCGCTGCTCCAGACTGTCCGGCGTCCATCCGATGGTCAGGTGGTGAATCGCTTGCGTTCCTTTCTGAAGGTTGATACCGACTTCCGCCTTTTCGTTGGCGATCACCGTCTGATACTTGCTGTCCTCGCCCACGCCGTTGAAGCCGTCCTGAACGGCCAGGATTTCGTCCGGCGTGTTGTTGGTGCGGCCCGTGATAATGGCAATGGCGCTGCTTGGCACACCGGCACGGCGCGTCAAAAGGCGCTTGATCTTGTTGTGCAGCGGCAGGATGTCGCAAAACACGATCTGCTTGACCACGCTGGTCGCCTTGCCGCTGGCGTCGATGCCACGCGGACTGGCCTGCTCGTTCTGGAAGTTTTCGAGCATGGCGGCCAGCTTGGGCGGCACGGACACGTCCAGGTCAAGGCCGATCTTGTCCGCGATAGCCTCGAATGCGCTCTGCACGTCCGGGTCAATGCTGTCGATCACCACGCGCCCGCCATCAATGGCCCTTGCCCGCACCTCGATCTTCAGCAGTTCGGTTTCGTTGCCGCCGGAGTCCTTCACCTTTTTCTTCCCGACAATGGCGCTTTCATCCGTCATCGGGCCGGGCCGGGGGCGTTCCTCGGTGATCTTGCGGGCGTTGAACTGCTCGATGGCCTGCTTGGCCTTGTCCGCCTGGGTGGACAGGTAGCTATAAAAACTGGCCCGCTGGTCAAGCTCTGGGTCAGCAATGAGCATGGTCATCTTATTGATGAGGTTGAAAGGATGCCCAATCAGGTTCAGCTCTTCGCCGAAGTGCTGGGCAACCTGGTCGTAGGCTTCCGGGTCGCCACGGTTCGGCGACTTCTCGGCCAGCTCATCAATGGCGTATCGGAAGGCGCTCTTGTAGAGCTTCAGACGTTCCACCACGGCATCAGGCAACGTGACGGGCGTGGGCTTTTCCTCACGCTCCGGCACAATGATCTGCCCGCCAACGTCAGCCGCGCTCTTGATGGTCGCCACCTCACCGATGGACTTGCGGAGCACCCCGACGTTATTCAGGCCGACAAAGACATCGGTGGTGCGCGCCACGCCGTCCATGGTCACATCGTCCTGGTTCTCCTTGATGCACATCATTTCCATGAAGTTGTCGGCGCCCTTGATGCCCAGGCAAAGGTCGTTCACGCGCTCATGGCCGACGGCCAGCGACAGCATGGCGTACATTTCCAGTGGGCTGTTCGTGATCGGCGTTGCCGTCAGCATCAGAACGCCGTCCTTCAGCGGGGATTGCCCGCGAATGAACCATGCTTTGGCCTGGGCGTCGATGCCACGCTTGGATGCTGGCGACATCGAAAGGAACTTGGCCCCTTTGAAGTCCACGGTCTGCGCGGAGTTCTTGAAAACGTGGGCCTCATCGAAGACGACGCTATCCACGCCCATGTCCTCGATGTAGGGGGCGCTGCCACGCTTGTCCGACAGGATGGACAGTAGGCCCGCTTGCTTGCTCTTGGCGCGCTCGTCTTCCTTCTTGTCCATGCTCTCCGAGAAACTGGCGTCAGCCCGGCGCATGAACGCCTCGTACTCGCTGATCGTCTCATCACGCATGCGGATGCGCTCGAACGCCTCCAGCGTCATGAAAATCTTGCTGTGCCGGTTCTCCATCACCGCAGTCAGGTCGGCGTCGAAGTTGCTGGAACTGATCGTGGCGCGCCCATCCTTGGCAATGCGCAGGCCCACAAACAGGCAATCGTCCGTGCTGGAATAGGCCCGCATGGCCTCCTTGCGCCAGTTGGACAGCACGGAGTTGGGAACGACGAACAGCGTTTTCTTCTTGACGCCGATGCTCTGCGCGTACTGCGTAGCGGCCAGCGCAGTGAAGGTTTTGCCCAGGCCCACGCCAAACCCGTTGATTCCGCCGAACTCCCGGCTGGTCTTGCGCACATAGGCGTTCTGGTAGCCGTGCAGGGTCAACCCCTCGCTCATGCCCGGTATCGGCATGGGCGCTTCATCCTCAACTTGCCGGAAGCGCAGGCGCTCCGGGTCAGAGGCGGTCGCCTCCAGGCGCGAGATAACGGCACGGTTGCCGCGCGCCCAGCCGTTGAACTGCTCATTGGCGGTATTCACCATGCGACGCAGCTCTTGCAGCGCCTGGGCATCCGGCATATCCAGCTTGGCCCCGCCCAGCGTGATCGTGCCGTTCTTCAGGTAGTCGCCAATGCGATTCAGCAGCTTTTCACGGTCTGTCAGCCTGCTGCCCGGCACGTCGATGTCCACGCGCTTTACGCCGGTTTTTTCGTCGTACACAACAGCGGCGGACGGATGCACGAAGCGGCGCAGGAACTCGGCCTTTTCCTCATGCGTGACATGCGGGCTGAACAGGTTGAACGACAGCTTGGATACGTCCACCCTGTCGATTCGGCTTTCGGCGTCGATCTTCTGGCGCAGCAGCTTGGCCCGGATGTCCTCGTTCTCCGCGCTGGCAATGTCGGCATCCACGCGGCGCAGGAACTCGGCATAGTTGCCGATGTAATAGTCATCGGCGCGCGTGACGCTCTTGCCGTCGGGCGAAACGCACCAGTCAGCATCGGCGTATGGGTCGAACCCGTCGCCGTAGATGGCGCGCGCATCCTCCATGCTCACCCAGATAGATTTCGTTTTGTAGCGCAGCCCTTCAAAGCTGGCGTCGGCAGTAATCTCGACCGTAGGCGCTTCCTGCCGCACGTCGCCCCGCCAGACGGCAGAAAAGCCGGTTTTCTTCTGGTAGTGGTTGCCGATGAAAGCCAGGCCGTCGCGCAGCTTGCCGCCGATGGCCGCCGGTCGCTTCCTGGCCGCAACAGACACGCGCTGCATGGCATCAGACAACGCCGGGTATTCTTCGGCGAAGTTCACGCCGGTTTCTTCACCCATGCGCTCTTCAAACACCTGGTCGGCGGCCATACCGACGATGCCCGCATTCCAGAACTGCGCCCTCTGGCCCTCATCCTTCAGGTGACGGATTTCCGCGACCGCGCCGCGCAGCCACGCGGGAATATCGAGCGACTGCGACGTTTCAATCATGTGCTCGACGCACTGCACGGCGTCGGCCCACTGTACGCGGCCCTCGAACGCGGAGTAAGGCGTTGCCAGCTTGCCGACCAGTTCCGCCATGCTGGCGCTACTCTCGGTGCGAGCCATGGGAACCCACCGGCCATCCTGCATTTGCAGGGTCTGCCCAGATTGCGTGATGGTGTCGCCGTCGCGGTACACGATGGGCGTGGTTTCGACTGTTCCCAGCATTTCCCAGTCCACACGCGAGCCGGGGAAGCGCTTGAGCATCCGGGCAATCTCGGCAATGGGCTGGCGCGTCACCACGCGGTCAACGTCGCGGAACTTGTTGGGGTCTTTCGGTACGAAGTCGCCCAGGATGAACCGCTTGCCCTCGCCGTCGAAGTAGCGACCGTTGACGAACGGCTGCCACTGCACATTGGCCTCCACCAGCGCCTTGGGCGACTGCTCCCGCAATTCGGCGATCTTGTCCAGGGCTTCGCGGCTGTATTTGCGGAACGCGATCACGTCGGTCATTGTGTCCGCGCTGGCCGTGCCGAACACGGCATTCGGCAATCGGTACGCTCCCAGGAACTCGGCCATGTAGCTGGCCTTCACGCGCAGCTCTTCTTCCTTGCCACCCTTGCCGGTAACGCATCGGGGCGGCGTGATGAACACGGCCAGGCCGCCGGGCTTCAGCTTCTCAAGCGTCCGCAGAATGAAATAGTTTTGCAGCGGCTCTTTCTGGTATCGGTCATCCAGCAATTGGTTTCCGCCCCGGTCAGCCACGCCACCAAACGGCACGTTCGTCACCACGGCGTCGTACTGCTCATCGGGCGTGGCGGCGGCCACTCGCTCAAATGGTGCTACCGTGGCGCTGTAGCCTGGGCCAGCGTTCACCAGGCCATTGATACGGCCCGAAGTCTCGTTCAGCTCCACGGCGTCGATGGCGGCGTTCAGCGGCGCGGTGGCACCAAAGATGCCCACGCCCGCGCACGGGTCAAGCACCTTTCCGCCAGCAAAGCCCAGCTCCTCCATGAGCGACCAAATGCCTTCGGCAATCGGCTTGGGAGTGTAATACTCGTAGGCGCTTCCCTTCTTGCCGTCTGCGCCGATCAGCGCGCCGCCGGTGCCGGAGTATTTCGCCAGGGCCAGCTTTTCCTCTGGCGTCAGGCTGGACGCGGCCACCTCGCCCGCGTCGATGCGCGCCAGCAGCGCCATGGCCTCGGCGTTGTCCTTCTTGCGCTGCGCTGGCTTTCGGTTCGGGTCGAACTCGTAATACTGCGCAGTCTGGTTGCGCGGCTCCAGCACCTCTTCGGGGCCGCCTTCTGGCTGCGGTTCAGGGGCGGCAGCGGCCTGCGGCTCCGCCACCGGCGCAGCTTCTGGTGCTGCGCTCGCCTGGGGTGCTGCCGCGCCAAGCGACGCACGGATCTGGTTCGCGCGCGAAACCAGCTTCAGGCGCTTCATGGCCGCGACCGGCCCCGCGCCTACATCATTCAGTTCGCCCTTGATTCGGGCCAGCTCCCCCACCA
Source organism: Porticoccaceae bacterium (assembly GCA_041655035.1). GTDB lineage: Bacteria > Pseudomonadota > Gammaproteobacteria > Pseudomonadales > Porticoccaceae > NAT127. Next base: position 53,301 of record JBAZCN010000003.1, on the reverse strand, counting down.
GCTTCAAGCGGGCCAGCACACCGCCAGCCGCATCATCAAGGGAATTTCGGTTCAGCATTTTCTCTTTTCCTTACGCAAGGCTGGACGTGGCTGCCATCATGGCGGCCTGGTAGGCGATAACGGCTTGCTCGAACAGCGCCGCCAGCTCGGGGTCGCTCTGGTTGCGCAGATAGGCTATTTCCAGCTCGTCGGCCAGTTCGGGAGCCAGCATGTTCGGGGCTGTGCCGTCGATCACCGACTGAAACAGCGAGCGATCAACCTGCTTTTCGTCAGGCTCGCCACCAGCAGGCGGCGCAGTTTCGGCAGGCTTCTTGCGCACTTCGCGCACGGCCTTCGGCGTGAAATGGAAGTCCAGCTCCACGCCAGCTTCGCGCAGCTCCTGGATGCTGATATACCCAAGCTCTCCGCCATCGCCGTACAGGTCGGCCAGGCCAAAGGCTTGCTCGGTGCCTACGCCCTCCATGTCCTTCTCGGTGATGTACCAGTCGCCGGAACCCCTGAAATAGTGCAGATGCGCGATTGCCTCTTCGCCCTTGCCGTCCTGGTCATAGGTCTTCGGCATGCTGGCGATAGTGGCGGCAAGCTCTTTCATCTTGTCAGCGAAGAACTGCCACTCTTCGCCCATCAGGCCGTCGATAACGGCCTTGTTCTGGGCCTCGGACATCCATTTGTTCATGCCGGTATCAGTCAGCACCTTGAGCGCGTCCGCGCGGGTTTTCTCCCGGCCCGTCGATTCCGCAGAAGGCGCGGCATCCGGCTCCTGCTTGGCCGCGAGTAGCGCCGCCACCATCCTTTCAGCGTCATCCTCGGAATACATGAACGGCTGCCCCTCGCTGTCTTTCACGCGCTCATCGCCGGATTCCCCGACGTAAATCATGGCCTTTCCATCACCGGCAATGTCGATACGGCCCATAACCTTTCCGTCCTGTTTGATGACGCCGACATGGCTGGCGCTGCTGGCGGCGTCAAGCGTGGCCGAATGACCCAGAAATGCCCGCAACGACTCCAGAAGCGCGGCCACTGGCCGCTCTCCGGCTTCTTCGGCGCTGTCCATGGTTGCCACTTCCGTCTCGGGGTCGAACGTGCCGCCCATTTCCTCTTCGCTGGGCGAATACTCGTCCTCGGACAGCTCTTCGATGGCCTCGCGGATGCTGGCGGCAGTGTGCGCCTCCAAGTCGGCCTGCTCGTCGTTGCCCTCGGCGCGATTGATCGGCTCATTGTTCTCCAGCACCGCCAGAGACTGCTCAAGGGCCACGACCGCAGCGCCGGTGTCGTCCATGGCCGCGCCTGCTGCAAGCGCCCAATCGACCGAAGCGCCATGCGCCTTGACGGCGGTATCCATGGCCTTTGCAGTCACGAACGGGGAATATTCCTCATCGTTCAAGGAGGAATGCAGCCAGAGCTTGAATCCTTCCGTTGCCCCCTCAAACTGGTATGCGGCATCCACGGCGGCGATCTTGTCCGCATCGCTCATTTCGCCTTCACCCGGCTGCCCTGCGCTCTCCGGCGACTCAATTCCGCCCACAAGCTCCAGGGCTTGGCGCAGTCCGCCATAGGCCAGCGCGGCCTTCATGAACCCGTTGAATGCCTTGTTACGCAAGCCGGTAAAGCTGTCGCCGTTGCTGGCGTAATAAGCTGTCGCAGCACCACGCTTGCGCGCGACTACCTCTTGGAACCCCTGGTTGAAAATGTGCGCCAGGAATCCTTGCCCGCTCTTCACGGAGCCATCATTGACACGCACATTCATGTGCTCAAGGTCGCGCCAAGCCCATTTCAGACTATCTTCGCGCTTCTCACGTTCGCGTCGTTCGGTGCGCTGTGCCTCAATCTCTGCGCGGCGCTCTGGCGTGATGCCCGCCCACGCATCGAGCTGCGCGCGGCGTTCGCGCTGCGTACCGGCCAGCTTGATGCCGGTGGCGCGTTCGAAAATGTCGGCGCTGGCCTTGTTCTCCAGGTTCCGCAGAAAGCCCCAGGCCCAGTCAACGTCCTTGCCTTCGATGGCCTGGACAATCGCCGGAACACCGCCGCCAGCGTCGATACCATGGCTGGCGAACACCGCGCGCGCTACGTCTACCAGCGGCGTATCGGAATCCAGCCCGGCCAGGGCCGCCCTGCCCGACTCAATCAGTTTCTCCTTGGCTACCGCCTGAATCCGGTCAACAGCCTGCCGGTAGGCTTCGATGGCAGCGCCCTGCGCCCTGAATCCGTCGGTTTCAGCAAGCCCCGACAGACGTTCATCCCACGTCTTGATACCGGCGGCCTCCAGCGCCGCGCTGGCCTTTTCCACGGGCCGGTCAGTATTGACGGCAGCATGCAGGCGCTCGATTTCGGCCTTTGCCGTTTCGCCATCCACAATGGCATCCCAGTTCACCGAAGCCACAGCCACGTTGATCTGCTCGGCCTCTTCGCTCCAGGCGGTCATGTAGGCGTCGATCAGCTCGCGCTGGCGCTCTTCAAGCCCTCGGGAAGATTCCTCAAGCTCGGCGGCGACCTCTTCAATCGACGGTAGCGGCGAAGAGTCTTCCGCCACGGTGTAGCCCGCGTCACGTAGCTGCTTGACGACCGCATCAGTATGCGAAGCCAGTACCTTGCCGTTTTCACTGCCCTGTGTGGCGTTCATGGTGTTCCAAGCCTCCTGTCCTGCCGGGGTGTTGGCAAAGAACGCAGTGAACAACCCACCCTCCACGCTGCGGTAGCTCAAGTCCGTCTGCTCGGCATCAGGCGTAGCCTCTTCGCTCTCGGGTGCGGGCTGGCTCGGCAGGTACGGCTGCACCATCTTGAACAGCTTTCCGCCAGCGGCTTGGGTCGTGAATCGCGCACTATTCTTCATACCGCCCAAGGCCCGGACATAATCCAGCTCGGCCTTTTTTGTGCTGTGCCGCAGCACCAGGTACGCCAATTCACGGGAACGATCACCGGCATCCTCATGGCCGGACTCAAGTAGTGCTGCAAACGCTTCCGCACTAAGCGCCTTCACCGACTCCGGCGACGCGCTCCAATACGCGGCGATTCCGGTGTCCGCATTGACAGCATCCATCAGCTCACGATTCGGGCTGATGGAGCTGGCGATAATCTTGAAGATAGCCATGCGGCTGTAATCCGACTGGGCCAGCGCACGGGCGCCCTCTTCCCCAAACCGGCCAATCCAGCGATCAACGGCCTCTCGATTGGCGCCGCCTTTGCTGCTGATGGCTTCAGCAAGCTGGTCGGCGTCCGACTCGCCGCCATCCTGCCCCTCTTGGCTCTGCGCCGCACGACGGCTTGCCACCCAAGCGTCAACACGCTGATTCAGTTCGCGGGCGATATCGGCAGGCTCACGGTCGCGCCCGTCGATGTCGAACAGCTCATCACCCCCGAACGACACAGAAATGTAGCGCCTGCGTTCGCCGTCGAACTGATACCCGGCAAACACACGGCGCGAACCGTCGGGCGAAAGCTCCCCGGCTGTCTCAAGCCCGGCAAACGTCTTCACCACGCCATCGGAACCCATGCGATTCCAGCCGTGGTCGGCGACCAACGCCTGAAGCACCAGCACGGACTTATGCGGCCCCTCGGGGCCAGGGTCTTCGCCATTGGCAATGGCTTTCAGACGGGTCACCTGCGCGGATTCCCGATCAATCTCAACCATCAGTTCGTTGGCCGTCTTGCCCGTGGTCGGATCTACGCCGCCATTCTCGGTGGCGCGCGTGTAGGCGTCGCTGATAGCGCTCACCTTGCGCACGGCATCGGCGTAATCACGCGCCTTGCGGTTCTTGGCTTCCTCGACCTCGACCTTTGCTACTTCCAGCTCGTTCTGCGCAGAGGCCAATTCGGTTTCCAGTTCGCTGATTTCATTTTTCAGCGCTTGAATCGCCCCCATACGCTCGGCGCGACGGGCATTCACGCGCTGGAACGCCGCGCTGTTCTTCTCGGACAGGCGCATGATGCGGCGGGCCACCTCGCGCACGTTCAGGTCGGAGCCGCGCTCGGGCGCCACCACAATGGTGATGTCCTTCTTGTTCAGCAGCCACTTCCACGAGATAACCTCATCGGTCGGGGCCATCTTGCCCGGACTCCCGTCAGGGTTGTGAAAGTAGATGGAAACGGTCTGGCCGTCGGACAGCTCGAATATGACCGCAACGTGGGCCACGCCGCGCTGCTTGAACGGCTCGGTGATCTGCATGGCGACCGGCTTTACCTTATCCCCGGCTCGCTCCATGATGCCGCGCAGCAGCTCCATCTTGCGCTCCAGCCGGGCGTAGGGCGACACGAGGGCGTCGAACGTCAGGATGCCGTCCGAGTCCTCGGTTATTTCCTCGGGCGTCACCGCGTCCATCAGCAAGCCTTCGCCAGCATCCGCGCAACGAATTTGATACAGAATTTGGTCAAGCGTGCTGCCAAGCGGCTGCGCATCGTTGTTCCATTGAACTTTTCGAGTCATGGTTTCCAGTCCTTCAGGTGGGAGGTCGCGGAGCGGGCGGCTCGTGTCACCACGCTTGAGCCACCACTTGAGTTGAGAAATTGAGCACGGAACGATGCTGGCAAGCCCGTTCCACCCTCTGTCATAGCTGTCCAGGTAGGCCCGGCGCGCGGAATCCTCATCAGGGAACCCAAGCATTACCTTGTGCTCATCGAAGCGCCCGCCGATGTTCTGGTTGATGACAAAAACCCGCTCGGATTGCGGGTAGAAGCCGATGAAACAATCCACCGCGTCGCCATCGTTTCCCTTGGTTCCGCTGATGTAGCCGTAGTGCGCGGCCATGCGGTTGACCCAACACTTGCCGTTGGCGTCTTTCCCAGTGCGATACGTGCCGCGCGGCTGCTCGATGGCTACCGGAAGGCCGTGGAAGCTGGCCCGCCCTACCTTGTAGTTACCGGCGGCACACTCTGCCTCGCTGGGCCTGGGAAGGTCGTTATCCCCAAAAGCCCCGCTGTGAGCGGCGTTCTCGATATGAGTAAATAGATTGTCCATGCAGGCATGGTATGGCTGGGCATCGCAGGAAAAGGGCTGCTTTTTCCGCTACTCGCCCGTCTTGGCGGACTCGATTTCTTCAGCCCAATCACGGGCAATTCCGGCAGCGCCAACCATTTCCCGGCCATGGCGCGCCATGCGGCCATTGAACCCGCCGTAATAGTCCATGGCCGCGCCCAACTGCTCCATTTCGGCAGCCACTTCGCGCAGCCGCCGGGCGATTTTTTCAGCCGTCATCATGCTGCCGCTGCCGCGCCCCTCAAGGACGCTATCTGCTGGCGAACATCATCAATGGCGCTGCGCAGAGCGTCGCGCTTTTCGGTCAGCACCTGCTCCATGCGCGGGGCGGCAGTGCGAATGCCCACCGGCGGGCGAACCTTGGCGGCGGCCATCAGCTTCTGGAACCGGGAGCGGCCCGCATCCATAGCCTTCACGATTTCGGCGATGGCCTTGACGTGATCGTCCTGGCTCTTGATCGGCAGAGGCTTGCCGTTCAGCACCACCTGGAATATGTCGCCGGACTGCTTGATGCGCAGCAGGACGCGCTGGGAGTCCGCGAAAGTCAGCGCCATTTCACGGTACGAGATACCGGAAGTGCGTTTGACGGTCGGGATAACCTCTTGCTGAACGACGTTCGCGCCCGCGCGGGAAAAGTAGCGGGCGGCCTGCTTGACGGCCTTATCCTTGGTCGAAAGGTCTTCAAAACTAAACAGTAGGTTTTTCATGTTGCCCCCAGATAATCAGACTGAAGGCATTATGGGAGCCTGGCCCCGCCCGGAGCCGCCCGGTTTTCCGGCAGGTCAGCCACCAGCGAACACGTTACCGGAGCCGGTGGCTACGGCGCTGCCACATGCCACCGAGTCGCCTATACGGCCCAGGGGCTTGCCGTTCACGAACACGGTGCTGGAGCCGGACGCCAGGGCAGAATCGTGGCACGACGGGCCGCAGCAGTGCGTTACCCAGTGATCGCCCTGCCGGTGGGCGCCCAGACCATTCACGAACACGTTGGCGGACGCCTCATCATTGGCGCGCGCGGGAAAGCAGCCGTGTCCGGTGCAGGTATCACCAAATCTAGCGACGGCGGGCATTGACGGCCTCCTTGAGTTGGTCGCGGCCTGGGTCGAAGTTCGCCCAAACGCGCAGCACAAAATCCCCGGTGTGCGTTGAGCCGTCGCTGCACTTCGCGCTTACGCGAATCGTCCAGTCTTTCGTGTTGGCCGGATTCGGGATATAGCGGATCACCTCATCGGCCTCTTCGGGCAGCTCATCGAAGTTGGCGCAGAACCCCGTGACGCCCTGTATCTGATATTCGATTTCCACAGGAGGGAACACATGGGCCAGAGTATTCGGCGCAGACAGCGTAACGCCTGCTGCGCCAGCATCCACCACCAAGCCTTCCAGCGGCTCCGGCCCGACTATCTCGCAGGAGTACCCCACGACAGTCAGAAGCGCCTCTGGGTCTACGGCGGTTATCGGGCCTTCCGTCCAGACCTCATCAGCCTGTACGTCATGCCATGGCACGGTAGCGGGGTCAGGTGTCCAGGTCAGCGGCATATCAGTTCATGTCGATTCGCGGGGCATTCATCACAATGCCGTCAGGCGTCATCACGATTTCAGACGGCCCGACAGCCAGGCGCATGGTGCCGTCGGCCAGCAGCTCTATATTCGGATGGTGCCAGCGCCGCCAGTCGGCGGAGTTGCCAGCCTCCGGGTTTCTGTAGCCAGTGATGATCGGATAGCGCGCGTCGCCGCCGATAAATGCCACCCAAACTGTGTCGCCCGAAAGGATCTCAAGCTCTGTGGTATTCGCCCCCGCCCGCGACTTGTCGCCTATTGGGTATTCGATTTCGGCTTCCGGCAGCACGTCGCCGCCATCGGTCAGGCCCGGTATTTCAACGCGGCATGTCCGCTTGGCTTGGTCGTAGGAGCGCACGATAGCCGGATAGCGCCCCGGCATGGTTCCGTATTGCATCATTCCTCCAGTGCGCCCAGCCATAGCCGGGTGTAGGTTTCGCTGTCGCCGCCGTCGTCCGTTCCGCTGCTGAAGAAGTGCGCAGCGGTGATGACGGCGAGCTTTAGGCCACCCGCGAAGGCAATCAGGTCACCCGCACCCAGGCGAGCGTCATAGTTGATTTTCACGGTCTTGCGATGCACCAGGCACCGTGTCATGTTCCGTAGCCGCTGCACATTCTTATGCGGCGAAAATCGAACCACACGGGGCTTGTCGCGCGCACCGAATACGGCCTGCCCTGCCGCATCCAGGGAAAAGAACCACGGAACCTCGTGGCGCTCCAGGAAGCCGCCGTCTACATCATCCGAAGCGTTGTCAGGAAGCGTCAGTACAGACTCTTGCGTGAACAGGTCAGGCAGGCGGATGAATTGGAGCTTGCCATTACGCCAGCGCACAACGCCGCCCTCTTCTTGCAGGGCGCGGGAAATATGGAACGTCGGCGTTTCACCCACCGGGCAATAAAAACGAGGAACAGGGAAGTCAGCATCTACCGCCTTCAGGGTCGCGCCTGCCGCCTTGTAAATGGCGGACAGCGCGGCATCTTCTTTGATAATGGCCCGGCTACGGACGTAGGCCGCACCAAGACAGGAATCAAGCAGCGCCGTGACGCGATATGCAGCCACTTCGCGCTCGGCTTGAGTTGTCCGCCCAGCAGTGCGGACGGACTTGACGATATGCAGCTTGTCGCCACCGCCGATTTCCAGCGTCTTGCCCTCGGCCAGCATCTTGTCCAGCTCCAGGCTATCGTCACCGGCCCGAATGTCGGCCTCCAGGGTCACAGGTACGGGAGCCATGTCGGAGCGCAACGTGGCGGACTTGATAAGGTCGCCGCGTACCTGCTTGCCGTTTTCTAGGAATAGGAGCATGGCCGCCCCTTATATGGTGATGATCGGCTGATAAAACGCCTTGCGCGGCATTTCCGATTCGAGTTGCGTGATTTCGATGGCGATTTCGCTGGATGAGCGCCCGAATGGGTCGGCGCCCATGCCGCGCGATGCCTCCAGTTGCAGCGCCGTCTCCCGCTCCATGTAGAGCAAGAACAGCGGTCGCACCAGCGCCCACTCTGACGTGGTGATGCCGGTATCGCCGCCTATGGACTGCTCCGGCGGCTCCTTGCCTTCATGGTCGCGCAAAGCTGCAAACCCGGCGTAGAACCGGGTTGCAGCAATGGCTTGAGCCAAAACAGACTCATCGTCCAGCAGGTTGCCCGCTGGCCGCTCATCCTCTGCGAAGGATTTCGCCAAGTCGGCCAGCCTGGTCATCAGCGGTAGTCACCCGAGTTGCCAGGGATGAGTTCGCCGAAGTAGTGGTAGAAGATCGTTCCGCTGAACAAGAGCGGCTGCGAACGGTTCTCCCAGTCACGGTCAGGGATGTCCATCTGGATGAACGCATCAATGATGCGCTTGGCCCGCAGGAACTTCTGGGGAGTGCCTTCGTAGATCTTCGCATTAAAGGTGCCGCCCCCGCTGGGGTACGTGCCGCCACGGGTAATCAGCTCGACCAGCATCTGGTCGATGTTACCGGCGACCGTCTCCATGAGGGAGATTTGGCCCTGCTGGGCAACCTTCAGTTGCTGGGGCTGCCACAGGGTAGCGCCAAGCGGAGTGGGAACCTCGATTTCACCGGCGGGCGAAAGCTCGGGCCAGGGAGCCTGCTTGCACAGCAGGTAATTGCCCTCGAAACCTTCGATTTCAAATGTGAAGTCGCTGGAAATGACCTTCGCGCCCAGGGCGGCGGTCTGGTCATAAAAGCCCTTGAGATAGGCAGCATTGGAAACAGTCATTTCGTGTCCTTATGGTGTGTGAAGTCACCCCTGCACTGTACGGGTGCGCCGCCACGCCGCACCCCCTTGTTTTCCGGCTGCCAGCAGGGGGAGCGGCAGCCGGACAGGACTATTTCTTGCTCGGCACGGAGTCGATGGTTACGGAGCCGGGCGTAACGGCAAAACGCCGGACTTCCTCGTTCGCATGCTGCGATTCGCCAGTAGTTCCGAACCAGAACGCCAGCACCTGCTTCAGTTCGTTGAACCAGTAGCCGATGATGGTGCCGATGGTCAGGCTGGCCGTGGCGTCTTTCAGCAGGCCGTCGGCCATGCCAGAGAAAACGAACCAGACAATGACGCCCGCTCCCATGAGCAAGAGCACGGTAACGGACGGGCGCACCCAGTCCTTCGTCTGCTGCGCGGCCAGTCGCCGGGCGCTGTCGCGGTCAGCCGCCTCCGCCGCGTACTGCACGGCAGCCGCCTGGAGCCGGTTGTTTTCGGCAGTTACGGCCAGGGTCTGGAGTTGCGTCTTGGAATTGACCTCCAGCTCCTTGAGCTTTACAGCGGCCTGCGGGTCAGTTTCCAGCGCGCGAGAAATGGCGTCAGGCGTCGCCTCGGTTCCCAGGGCAGAGGCCACCAAACCGCCCACGGCAGCCCCAGCAGGGCCGCCAATCAGCCCGCCCACGATGGGGGCAGCCTTGCCGACTATCCCCGCAATATCTTTCCATTCCATTACGAATCCTCCGCTGCGTATTGCAGATTGCCAGCCACACGGCGCGCCCAGCCACGGCCAAACGAACCCCAGGTTGATAGGTTGGTGTAGAAAATCAGTCGCTCGGCATTGAACCGGGCCAGAACGTCCGTCACGCTCATCGCCTTCACTGCGGCCAGAGTCACGGGGCCGATAGCGCCATCGTCCGCCACCTCGGCAGCGCGTTGCAGGAACCGGATAGCGTTGCCGATACCGTGGTTCACGGCAGCATCGAACACCTGGAACGCAATTGCGCCATCCAGCTCTTCGCTGCGCGCGCGGCTCCAATATTCGGCCCGGTAGATTTCCTTGGCCTGCTCCCGCGTCAGGTCGCGCATGCTGCCGGTGTACCCGGCAGAGCGGGCGGTGCGCAGCGTGATTCCCCAGTTCGTTTCTCCACCAGGGTCGTCAGGATGGTTCACATACCCGCCTTCGTGGCCTATCAGGCGCTCGAATGCCGCCTCGAAAGTCACCACGGTGCCGGGCGCGGGCGGATTGCTCACAACGGGTTCAGCCTGGCCCGACACGACGACGGGCGCAGGCGCTTGGGCTGCTGGCTTGGTAATTGCGCCAAGCAGGTTGCGGAACAGGTCTTCGATTTTCATCAGTTGCCCCCAGAAATCTTTGACACCACGCCAGCCCAAATTGCGGCGGCCAGCGCCGCAGCCACGACGCCTATGAACGCCAAGGTTCCGTGGTCGGCAATCCGGCGCAGCTTCCTGCCAAACCGCAGGTCGGCGCGGAACTCTTCGATGCTTTCCGGCCGGTCAATGTCCACCCCGAGAATGGCGAACACCTTTTTCACTGCGCGGTCAGCGGCACGGGCGGAAATCGTCTCCGCTGGCAAACAGCGCTCATCACTTACTTTCTCGGTCATAGTTGTCGAGTCCTTGAAATGGTCTTAGCGACGATCACACTGGCGCGTATCACGTCATTCAGCCGATTCACAATTGCCGCTTGCATCTTCAATTCGGACTCCCTTCCTTTTTTCCAATCGTTGAACGGTTTGCCCTCAAAGAATTTCCTTGCCACGCTCGGTTGCATTTGCATGGCTTCGGCTAGGGATGTTGATGAATATAGGGTCAGGCTAGACGCCAGACTCATCAGGTTTTCCGACCAGTTCGAGCGCGACGCGAGAGAGGCAGGTACGCACCGGAAATCGCGCTGGCGGCAGGTTCGCTGCCGCCCCTCCTTTCGGCATAGCCACGACGCCGCCGGGTGAAAACTCGATCTTGAACAGGTGATTCAGCTTCTGACGGCCCGTCAGGTACATGCCCATCAGCGCCTCGAAGTCGCTGCCAGGGAAGGCCGCCATCACGCGCATACGCTCCACAAGGTATTCATCGAATGCACCATCGGCCATGGCCGTATCCGGCGCCTCCTCGCTGGCGCGCACCAACTGCGCTGCCATGCCGCCCAGAATCCAGTGCAGGCGGCCCGTGAACGGCTGGCCGGAGGCGTTCTGTATCTCGCCCTCCATGCGCTCAATGGACTCCACCATGCGCCCGGTCAGGTTCTGAATCTTCCAGGTATCGCCGCCCAGCTCGCCCAGCTCAATCATGGGTGCCTGGGTCTGTATATCGGACGCGCCGTCCAGGTAGTCCGAGTAATGCCCGCCACCGACGGCGAAATCCGGGCCATCATCGGACGTGGAGGCCAGGTAGTGACATACAGCCAGCATCCGCTCTTGCACCGTCCAGTGCGCGGGATCTTCAATGCCCTTTGCGGACTGCACGGCAGCTCGCAGGAAGGCCGTACACTCGGCTTCCTCAAGGTGGGGCGGCATGGCGGCGATGGCGACCGACTCGCTGATACTCAGCTCACGCAATTGCACCGTCAGGCGGCGTGTGCGCAGTGGTGGAAAATGAATCACGCTCCCTCCTACAGAGAAGCAAACGACGCATTGCTCCAGTCCTTGCGGTCGAGCGCGGTCAAGGTGCAAAGCGTCATGGGTACGGCAAGCTGGACGAATTGCCCGCTGCTGTTCACCGGCGAACTCAATGGCATGCCGATGGATTCGATAACCAGGGGAGAAAACACGCGGCCCTTGTACTTCATGGCTATCCGCGTCGGAGACTTCGATGGCATCAGGGCTTCGATGTAGCCCATGTCGCCCTTGGCCGTCTCCACGGCCCGCGCCAGCACAGATCCATCCTCGGACAGCTCCACGGGAAGCGCCCACTCCATCAGCTTGTCAAACGGCGCTTCGACCTCGCTGGCCGCATTGCGCCAAGCCCGAAACAGCGCCACCACGGTAATTTTGACTGGCGGCATACCGTTGAAAACCTGGGTGCTGTTCAGCTTGGTAATGCCGGTACGGCCCTCAAACTGCTTCAGGAACTCGCCGGACTTTGACTGCGCATCGCCCTCGCCTTCCTTTTGCTTGCCCATCACGGCATCCACCACCGGCTGCAACGCGCCGGACTGGAGCATTGCCATCAGCGCGGGGGCGCGTGACTCGGGGCCGGATTGCTCGAATGGCGATTGCCAGTTGAGCACCATTTCCAGATTGGCCTCGGTCAGCGGCGCAAGCACCGTCACCGGGTCAGTGCCGCCCTCGCCCTCGATGCGGCCCCATGTATGTTCGCCCGTTTTGGCAACCTCGTAGAACGACGCTATGAGGTGTGGCGACAGGCCATCCCACAAAGACGTGAGAACAGGGCCGGTCAAGCTGGCGGGCATTCCGATAGGAAAGTTGTTCATGGCATAAAAAACGGCGCCACCGGCTATTGCACAGCGGCGCCTAAAGCCCCTCGGCAGCGGTTATTTACAGACCGGACTTACGGCGCAGGCGCATGGACTTCATGCGCCGCATCATGGCTCCGGCAGAATGACTCTTCATGCGCGCTTTGCGGATGGCGACCTTCTGCTTGGGAGAAAGCCGAACCACGCCGGAAATACGCTTGTTGACGCGAACCTTCTTGCCGTTGCGAACAACCAGCTTCTTCCGGTACACGGCATCCAGAACAGCATCCAGGGCGGATTCCTGGTCTTCTTCAGAGAACACGAAACTGTCAATCTCAGAACCGGCTTCATCCTCGCCCTCGGGTAGCACAGAAGCCACCAGATCGCGCACACGGTCGGCGGCCTCATCATCCCAGTCGTTCAGCAGGGAACCGGCATCCTCTTCAGTGACACCCAGCTTGACCAGGTAATCCCAGCCTGCATTGAGTGCCACGTTCAGTACGCCCTGCTCTTCCTCGGTGATGTCGCCGTCCTTGTTGGCGTCAGCGATGCCCACAAAGAGCGCCATCAGGCGGTCGGAGTAGCTTTCGCCATCGTCCAGGTCGTCGGTTTCCGCCCACTGCTGCACGGCAGCGACCGACGCCATGCTGATGTCGTGGATGGTGTAGTCATCCGCGCCGGACAGCGCCGGGCCTTCACCAGCGTCATCCAGCACCGGCTTCTGCTTGTTGCCTTGCTGCTTCATGGCAGCGCGCAACATTTCGCTCATGCTCATAATGTTTCCTTGTCGATGATGGTTAGCGGGTCAGCGTCTGGGTTACAAACGTCTGGCGGTTGGTGCCGTCATAGCGGAGCCAGTACGACACATCCATGGAGTCGTAGGGGCGCAGCTCGTTGGGCTGCACCTGGTAGGCCCACGCCTTGCCGTTCATCATTGGGTCAGCCGACGGAACCAGCCACTTAGACGCCTCTGCGCCTTCAAACAGGAAGGTCAGGTAATCGCGCATCCGCTTCACGGAGGTTTCCATCGGCAATTGCAGATAGTCCTTCGCGGCGCGGGTCACGGCATCGTCAATGTGAGTGGACATATCGGCCACCGCAATGAGCTTCTTCAGGCTGGATTCCACCAAGGCACAAGTCAGCGAGTCGCGGAACACATAGCGACCGCCGCCGGTGTACGTCTCGTAGATCACCGGGTTGATCTTGGCGCGCGCCAGCAGATTCAGCTCCTGATTGGTCGGCGAGTACACCTGCACGATGCGGGTGCGTTGCACCGGCCACTCGCGGCCCGCGATAGGGTAATTCTTCGGCGCGAAACCCTTGGCGTTCTTCACCGCGTTACGCCCGCAGGCATAGGCGATGTTGAGCGTTTCGGTGCCGATGAACCCATGCGGGTTTACGCCAGTCGGGTCGTCAGTCTTGAGCGGCGACCAAAAAGCGTGCATCAGGTGCGCGGTCGGGCTGGCTCCCATATTGAGCTGATTCACGAAAGCAACAGCCGCTTCCGGCGACAGATTGCCCGGAACACCAAAGCGGAGCTGGCGGTTGGTGTCGAACGCCAGTTGCGCCAGTTGCGCCAGCAGAGCGGGCGCCTGGGTGCCGCCGGACGACACGTAGGCGTAGTCGAGCTGGGTGTATTGCAGCTTTTCACGCGCAGCCATGTAGTTTTGCGTGGTGTAGGCGGTGCCGCCTTCGCTGAAGCACACCAGGGCGTCCGACTTGGCCCATTTCTGCTGGCCGTTGGAGTTGTAGCCGTAGGCGTCGGAGCCAGCGGCGATCACAGCGTCATCGCCAATGGAGCCAACAAGAATCTCCACCTCGTCCGTTTGGCTCAAAACTACGTCGGGCAGGTAAGCGGAGTTGCCGTAGTCGTCCTTGGCATCGCTCTTCAGCGAACCGTAGAACTCGTACAGCATGTTGCCTTCCTTGTCGCGCAGGCGCAGGGTCAGCTTGTCGTTATCGGCAGGCAGTCCGCCCTCTTCAACTTCCTCGGCACGGAACTCCAGCACGATGCCGTCGTTAAAGCAGCCCAGGTGCTTGACCGCAAACAGGTAGCTGCCAACCGGCTCATCATCAGAAACGGTGAACTCGAAGGCACCAGTGGGCGTGGTGTCGGCCACTTCAGGTTTGACTACCGCCCACTTGATGACGGCAGAGTCCGTCACCAGGCGCTGGATTACGGCCTGGTATGCGCCCTTGTTCAGAGCTTCAACAACGTGAACCCAAGCTTCGTTCAGGGCATTCAGACGAATCTGCTCACCACTGCCCAGCTTCTTGAACACGTTGCCACGATCAACGGCAAAAGGTTTGTCGATGCGGCCACGAGTGGCGCGCATCATGATGCCGAAAACCTGATCGGAGTTATCACCGGCGGGAATCTCGGATGCGTCGCGCAGCGGGTTAAGCTGCACCCCAGATTCCGCGCCCAGTTGTCGCACGAATGCGGTGCTCATGGCCTACCCCCTATTAAGCGTTCTCACCAGCACCGGCTGCGCCAGTGCCTTCCGTGCCGCCAGCATTGGCGGTGTCGGCGGTGTTGTCGGTTTCAGCAGGCGCGGCGTCCAGCAGCGCAGCAAGCTCATCCTTCTTGGCGTTGGATGCGAACTTGATGCCCTTTTCCTTCAGTAGCTCCTTGATCTGCTCGGCGCTCAGACCGTCAGACGGTTTTGCGGCGCTTTCCGTTCCGCCAGCATTGGTGGCTGCGGTTTTGGCCGGGTCTGCAACTGCGGCCGATTCCGAAATGGTCAGGGCCAGCTCATAGCCGTTCAGCTCGGCCACCTGCTCAATGCTGGAGGCTAGGCGCTGAAACAGGTCGTGGCTGTCAATCACGACGGACGCTTTGCTTTCCTTGGGATTGGCTACGTGGCGCAGGAAAAGACCTTTCGCCTCGGGAAACACCACGTCGCGCGGCATGTGGTTCTGTACCAGCACGTTGAGCGGATACTTGGCGTCAGCGAACGTCTCGGCTACAAGGTCGTTGCAGTCCTTCCCGGTAAGGGAAGGAGCACCCAATTGGACTTTACGAATTGTCATGGCTCCATCCATCCTTGATTACATGTTGGTGACTTCGATCATGGCGAAGCCACGCGAAGACGGGTCGTGAGGGTTGACCGCCGTGAAGTTGCGGGCGTAGAAGCCAGCGCCTTGACGAAGGTCGGCGTTGACCGCCAGCGGGATTACGGTGGGCGGCACGGCATCACCCAGCACCACGGGGTTGCGCGTCACGTCAGTAGCGCGGCCCACGCACAGGATTTGTGCGGTGGTTTGGGTTTCGTTCAGACCCTTGGGCGTGTAGTACACCTCGTACATGCCGAACAAGCGGCCAAGGCGATAGATGCCAGGGCGCGGCGCGATGCCGGACGGCTGGAAGATGGTCGAAGGCAGGCCCAGGAACTGCGCAGCGATACGCTTGCCGACGTACAGGTGGGTTACACCATGATTGATGGTGTCTTCCGCCATTTTCTGAGAAACGATGCCCAGCGGGTAGGCGAAGTCGGCCCAGATAGCGGAACGACCACCGTCGTTGTAGCTGGCGGCGTCGCCGAAGTCGAACGTTTGCGTGTTCATCGCGGCCAGGCGGCGGCCCTTGCGCAGCACGTCGTAGTGGCGCTCATTGGCAAATTGCGCCTGGATGGCGATCACACTCTCGCTGTACGGGTCGAGGCCCAGTTCGTTCGCCATCTGGGTGCGGCTGTCGATGGTCTGGTGCGTGGTTACGCGCCAGGGCTTCGCATGCAGCGGGAAGGTATTGACGGCAGAAATGATAGATGGCGTCAGCTCGGGCGCGCGCTCGAAGTCGATAAAGCCTTCAACCACGACAGGAACCGTATCGGGCAGCTTCGGCGTGGTCGTCAATGCGTAAGCGCCGGTATCGGTGTTGATCGAGCCGCCGATGGCATAGTCCACACCAGCAACCTTGATGATGCCGGAAATGGTGGAGTTGCCGCTGCCGGACGAATCCACTTCGCGGGCGGCCACACGGCCATCGACATAAACGATGGTGCGCCCGCGCAGCAGTTTCAAGTCTCCGCCAGCAGGATTGCAGGTGTCCTCGGTTGCCTGAATCTTGGTGATCTTGCCGGTTACGGCGCCGTCGAGAGCGTCAGGCGTCGAAGTATGGACGCGGCTGGAGCTGATGTAGGTGTCACCAGAAGCAATGCCATCCAGCAGTGCGTTCTGGCCGTAGGAGCCGAATGCGCTGCCAGCATGGTGCGTCATGATTGCCAGCTTGGCTTCGTTGGAACCGATGTCGGCAGGCAGGTAGTGCGCGAACGGAATAGCTTCGCCCATGGCCGCCAGAATGGCGATAACTGCCCTGTTGGGCTGAAGCGACATCTGGTCGTGGTGGGTCGAGTTCGCCGAATCCAGGGAGAACTTCTTGCGGGCGTGTTCGGTGGTGGCGTATGCGGTGTGCAAAGCCAGCTCAATCACGTCAGCAGGGGCTTGGCAGCCGTGCTGCGCTTCATACACGTCCACGCCATCCAGAATGGCGCGGGTAATGAGGGAGGAATCTTCATCGCCCGCCTCATCCAGCACATGCTGAAGCTTCTCGGGCACTTTCACGCCCGCTGATTGGTTGGTGGCCGTCACGATGAAATCGGCTGCGGCTGCGGAATCGAAGGTGCCGCCCTTGATGGCGTTGTCCTTCAGGCTGTCTACAAAATGGGCTACTTCGGCAGTCTCGCGCTTGAAGTAATCCTGGCGGGTGCGCTTGGTCATGTTTTCGTGTCCTTTCGGAAAGTTCAGTCACGGACGCCGGTTAATACCGACTGACGAACATTCTCAAGGCCCACGGCGCACCCTAAACGGGCTGTTTTCCGGGTTTTAGCCCCCGCCCTCCGGCGGCACATCATCATCACCAGGCGTCGGCGTCTCTGGGTCGCCAGAATCATCCTCATCGACCAGCGCGCCAGCGGGTATATGCAGGTCGTCACGCCGGTTCATGACATAGCGAGTCGTGTATGGCGGGATGTTGGACGTGGTTTCAATGGCCACCACCTCGAACGCCAGCATGGGGGCGGACGCTTCCAGGCCCAGCAGCAGGTAAACCACGTCATGGCTGCGAAGGTCGAACCACTCTTCATGGCCGGACGGGTGTTCAGGCTCAACCATGAACAGGAACTCATCGTTCGCGCCGATGTTCGCGTCGCCCCGCTTGGTCATGGGGGCCGGAGAAAAGCCCTCGGCGGGCAGCGCGTAGCCATTGCCCAGGAACTGGTATTCGTACTTCTCTTCGTCCATCGAATCCAGGACGCCCAGGCCACCCATGGTCGGAGCGCCGCCCATGGTGTCCGGCGCGGTGCGCGTGACGCCCTTGCGGAACACCTGGCAGTTGAACGAATTTGGGTGATTCATCACCACATTGCGCGCCATCCGGTTGATGGCGGTCGGCACATTGGTCAGCATGGCTTATCCTTTCTTGGCGTGTTGAGCCAGCAGCGCCAGCACCTGGTCGGGCGTCATGCCGTACTGGCTGCCCAGTGTGGCGGCTGCACTCTTCGTTGATCGGCGTGTAGCTGGAGCGGGTCTGCTTGGACGCTTGGCCGAAGCCTGCTTCGCTGAACGCGCCAGCGCCCGCTTTTCTCGCACACGGGCGGCCTCGGCTGCCCGCTGCTCACTGGTTTTGATGCGCGCGGGCGTCCTGGCCTTCAGTGCGTCTTCCGCCTCCATCTGCGTGAGCTGGGTGCGCGCCTTGTACTCGGACACGCTGGCAAGGTGCTTTTCCAGGAACCGCAGGACTGCCGTGGATGACTCCAGCTCGGTCATGACGCGCAGGACGTGCTTGCAGGCTACGCCCATCAGTCGCGGGTTGCGGATCTTCGGGTAGCCGGTTTCCTTGCGCCCGGCGGCGAACCCGCCGATGGTGGCGACGTACCGGAAGAAATAGCGGTGGCGCTCGCAATCACAGTCGAATGACAGCTTCTGCTTGCGAAGCCAGCCTGCCACCTGCTTTGGCGTCTTTCCGTCCTTCCGGGATGCGGCAGCCAATTGGGCCGCCGCCCCCTCAAATTCGTGCAGGTTGACCACGACATGGTGACGGCTCACCTTGGAGTCCGGCCCCGCGTTGGTCATGAACCGAATTGTGCCGTTCAGCGCGGACACCGGCGCGGCCATGGTGATTTCGCGGCGGGCCTTGTCGATGTCACTGGATGGCTGGCCGGGCGACACGTAGCGCAGCGGCGTAGAAGATGCCAGGTCGATAACCTGGCGCGCGGTGATGCCCTTTCCGCCCTTGAACCGCCTTTCCGCCTGCCGCATATTCTGGCGGAACGCGGCCAGGTCATCGGCGGTAATCGGTCTGGCCTGCCCGCCCAGGGTCGTAAACAGAACGCGACCGGCATCCCATTCGCCCTGTACCTCGCGCTCGGTCAGGATGATGTTCTTGTCAGCGGGCGCGCGACCAGCGGCCTCACGCTCGCGCCGGTCAGTCTCAAACCGCCCTTTCTGCTCTCCGACATGCCCCCGGACTTTGCCAAGCCAGTTATCCATGGCTACGGCTCCATCCAGGTTGGCGCGAAGTCTCGGCGGTACTGCGCGACTGACTCAAAGCCCGTGCGCCGTTTGATGCTCATCAGCAGCCCGTCGCTGGGCAACGCTATACGCTTCTGGGGGAGCGGCTGGTACGGTGTATCCAGGCCAGCAGCAGCCATAACGGCCAGAACCTCATCACGACGCCCGTACACGCGCTGGGAAACCAGCGTCAGGTCATGCGCTTCATCGGGCTTCGTTTCGTACCATACCGCCGTGGCATCCCACGACTTGACGCTTTCCGCGAACTTACGCACCTCGCGGTAAAAGCTCTTGGCGGCGCGGGTGTCTCGATCAAGCATGACGACCCCTTTCAAATGGTCATGATCCCGCCGCCCAGCAGGTCGCGGAACGACTCTGCCAGCTTGACGGTGCGCTCTACGGTGTCTGATCGGGCGGCATGCAGGCACGTCGCCAGCGCCGCGATCTGCCCGCAGGTGATTTCCGGGTTGACTCGGTATTTGGGGCCATTGGTGTCGATGCTGTCCCGCTCGATGGACTGCTCCGGGTTCGCCCGTGCGGCCCGGTTGCCGAACACAAGGCGGGCGCTCTTGCCGTCGGACGCAATACCCGCCTTCAGCGAATAGAACGCCTCAATGGCGTCCATCAGGCTGTCGTTCGTGAAAAGGCCGTCGCGGGCTATGTCCTGGTCATTGGTCAGCACGATGCAGCCTTCCCGGCGCTCGGCACGGTAGGCCGCTTCCGCGCTCACCACCAGGACGCGGGCAGCAGGGTCATACGCGGAGAACAGGGAGCAAGGCCGCCCGCCGTAGCCGGTGATCGTCGCCTGGAACTGAATCACGGCTCGCCCCCTTCGCCGGTCGATACCTCGTAGCTACGAATCGTCATGGCGTTCCCGTCCATGCTGTCTACGCTCACGGACTGCACCAGCGGGTAGCCTGCCGGGTCATCCGTGCCAGGAACGCCCTTGCCGTCATTCGGCTCGCCATCCTTGGGCGCATCGAACAGCGGGATTTCCGCCCGCAGCGTGATGTCCATGGCAAGCACAGTCAGATTCTTGGAGCCGGTGGCAATGGACATGGCTGGAACGTCCGGCGATTCAATCTGCACCGGCCAGGCCGTATCTATGCCAGCGAACCGATAGGACGCCTCAAACCGGCGGCTGCCGGTTTCATCCAGGAACAGCAGGAATTGAGCGGCCAGCGACCGGGCCGACGGCTCATCCGTAGCGAATATCACGATCTGCACCCGCACATCACCGGCCAAGGCCCGCAAGCCGAACAGTCGCTCCTTGTCGTCGCCCGGAATCATCACCATCTGCCGGTCGGCCACCTGGCGGGTGTAGTCCCGGCCCGTGGGCGTGTAGTCCTTCGCCATCGCCACGATAATGGCGGGCAGCTCTGGTGGCGTGGTGGGGGCATTCTCCATGTCGGTACGCATCCACAGCGCCAACATGTCTTCAGCCGCATCTACCATGCGCGACGGCGCCCAGGCGATGGCCTTGGAAAGCGGACGCGCCACAAACCCCTCCAGGGGCTTCGTGGTAGGCACGACGGAATCGAAGTAGCGGCTCAAATATCCGCCGAATGCAACTTTGACTGGTTCTAGCATGTGTGATTACCGGCGCATGAACTGGCCCAGGAGGCGGCCATAAAGCGGTTGGTCGGTCGGGTCTTTCTCCGGCCCGCGCGGCTCGATAAACTCGGGCAGCGCATCAGCGCCATGGAACGCGGCAGCGTCGCGCTTCATGCGCTCAACCGGGTCGGCAGACACCGCTATCGGGGCAATGGCGACGGAATCCAGGGCCGCCAATGGATCTTTGCCGCTGGCCGCCACCATGGAAAGCAACTGCTCGTTCTCTGCTCGCAGGCGCTCAATAACCTCGTTCGCCTGCTCACGGGCCGTATTGGCAGAGTCCAGCAGCCGCATAACGCCGCGCATCTGCTCATCGTAGATAGCCGCCTCAATGTCATCCAGCGTCATGCCGTTCACATCGTCCAGCGTGTAGCCCCGGTTGGTGCTGTAATTCGGCTCCAGCACGTAGTCGAATCCAAAGAACTCCGGGCGGTGCTGGTCGATAGCGGAGCTGAAACCGCCCGCGCGGCTGGTGTAGAGCTTTGCCGCCACCTGGCCGGGGTCGTTGTTCAGGAACTCTGCCTGATGCTCAATCGTGCCGTCCGGGTGCGCGCGCAGCAGCGTCGTGACAAGCGCAGGCTCGACCAGCGACGGGCGGCCACCATCCATGCCGCCCTCTGCCGGGTTCATGCCGAACTTGATGCGCGGCCAGTGTCCGTAGTAGCCCAGCATGTCGCGGTTCTTGACTCGTTCCTGGCAGGCCGGGCTATTGATGGCGTCACAAATGGCGCGGATGTTGAAATGGCGCTCTTTGCCGCGAAACTGGCGACCGCGTTCTTTCAGGTTGTAGGTGATTACCTTGGTTTGCATGGTGGAAACCTCCTTGATGAAAGGATGGTATGCGCGCGACAGCATGCAAAAGCGCCCCGTTTTCCATTACTCGACATCAGCGAACATATCCTCGGCCTTGTCCAGCACCGCTTCTGTCAGGTTGGTGGCCTCGCTGGCGGCCCCACCGGCCACCATGTAGGTCGCGCCCTCCAGGAACACGAAACTCATGGCGTCAATCAAGTCGGGCGACTTGATGCCAGCCTTGCGCATGTCTTCCTTGCTCTGCATCACATAGCGCAGGCCGCCCGCCTCACTGAAGTAGTACGGCAGCCGGGAACCCTGGTCGATGATCTTCTCGACCAACTTCTTGGGAAGCCCCTGCGGGAGCACTACGCGCCCCTGGCGTATGGCATCGCGGAACCGCACCATGGCGCAGGCCCGCAGGTTGTAGAACCGCTGCTTGTATTCGTTCTTGAAACACGGCGCACCCCAGTTCACCCGCGTCACCGTCGCGCCGGAACGCTCGATCAGCTTGCAGACGGTCGCGCCCACGCCCCCGGCATCCACGTACAGAGTGGCGTTCGATAGCTTGCCCACCAGGTTGACCAGATCCCCGGCCAAGTCGATTTCGTTCTTGTCGTTGGAGCAAATCGGTATCTCGATGAACTCCACGCGCCGGGCGTCCGGGCCGTGGTCGGCATCACCAATTACTTTGGCGACAATCGCCACCGAGTCGTCGCGGTACTCGCCCAGGGCCACGTCAGACAGCACCACCAGGCCGAACGGCTCATCGTCTTGGATGATCTTGCGCGGCTTGAACCCTTCCTCGATGTCGGCGCGGGTCAGCAGGACGTTACTGCTGCTCTGCGCGAACAGGCCCAGAACCCGTATCTGGTATTCGACCGAATTACGCCCACCGGACTCGTTCGCCCGGTCAAGCAGCCACTTTGTCGTCACGAACGGCGACCGCTCGGAGCTGAAGCGCAGCGGCAGCCAGCTCCCGCCGTTCTTTATGCTCAACGTGTGGTGCGAGTCGTAAAACCGCCCAGCGCTCCGGGCGCCCTGCGACGCCATCAGCGTCCGGTTGCCCGGCTGGGTCTGGGTGCCGTCGATAACGTCGAAGTGGTCATCGCCGACACCGGCGGCTTCGTCAATGATGATGAGCTGCCAGTAGCGGTGCTTACCTGCTACCCCGATGGCCTCGCCCTTCTTCATTGCGATCTGGGTCACAAACCACTGATCGGCGTACCCGTTGACGTGGACGCGAGTCTTCGTGATGGTGAAGAAATCCAGTATCCAGGCATGCGGCCCGTTGCCGATAGCCACCCTGGCGTCCTGCATTTCCTTCCAAATGCCATCAGCCACCTGCTGGATGAACGGCGCACCGATGTACGTGTTGCTGCCGATCTCCACCTTGCCCTCATAGAAGGCCAGCGGGAAGCACAGCAGGTGCCACAGGGCAATCCGGGCGAACGCCGCCGTCTTGCCGGTGCCGGTGCCGGACACCACGGACACCTTGGCGTTCGGCTCGGTGATTCCCTGGAACAGCGCTTCCTGGTCTTCGCTCGGCAGGAACCCCGTCACCTCAACGGCAAAGCGCAGCGGGTCGGCGTGGTAACGCTCCACGAAATCACCGTAGCGGGGATCTTCAAGCAGGTTCCGGTTTTTTCTACGGCGGGCCATTCCTACTCGCCCCCTCCCCGGCCATCATTAAGCATGCCGCGCTCTTCCATGATTCGCGCCTGGCGCTCGCGGGCAGCCTGCATCTTCTCATCGAACACGCGGTACAGGTCTTCACTGGCAACCATGTTGATGTTGACATCAGCCTCCTTGTCTTTGAACAACCCCAGCGCGCGGGCAAGGTTGTCCGCTGCCTTCTCCTTGCTCATGGTCAGCACCTCAATGCCGTCACGGCCCACCTTCACGCCGGAGTACGCCAGACGGGCAGCAGGCGACAGGTGGCGCGTATCCGCAAACCAGACCTCTTCCACTCCATCGCCGTGGCACTCCGGGCAATCCTCGGCTGGCGGCAGGCGCTTGTCGTACCACTCCCCTTCATATTCCGGGAAGTCGCCAATGTCATCGTTCTGGTCAGCCTTCAGGCGGCGCTGACGCTCCCGCTCATGCTTCAGCCTTGCACCCTCCAATCCAGACGGCGTGTACTGGCGCTCATGGTTCTCTCCATGGCAGTACGGGCAGCACACCCGGCGCAGTTGCGAAAGCTCGTTGGCGTCCAGCTCGATGATGGCCGCCCACATCATCATCACCCCGTCCGCGTCTATGCCAAGACGGCGGGCGCGCACTGACGCCAGCGCCTGTATCGCATCCCTGACTGGAGTTTTTTGTAGGAGCTGGTAAGCAATCTCTGATGCGCTCTTCGGGCTGTACCCTGCCCTGATTGCGGCCTTGGTGCCATTCCAGTCCACCATGTATTCCCTGACGAAAACTTCCTGCATATCGGTCAGGTCTTCCAGCACCCCAAACTGGTCGGGGTCTTCCTCCAGAGAGTCCAAAGTTGTCGTGGGCAAGGTTTCTATGGTTTTCGCCTTGCTCATGGTTTCGGAAACCTTATGGTTCTCGGAAACCTTGGAAACCTTGCTTGCTTGCTTGGCGGCTCTCTGGGTGCTGGTGCCCCTGGCGGCAGCCTTCTTCGCTGCTACCTTCTTTGCTGCCGCCCTCTTGGTGGCTGGCTTGGCCTCTACCTTGGCTGGTGCCTCTGGCTTCTCTGCCGCTACCGCCCCTTCCGCCTTCGTCCATCCATCACGCAACGCCGTCTTGCGCACGGCTGGCCCCGAAACGGGAAGCTCCAGCTCGGCAATCAGCCATGCGTATCCGTCGCGTGAATCGTTCTCCCAGTGCTTTCGCGCCTTCGCCCACTCTTCGGGCGTCAGCTTTGGTTTTGCTGCCATACAATCAATCCTCATCCCACAGGGGCAGGCTTTGCTGTAGGGTATCGCTTGCGGCCATCTTGCATTCCATCCTGAACCGCTCCAGCTTGACCTTCACCCCCTTTGCCGCGCCGTTCGCCCGCCCGACGGAACTCATCAGCCGCGCGCCGCCGGGCATGTCCTCGAATCCTGGGTTCAGTTCAATGAACCGGGCCAGCGCCGCCGAAGCATCGCCCGTGGTTTCCAGCATCATCGCGGTGGACTCCCCCATGGCTTCGAGCTTGTCGTGTAATTTTTTCAGAGTCGCCACGTCACGCAGCCGCGCTTTTTCCATCGCCTCCCACAACCAGGCGGAAACCTCGCGCTCTTGCGTCATGCGCGCGCCGGTTTCCCAGTCATCGTTCACGCCGAAAAGAAAATCCACGGACACGTCGTACACCTTGGCGGCCCTCGTGATGAGCCACAGCGGTACGCTGTTGGTGTCCGTCGCCCCCTCCACCTTGGACAGCTTCGAGCTGTTGCTGTAGCCCAGACGCTTGGCCGCCGCGCTCTGCGACAGGTTGCACAGCTCTCTGGCCTGCCGCATCCGCGCTCCGATGGTTCTCACCGCTGCCGCCTGCTCCATGCGCGTGCTGGGTGCCGATTTTCTTTCTGCCATTCCTAAATCCTCTTTATCGACCAGCCGCCGCCATCCTTCTTTGCCGCCTTCTGGCACAGAAAAAAACGGAACGGGAACATGGATGCCGCCATCTTCAGCTTCAGCCAACCATCCTCACGAATGAAACCGCCCTTGGTTTCGTGGAACTCCAGGGCGCCATCAGCCGCCACGACCATGAAATCAGGCGTGTAGCGGGTGTTGTGAGCCAACTTGAGCGTGACAGCCTCGTACTGCCACGCCAGAACCGAACCGGCCAGGCGCTGGGCTTCCAGCATCCCGGCGTATTCGGCCTCTGTCTTGTTCATGGCCGGGTTTTCAGTGGGCGCCGTGTACGTGCATGCCGCCTCCGGCTGGGCCTGGGGCAACGGCGCAGCCTCCGTCACCGGATTGCGGCGCAGGTGTGCGGCCAACTGCTCTTCGCTCCATCGCAATGCGTTCGCCATCGTCACCCCCTGCATCCGTTGAGCCAGTCCAGCCTGGCAGCCTTCACGTTTTCAGCCGCCGGGCCGAACATCGGACACTGCCGGGGATACGTCGAACTCTCGAACGTGGCCGTGCTGGTGCTCTTGGCGCACAGACCGAAACCGAGACGCCCCATTTGCCCGGCGTCCTTCATTCGGTAGTGGGCGCAGTCGATACAGCGCACGGTGGTCGCTTCTACCTGCATTTCGCCCCCAGCCGCTCCACGACCATCGCCAGCAAATCCAGCTCGGACAGCCCATAGGTGCGCTCGAAGGCATTGGTTCCCAGGCCATGCAGGCCGCTTTTGCCCGTATGGTGCTCCGGGCAAAGGCCCACGGTCAGGTAGTTGCTGGCGCGCTGGCTCATGCCCTGGCCCTCGCGTATGTGATGCACCTGCGCGGGCGTCGCGCCCAGGCCCAGGTGGTCGCACAGGACGCAACCCAGCGCCGCTACCCGGCCCATGTGCCTTTTCTCTGCGGCGGTCGGTGCGCGCTTCATTGATCAAACCTCAACAGCTCTTCGATGACCTCTTCCACGTCCTCGGTGCTGGCGTACCCAGCGGCCTTGAGTACCCGGCTCCAGACGACATTCAGCACCGCGTTGAACACTTCCTCGAACCGCTCTTCGCTCATGGACGAAAACCGAAGGCTCTCCGCCTCCAGGCGCACTTCGCCACGCGCGTTGTAGACGGCCTTGTAGAACCCGGCCAGGATCGTCATGTCTTTGCGGAACCGCTCGAAGTCCTTGGCGACCGGCAGCCCCTTGTATTCCAGCGGCGTCAGCGGCTCCCACACGTCGTATGCCAGGCGGAACAGGGCCATGCCCTTACGGTGAAACCGCACGTTGCGCGCGCGGCGCACACTTGCCTGGATACCTTGGCCCAGCTTCAGCTTGTCCACCATTTCCCGCGCCTCGGCATCCACCGGCGCCAGCGCGCCGCCGGGCGTCTTCACCAGCATGATGTCCATTACCGCCCCTCCCGCTCTTCGCAGTCGCGGGCCAAGGTCGCCAGGGCCAGCGCTGCGGCCAGGGAAGCCGCCGCCAGCGCCACCAGGCCGAACACCAGGAACATGCAAACACCAACCAGCAGAGCTTCCAGCATCACACCACCTCCTTGCCGCGATGGCTTTCCCAGCCGAACGCCACGAACTCGCCGCCGTCCTCGCGCAGCCGGTCGAACACGCGCTCGCCCAGGCAGCTCTTAACTTCGTCGGTCGTCAGGTTCGACAGGAATAGGGTCGGCTTCCGCTTCTCGTACCGCTCGTTCAGGATGTCGAACAGAATCAGGCGCTCGGCATCGCTGGCGAACTGCACCCCCACCTCGTCCAGAATCAGTAGGTCGGGGAACACCAGGGCCGCAATCGCCGCCGTTTCGCTCTCCGTGCTATCGCGCCGCCAGGTGTCCTTCACCCTGCGAATGGCCCGCATAACGGTCTGGAACAGCGCGGTGTAACCGCTCTCCATGATCTGCATGCCCACGCCTACGGCCAAGTGCGTCTTGCCCGTGCCGGGGCGGCCAATGAACAGCGCGCAGCGGCCCGACGCCAGAACCTCATCGAACCTGTCGGCGTAATCCTGGGCAAAGGCCAGGGCGCGGCGCTGTTCGTCGCTCTTCGCGATAAACGTACCCAGGCGGCGGTCAAGGAACCGCTCGGGGATGCCCGCGCCGCCGACCTTGTTCTGCCACGCCATCACGCGCTTTGCCCGGTCGCGCGCCTCTTCCTCGCGGCGACGCTTCTCCTTGTCGTTGGCTTCGCAGGCGGGGCATTTCGTCCAGACGCGCCCGAAAACGTTGCGGCTCTCGTACTCGCCGTGCTCTTCGCACATGGCGGCCTGGGTTTGTGGTGTGCTGCCAGGCAGCAAGTCGGTCAGTGCTTTCAAGGTCACAGTCGGCCTCCAGTTCCGTAATTTCGATCTTCAAATCCGGCAAATCTGCCGCTTGCTGCTGGCTGGCGCGAACGGTCGCCGTCAGGCTGATCCAGCCATTTCGCCTTGAACCCGGCCCAGTTCGAGCTGGCCGCATGGGCGATTGCCTCCGCCAGCGTTATCCCGGCCTTCGCGGCCTCTCGTTTCACGATGTCCAGGGCGGTTTCGGTCAGCGGGGCTTTCTTCGCCCGACGGATCTTCAGCCAGTCCTCGGCGTGTTGCCGGTCAACGCCCTCGGCCACCAGCTCCCGGATACCCAGGGCGCGTTTTGATTTTTCGTCGTCAGCAGGGTCACCGGGCGGGTCTTCAGGCGCAGCAGGGTTTCCAGGCTCATCGCCGTCAGGCGAATCCGAACCAGACACACCGGGCGCGGCAGCGCCTTGTTTTTCTTTCTCCTGTTCTTGTTCCTGTTCCTGTTCCTGTTCTTGGCTTCGATGGGGCTTGGAAGGGGCTTCGATGGGGCTTTGTTTTCCCCTGCATACGGACATGCAGAAAGCGTCCTTGTATTTCTCGTAAAACCGCACCAAATAAGGGTTATCGGGCAGTGAGCCGTACTCGTTCTGCACCCCCTTCACGCGCAAATCATTGGGCTTGAGGGCATTGCCGATCTGGTACGAAGCCATTTCGATCACCCACACCACCTCCGAAGCCTCGTCATACTCACAAAACCCCGCTTCGATGGCCCTTTGAAGCCCCTTTGAAGCCCCTTCCAAGCCCAGTCCGGTTTCGTGCGCAATGAACATTTCGGGGCAGTAATACAGGCCCAGCATGTTGGCGTGTGGGCTGGTCAGCAGGTACATGGCGACGATCTGCGCCTCCACGCCCGCTGTCCGCAGCCGCTTGCCAGTGGCTCCAATCCAGAACTTCGGGCCGACCTTTGAGTAATCACGCATTGCTGCACTCCATCGGCGAATAGAAGCCAGGGGCATCCCTGAAACGCTGCGCAGCAGCTATCAGGTATTCCCGGCATCGTTCGGTGACAAGCCAGCGCCTGCCATTCAGCTCGGCGCCACGGCCCGTTGTGGCCCAGCCACCGAACGGGTCAACAATCAAATCTCCTGCTTCGGACAGGAATCGAACAAAGTGCTCCGCCAGCCTCACCGGCATCAGCGCCGGATGGGCTTGCAGGCCATTGGCAGAGGCGAAATCGCGCGCAGGCTGCTGGTCAGGGCATCGGTGCGGGATGGTCAGCACGTTCCGGGCTATTGCGCCCTCGGTGTGCGCGCCAAAGCTGCCCTCTCGCAGCGTGTATGCGCCGCCGGTATTCCTTGCGTACCGCTTCACACCACCAGACCCCATGAAGCGCCGGTGCTTCTCTGTGTGCTCTTGCAGGCACCGGCGGTTGTCGGCCAGCACCAGCTCCGGGTCATTGGTGAACCACAGGACATGCTCGTAGGCCGTGTTGTGATGCACTCGCTTGATGGATGCCCACTGAACGGGGCCGGGCGGCTTCGTCGGGTTGTGCCAGACAAAGCGCTCCATCAGGTGAAGCCCAAGGCTGTCGTGCAGCGCCAGCGTCAACCGCTCAACGTACAGCGATCTTGCCGGGGAACCGGGCATGAAAATATCGTTGCCGACGTTCAGGACGATGCTCCCGCCTGGCCGCAGGCTCTTTACGACCGGCTCCATGATCGGTAGCAGCCAGTCGATATAGGCCGACTGGTCAACATTGCCGTATGCGCGCTGCTTTGCCAGCGGGTACGGCGGCGACGTGAAGGCCAGGGTTATTTCTTCCCCCAGGCCGCTGAAAACGTCTTCCGCACTTGCCCACAGGGCGCACCCCAAGTCCGTTGAAAAGGCCAGCAGGACGGAACGCTTGGGCGCGGGCGTCAGCTCTTTTTGCGCCTCCCCACTCAACCTCCAGGTTCCGCGATCCACTCGCTCCAGGACACCCAGGTGCTTCAGCGTCTGCTGGTGCCAGCGCACCTTGCGCTCGAACAGGTTGCACTCCTTACCCGACTTGCCTACAGGCGCGCGGGCATCAATCACGTTCTCGGGCAGGTCAAGCTGTAACGCAAGCTGGCCGAACAGCTCACGATTCGTCAGGTGATCGCGGCCAACGAACGGCGCCATGACTGCTTCAGCCGACAGGTGTTTGATTTGTTCCGTCATTCCCCAGCCTCCCGCAGCGGTACGAATGCACCCGCCAAGCCGCAGGAAGCCAGTGCGTCAGCGTTGGCCTTGCCGAACGCGACCAGAACGGACGGCGCGCCCGCATTGCTGACTGCCCGCCGCCCACCAGGAAGATGGAATTTGATTCGCCCGCGCAAGAACAGCAGCGCGTCGGCCTTGGGCCAGACGTGCTCGTGAAAGGACGCGGTTTCGGTACGGGCGAACACCAGGGCAATCGCATCGCCATGGGCTGCGCACCGCGCCAGCCATTCAGCCGCATGCGGGCCGTATGGCGGGTTGCACCAGACGCGGCCAGCCCATTCATGCGCCAGGCCATCGTCGCGGATCGTGAGCTGCTGCTTTGCCGTGCGCCACGGCTGAAACTCGCTGGCGCAGGGGTCAAGATCAAATTCACCAAGGGGGGCCAGAATCTCCGGCGGCGTCAGCCAGTCGTGCGTCGTCGCAACAGAACCGGCGGCACCCGTTTCAAACAACACATTCACGCCGTCTGCCCTCCATTGGTCGCAAGGGCAGGCACGGACAGCCCGCCAGTCAGCGCCCGCTGGGCCATTGACAGGGCGTGTCGCAGTTCTTGGATTTCCCCGTCTTTCGACAGACGGTAGGACTGGCTTTCAGCCGCAGCCTGAATGCTTCGCACAGAGGAATTGGCGGGAAGCCCCAGCGCCTGGGCCAGTGTTGCGCGTACCTGGTCGATGGCAGCCGCATCGCGCTCCACCCGCTCCCTGATACGCCGCTCATGCTCCCGGATTTCTTCGGTCATGCCGTCGGCGGCATCGCGCAGGCGCTTTGTCTCCAGCGCGTACCGGCTTTCCGCATACCCCCTTTCCACCAGGATCTGGGAAACTTCTCTGCCCAGCTTCTCCCCTACGGTGCGCCGCGCCATCCATTCGTCTGACAGGCCGGGGCGGCTTTCGCGGATTAGCCGGTCAGCTTCACGGCCCATGCCGTCAATAAACAGCTTGACCCACGCACTATGGGGCAGCGTTTCAATGGCCCGCAGCGTGGGTGCCTTCACCGTCCGCCAGCCATCTGCATTGCGCGCAATCAGACCGCAGCCTTCTGGCAACGATGAGCGCTCTATCAGCCCAGACGGGGCCGCGAATACGACGCCCGCAGCGAACGGCAGGTAGGTTTGCCATTTGCCAGCGGTAATGTCGCGCCGGTAGTCGGCCTGCGACACCTTGACTTCGTAGGCAATGGGCCGAAACTTCGTGTAGGACGGCTCGATGCTGTAGGCGTCAGGGCGCGGCGAGCCGACGGGGCCAAGCTGCATGTCAGTCCAGACAATGCGTCCGGTTCTCTCGCGCAGGTGGCGCGCCAAGTCGAGTGCCAATTCATCATGCGTCATTGGGCAGCCCTCCCCTGGCAGCGCAGCAGGGTGTATTGCGCGACGCGGCACTCTTCACCCATACGGTTGGTGACGGAAACCAGCTCCTTGGTGATTTCGTGGCCCTGCTCTTTCAGGTCGTAGACCCGCGCGCCCAGGCGATAAATGCCCAGCTCGCTCCACGCCTCCAGCGGCGTAATGGGGCCGCGCTTCAGACGCGCCAGCAGTCGTTCGCACTGGCTCATAGGGCGCCCCCACGGATGGATTGCAGCAGTTCGCCGGTCGCCTTCATCAACTGGGTCAGCAGCGGCTCCAGCGCGCGGCGGTCGTCGGCGCAGAAATAACCATCCTTTGCCCGATCCGAACCGGCGGCCAGCGACTGGCTGGCCGAATTGACCAGCGCCATGAACAAGCGCACGGCGTCGGCTGGGTCGCGGTCGTCAAGCTCGAAGTCCATGGGAACCTGGCCGACCAGGCGCGCCAGCGCGAACACGGCGCGACGGGCCTGGGCCAGACTGATGATTTCAAGGATGACGCCGAAGCTGGGGGGCGGCGCGTCGTGGTCGGGATTGATGCCGTTCGCCAGCGTGTTCCCATTCATCCCCATCGTCTCCGCGATGGCTTTGATGCCGCCCGGAAATTCCTTGGCATCGGCTTGCAGCGCCAGGAAAAGCGCACGGTGAATTTGCTTGATTGGTCTACGCATGACGAACGACCCTTAACTTTCGCCTATCGCTCCCCTGGCTGGGGTTAGATACTGGTGGCATGGAAAAAATGGTGAAAAAAATGACAACTCTCTACACATCGGTCGGGCCGATCTGTACCCGTTTTGCGTCTTGAGCGGACTCGGTAGGATGGTCGTCGCCCTTGGGCGACGGTTTAGCGGGAGCCAGCGGCGCCGCCGATTGCGGCGCAACTTGTGGCCGCTTGCTCGTTGGCGATTCGTTCTCACTCATGGGAGACTCCTTTATGTTTACCGACCTCTTGGGCCGCGATTTGCTTCGCCTCCCACGCCTCGAAAACTTCCCGTTTCGCCAGTCGCAGGTACATAAGACGTGCTTGCGGGATGCCTTCGTTGCGCCACTTGGAGACAGCTTGAGACGAAACTTGGCAGAGACGGGAAACCTCGACGGTTCCGCCAAGCTCATCAATCAGACGGGAGTGGGCTTCGTTTTTCATGCCTGCCATTGTAACTATAGTTACCATGAGAAAGCAAACCATAGTTTCAGCGTTCCATGTAACCATGCTTACATGGAGTCGCTAGATAAACGAATACAACGATTACGAGAGTCCAGAGGGATGTCTCAACAGGCCGTTGCCGACAAGGTAGGGGTAAGCCGTGTCGCCGTCACAAAATGGGAAAGCGGCATGACGGCTAACCTCAAGCTGGGCAACCTCTTAAGTCTGTGCGACCTATTCGGCGTGTCAGTTGAAGAGCTTGTGCGCGGTGTTGGCGCAGCCAAGCCTGGTGTCGAGCGCGAAGCCGCCAAGGCTGTCGCCATGGAGTCCGCGTGGAAAGCATACAGCGACGCCAGCGAAGCAACCCGCGCCGTCGTTGATCTTGTGCTGCTGCCCAAAGAGGAACGAGATGAGCTAGAAAAGCAAGCGCTCCTTTCTATCGAAATCCTCGAAGAAAGGGCTGCGCAGCTCCTGCGGGAGAGAAAAAAGACAAATGTTGCCTAAGCCAAAAGAGCGCCCTCGGCTTTCGCTGGTATGGTCAAATGGTCAAAAAATTTTGCCATCCAAGTAACATTTCAATTCTCTTGAAAGAAAATAAATCACCAAAATGAAACGTATTTTCTATGTCGCCGTCGCCGCCTGCTCAATCGTCTTTCTTTCTCCATTGAATGTTATGGCGCAGCAGTGCCATCGCGGATGGAACAACAGCATAGCCAGAGATGACTTGAGGATGCTCGACTACGAGCAGATCCCTACGGTCGAAGCGTTCTGCCAAGCTCTGCGAGCATCAAACTGGTGCGGCGAAGGGTGTGAAGAGTCGGCTGGGCTACGAAGGCTCTTCGATGAGGTAAAAGCCGAGCGGGAAGCCCGCCAGGTCGAGCAAGAACAAAAGAAAGCCAGAGAAAAAGCCCAAGCCTCCGCACTGGCAATTCGGGAAGCCGCAATGCGTGCCAGAACCTCCGTGCCGGAGAATTTGGGAGAGGCCGTCATTTACTACGAAGCCGAACATGGTGGCCAGCTTGCAAGCGCCCCCAAAATAAAGCCAGATGGGGGTATGTATTACGTTCACGGAAAGATCAAGATGGCAGGGGAATCGCCAGAGTTTCTTGCTGCCTTATCATCGTCCAAAGACAATGAATTGCTCGCCAACGCACTACGGAGATCGCGCGGACTCGGTGAAAGCACAGACTATTTTGCCGTTGTAATCCCGGATCAATTGCAAAACTACTACTTCGATAAAGCAAAGATTGAGGGCGGATTCGACTTGGTTGGACGATATGTCTCAAACACGAAGTACACGACAGTATCAGGGCAAGAAAAATCTGCCCCCGTCTTTGAGGCCGTTTACTTCAAGGTATGGTGACAATGCCCCCACATAGACGATAG
The DNA here is from genome assembly GCA_041655035.1 of Porticoccaceae bacterium. Taxonomy (GTDB): domain Bacteria; phylum Pseudomonadota; class Gammaproteobacteria; order Pseudomonadales; family Porticoccaceae; genus NAT127. Next base: position 20,287 of record JBAZCN010000003.1, on the reverse strand, counting down.
ACGACTGTGATGTAGTCCCCGCCGCCCTTTCGCTTCGAACAAGCCCGCCCTTTCCGGCGGGTTTTTTTTCGCCTTCAGGTAACCATAGTTGACAACTCTTCCTACGGTAACTATAGTTACGACTATCGCAGCACCGGGCAACGCCCGGCAACGCACCCGCTCTTTAACAACGAATCCGCCGATGTTGCTCCCTCCCCGACGCGAGGGTTCCCCGGCACAAATAGCGCCGCCCTGGGCATGGGCCGGTCGGCGCGCGGTGTCTCTGCCGTACCCAGCCGCCAAAGCGCGTACACGGGCAAACAGAGTGAGGCGAAGACGGCCAAGACGAGAAACGGTTACGCCGGTTGGAATCCCGGCACCCCACCCAGGCCCGGCAACGGGCCTTATCCGAAACCGGCTTGCATGCAGGCCAGTTCCCGATAACAGGAGGCTTTTATGACCGCAGGCTTAAAACACCAGCTCGAATACGCACTATCCGCCAACCAGCGAAACGCTAAAGCGCTGGAAACCATGCTGGAGGTATACGGGAAACTCGAACCGGAGGGCTGGACGCCAGCCATCTACGACCAGTGCGTACGCGAGCTTTACCGGGTGCAAATGTGCGTCGTCCACCGCAGCCTCATCAACGACGCGCTGCGCCTGGCCGACCAAATCAACGCAGACGACCTGCCGGAACACCGCACCCACTACGACGACGATGACGACGTACCGGAGTTCACCCGGCAGGACTTGCAGCAAATCAAGGACGCGCTCCAGGCCGCCCTGAACGGCCTGCCGCCGAAGTAACCCACCAAAAGGAACCCAATATGGCATTCGAACGAGCACGACTGCTCCGCAACACGCATTTCGCCGATGGCCGACTGAAGGCCCAGGAAGGCGCCACCGGCGACATCGTTGGTGATGACTGCGGGATGCTGACCATCCATTTTGACGACTCCGAGCACTTCGTTGAGCTGGACGGCAGCGGCCTGCGCATCGCGCACAACATCCCGCGCCTTGCCGTCGAACGGATTCCCGCCGAGCGTGTGCAAACGGAGATACCCGACGAACGAGCGCGAACGGTCATGGACGACTACGGGCCGTCCGACCTGGACATTGCGAACAACGCGGTAGCGGCGCGCGACGGCCACGGCTTCTACCTGACCATGGGCAGGCGCTTCCGCGTCCTGGCGACGTTCCCGGACGACCCCGAGGGCGAGCGCGCAGCCAACGCCTACATGCAGGAGCACGACGGCGCATCCGTCCTGGCCGTAGTTGGTGGCCTGGTCATCCTGGCCGACAAAAACGACAAGGGCATCCCCATAGCGCGAGAAAGGAGCACGGCATGACATCCAAGCAAGCCCAGCCCGAGGTCGAAGCCTATCTGTATGTGAACGGCGACCATCGCGGCGTGAGCTTGAGCATGCGCGGCGATATGGACTTGTCCGCAGGCACAGAGCGGCACGACCTTGTGACCGCAGCCAGTGCGAAAGCCTACGCCAATGCGCAGACGCTGGCCGCACTCGAATCACTCTTGGCGTTCGCGTCCGAACACTACCTGGGCGCGCTTGCCAACCGAGAAACCGATGACGACGACATCCACGCCCGGAACTGGAATCTTGAGCACACCGGCCAGGCGCGCGCCTACACCGTCATCGAGCAAGAAATCCGAAAACGGATAGCCCGAATCACCCCAACCATCCCGGATAAAACGCCGACAGAGACCCCGATATGCGAGTGAATGTTTACAGCCAAGAGCTGACCGACGAAGTTCTGCCCGTCGAGAAAGGCAGCAACACCGGCGCGGTGTACAGCGCCGTCCAGTTCATCCTGCACAGCAGCGAACGCCTGCACCACCCGCCAGAAGACGACGACCGCAGTGCCGTCACGTTTTGGCTTCCTAAATCGGCAAAGCGCAGAGAGAGGCTGGCCCAGGCTTTTGAGGAAGCCGCGCGGCTCGTCCGCACCGCACCCCGAGAAACCGGACTCGACTGAATTACCAACCACCCCACCACAGGAACCACCACCCCATGCTTATCACCATCGTCATTCTCATCATTGGCCTCATCGTCGGCTTTGTCGGCTACGTCCTGGCCGACTCGCTGCGCAGCTCAACGCCAGGGCTTGTCACCATCGCCGTCGGCGTCATCATCGCCATAGCCGGGCTACTGGCCTACCCCTACGCCAACGTCTGGCAGCGCTCGATGTCCGGCAAGGCCCAACTGGCCGAGGCCGAGTTCAACCGACAGATCAAGGTGCTCGAAGCGGCGGCAATCAAGGATTCGGCCCAGGCGCTGGCCGACGCCGAAATCACCCGCGCGCTTGGCGTGGCCGAAGCAAACCGCATCGTGGCCGACGGCCTGGGCGGCCCTGAAGGCTACCTGCGCTACCTGCATATCGAAAGCCTGAAAGAAGCCCGCGCGCAGGGCGCCCAGGTGATCTACGTTCCGACCGAAGCCGGTTTGCCGATTCTCGAAGCAAGCCGCCTCAAACCCCAGCAGTAACCCTCCCTATCAAGGAATCCACCCATGAGCATTCAAGGAATCATCGTCGGCAAGAAACTGACCGACTGGCAGCGCGTTGACGCCGACGGCAACAGCGTCGAAGTCGAGCCGGGCGCATTCGACGCGCTCTATGCAGGCATCAAGCCCGCACTCTTTGACGATCAGCACATGATCGAGATCCCCGCCTACTACTACCGCTCCACGACCATCAAGCACGGCGACAACGCCGGTAAGAAGGCAATCTGGTGCAGCCCCGGCCCGGAAGACGGCTTCAAGCTGCACCCGGCGTTCCGCCACCAGGGCGAAGACCTTGGCCGGTTCTGGTTGGGCGCGTACCAAGGCACCCCGGACGGCGACATGCTGGGCAGCCAGCCCGGACATATGCCGCTGACCAATATCGACTTCCCGACCATGCAGGCCCGCGCCGCAGCGCGCGGCGACGGCTGGATGCTGTGGAGCGCCCACCAGCTTGCGGCGGTGCAGATGCTGGCACTTATCGAGCTAGGCACCCCGGATGCCCAGACCGCTATCGCCCGTGGTCATGTTGACGGCGGCGGCGTACAGCCGGTGGACGACCCCCGCGTAATGAGCGCGTCGTGGCGCGGCATCAGCGGCCTGTGGGGCAACGTCTGGCAGATGGTGGACGGCCTGCGCACTGACAACGAAGGCCGCTACCTGGTCTGGGATGAAGGCGGCAGCCGCGAGTATCGCAACACCGGCGTTCAGGCTCCCGACAGCGGATGGTTCCGCCGCCGCTCGAACAGAAGCGGTGAAGGTTTCGACCTTGGCGCGATGTTCCTACCCAAGAAGACGTATGACGACCGCGACAAGAGCGCGTTCGGTGACTACTTTTGGGCCTGCCGCAACGCCGTTGCCTACCACGGCGGCAATTGGGGCGGCGGCGAGGACGCTGGCCTCTTCCATCTCAACGTCTACGACGGCGCGGAGATCTCCTACTCCCTTCTCGGGGGTCGTCTCGCAAAGGTGTAGTGCCTTTTGAGACTTGTGTCATGACCGGGAAGGCCCGCCGAGCGGGCCGCACCCAAACGCCCCGCCAGGGGCGTTTTCTTTTTTCAGACAAAGGAGCGCGATATGGGCGCCACGACATTGAAAAGTGCGGCATCCCCTGCCGCGCGTCCTGCCACCCGGCTTATCCCCTGCCAGGTGAACGTAACCACGGCATCCGGCGACCGCCATAGCTACACCGCCCTGCACCGCAGCACCTGCGGCGCGGCGATTGACGCTTTTGAGCGGTTCGGGTTCTGCAAAGTCAGCGTGAGGGCCGCGCGATGAAGAGAATCCGCAAGACGCTGAAGCTCTTTGCCGACTACCGGCACTACCGCCGGTGCGGCTATGGCCGCCGCCGTTCCTGGGGCTTGGCAAAGGTGACGCTATGAACCTGACATCCATGCCCGGCTTCGGCGACTAAGCAACATGGCCGCCATACAGCGGCCACCCCAACGACCCCAGGGCCGACGATGACGGCCCCAGCGACTCCGCCATTGGCGACCGCGCCGCCGAGCTGATGGAGACGCCCGGCTTTACGCCATTCGACCCGCAGAACCTATGCGAAGCCCTGTGCGAAGCCGACGACCAGGCGGTGACGCGCCTGGCCGACTTGCTGCGCGAGGGTGACACGGCAGCAGCGGGCCAGGCGCTGGAAAAGCTGACGCGCGATTACTGGGAAGCCGCCGCCCGCAGCGAAGCGGAACGGCAGATCAACAAAGAGGCAGAGAACCACCCCTGCGCAGGTTGCAGCAGTCGGCGCTGCTCAAGCTGCGATGCATGAGGAATCAACCATGAGCACCATCCCGATCATTGAAAATCGCACCACGATTGCAGATCACCCCGGCAGGAATGCCCTGTTTGCCGCGCTGGCCGTGGCCCAGGGCGCTTTCCCCGAAATCAAGAAGAACCGTCTGGTTCAAATCAGGCCGCGTGACAGCGCGCCGTACTCATTCCGCTACGCCGACCTGTCTGTCATGCGTGAATCGGTCAAGCAGCCGCTGGCGGACAACGGGCTGTTCGTCATCCAACCCATCAACGACCTTGAGGGCCGGGTTCCAGAGGCCGTCATCGAGACGATTCTCGGACACAAAGACGGCGGAACAGTCACGTCACGCCTGAAAGTTGCGAACGACTTCCACGACCCCAAGGCGTTCGGCGCCGTCGTGACATACCTACGGCGCTATGCCTACGGCGCAATCCTGGGTCTCACGTCCGACGACGACTTGGACGAGGACGGCGCGCCTGTTCAGGATGCGCCAACCAAGGGCAAATCGAACGACGCGGCCCGCTCCAACAAACCCGCCACCCGCACGGAGCCAGGCGGACTCCCTGAATGCACCCCCGACACCTTCGCGCAGAAAACCGAAGGCTGGAAGCGGCTGGTCACGGCTGGAAAGCCGGTGGCCGACATGATCGCCATGATCGAAACCAAAACCCTGCTGACCGACGAGCAAAAAGCCGAAATCGCGTCCTGGGCAAAAACGGAGTAACACCAAATGAAGATCCACAATCTTGTCCAGGGTAGCCCGGAGTGGCAGGCATTCCGGCTGGAACACCACGGCGCCAGCGAAGCCGCCGCCATGCTGGGCCTGTCGAAAAAAACGACCCGCTCCGAGCTGCTGCGCATGAAGCACACCGGCACCCCCAAGGAGTTTTCGGACTGGGTGCAGGAGCACATCCTGGACTACGGCCACAAGGTCGAAGCCAAGGCCCGCCCGCTTGCGGAAGAAATCGCCGGTGACGACTTGTACCCGGTAACGTGCTCGAATGAAGACGAAGGCGGCCACCTGTCCGCGTCATGCGACGGTCTGACCCTGGACGGCGACACCGCCTTTGAGCACAAACAATGGAACGCCGCGCTGGCCGAATCGGTGGCCACAGGCGTCCTGCCCGAAGAGCACATGCCGCAGTGCCAGCAAATCCTGCTCATCACCGGCGCGCGCCGGGTGATCTTCGTTGTGTCGGACGGCACTCCCGACAAGATGGAGTGGATGGAGGTCTTCCCAGACCCCGACTGGCAAGAACGAATCAAGGCGGGCTGGGCGCAGTTTGACCGCGACCTGGCAGGCTACGAGCTGCCCGAGGTCGTGCCGGTGCTGGTGGCCGAGCCGGTGCAGTCTCTGCCCGCAGTTTCGGTACGTGTGTCCGGCCAGATCGACGTGATCGACAACTTCAAAGTCTTCGAGCAAGCGTTGCAAGACTTCCTGGACAACAAGCTGATTCGCAAGCCGGAGAGCGACCAGGATTTCGTTGACCTCGACCGGCAGATCAAGGCCATGAAGGAGGCCGAGGAAAAGCTCGACGCCGCCGAAGACATGATGCTGGCGCAGATCCAGAGCGTGGACGAGGCCAAGCGGCATAAAAACATGCTGGCGAAGCTGGTGCGCGACAACCGCCTGATCGCTGAACGCTTGCTGGAGGCCGAGAAAAAGCGCAGGCGCGAAGAGATTGTGCGCAACGCAGCGCAGGCATTCACCAGCTACGTTGCCGACCTGCAAAAAGGCATCCAGGGCGTCCGCATCGACGTTAGGGCGCCCGACTTCGCCGCCGCCATCAAAGGGCTGCGCACGTTCACGAGCATGCAGGACAAGCTCGACACCGCCCTGGCAAACGGCAAAATCGACGCCGACAAGATCGCCGCCGAAGTCCATGAAAAGCTGCTCTGGGTGGAAGAGAACGCATCGCAGCACCGCGCCCTGCTGGCCGACTTGCAGCAGCTCATCGCCAAGCCGCTGGAAGACTTCGCCCTGACGATCACCACCCGCATCGAGGCGCACGAAAAGGCCGAAGCCGACCGACTTGAAGAGCAGCGTGAACAAATCCGCAAGGAGCTTGAGCAAGAGGCGCAGCAGCTCCCGGCAGAAGCAAAGGCCAATACAGCTATCGAATCGCCCGCCGCCACAGTCATTGAAAACAACGGCCCGGCCAGCCTAGCGAGCCAGTCGCCCGCCTTTGTTGGCACCAGCACCTTCAGCGGCCTGCTGGATGAGCAGCCAACACCGGAGGCCGCTGACTCCGCGCCCACGCTCCGCCTGGGCCAGATCAATGAACGCCTGTCGCCCATCACGCTGACCGCTGACGGGCTGGCGAACATTGGCTTTGCGCATGCGGCCACCGAGAAGTCCGCAAAGCTCTATCACGAGAGCGATTTCCCCCGAATCTGCCAAGCCCTGATCGCGCGCCTCACGTCTGCTGCGCGCGCCCATGCAGCGCAGATCAACCAACCCCAAGAAAGGAGCCACGACATGGCACGTACCCCAGCAGCCGCTTTTGATGACGCAGCAACCTACCAGCACATCCCCATGGAGCCGGTGGAATCCAACAAGATCAAGGCTATCGGCTACGACGAAGCCACCCGCACCCTGGCCGTGACGTTCACACGCGGGAACGGCGCGATCTATCACTACCCGGACGTAGACCCGCAGACGCATGCCGACTTCATCGGGGCCGAATCCGTCGGCACCTACTTCGGCAAGCACCTGCAAAGCCTGCCGTTCAAGAAATACCACCCAGAAGAGGTAGCGGCGTAATGGACGGCCAGCATCACGGCAGCCCCCCGGCCAGCCCGGCGCTGGCCGGGCAAAATCCCGCCATTCGTTTTTGCCCGTCATGCGGAGGCATCGAATCAATCACATTGGATGATGAGGACACTAGGCCGATTGTTGCCTCCTTAAAAGCAGCGATAGAAGAAGCGTGTCGCATAAAAGATTTCCCCAAGCTGCGCCCCATTCCGGCGATTGAAAAAAGCCAGGAAGTTGGCGCGGAGGCGGCCCTAACCCAAATTTCCGCCGTCATTCAAAGACATCAGGCAGAAGGCGGAATCAGCACACGCGAAGCCATGAGCGAAATCATCGCCATTGTCGAATCCACCCCTATGCAGATCAACACGGGCCACGCCGAATAGGCCCAACAAAAGGAATTCATCATGTGGTTCAAAAACCTAAGAATCTTCCGGCTTTCACCCGCCTGGAGCCTGGACGCCACTGCCCTTGAGGATGCTCTGGGGGCAACGGCGTTTCGCCCTGGCGGTGCAACTGAAATGACGGCAATGGGCTGGGTTCCACCTCGCCCTGAATCCGGCCTGGTGCATGCCATCGACGGCAACTACCTGCTGACGCTGCGCGTGGAGTCGAAGATTCTGCCAACGACCGTCATCAACCAATTCACCGCCGCCCGCGCCAAAGAGGTCGAAGAGCAGCAAGGCTACCGGCCTGGCCGCAGGCAGATGAAGGAAATCAAGGAGCAGATCACCGATGAGCTGCTTCCCAAGGCATTCAGCCAGTACCGCGACACCCGCGTGTGGATTGACATCAAGAACCGCTGGCTGGTGATCGACACGGCCACGGCAGCAAAGAGCGATGAGGTAATGGGCGCTCTTGCCAAGGCGCTTGACCCCTTCCCCGCCATGCCGCTCTACACCGAGGTGTCACCGGCGGCAGCCATGTCCAACTGGCTTATCAGCGATGAACCGCCAGCCAACTTCACCATCGACAGCGACACCGAGCTGCGCTCCACGTCAGAAAGCGGCGGCGCGGTGCGATATGTCCGCGAAACCGTGGAGCTGGACGACGCCCGGCGCCACGTCGAAGCCGGTAAGCAATGCACCCGCATGGCGCTGACCTGGGCGGATAAGGTTTCTTTCATGCTCACCGACGGCATGGAGCTGAAGCGCATTGTGCCGCTGGACGTGCTGCAAGAGGGCCGCGCCCCTGCCGAAGACGAAACCGAGCAATTCGATTCCGATTTCACCCTGATGAGCGGCGAGCTTTCCCGGCTGATTGATGACCTGGTGGAAGGGCTTGGAGGTGAACGCCATGCGGAGTAGCAGACTGACAGAATCTTATGTGGCACTACACGCCGCCCAGCAGTCGCTGAAGAGCCTGGATGACGAATACAACGCCAACCGCACCGCCATTCGGGAACGAATCTCCAAGATCAGGCAGTCCATAAACGAGTCTGTCTCTGGCCTTGATAGCGACCAGATTGCCCTGGCAGAAACCGTGTTGCGCGTTCATGGCAGCTACGCCAGCGCCGGGGAGGATCGCGCCAGCGCCCTGCATGATGCCATCAAGGAATTATCCCTGCACGGCGGCGGCAAACTGTGGGAACAGCACTTCAGCACGAAGAGCTACGACCGCTGGCACGGTCAACGATCAGACCATGGCTACGGCTACGGCCCGAAGCATGGCTCCTTGATTTTCTCCATTGGCCTACTGGACGAAACCCGCAACCGCGACCCTCAGATATTGATGCCGGAAGAGGTGGAAGCCGCCGTCTACTACCTGACGCACTTGAGCCGAATTCAGGACGCCAAGCAACAAGCCGCCCTGTCCGGCGCTGAAGCATGACAGCGGCCATCATCAACCTTTCCCACGAAGCCCTGGAGCGATGGAAGAAAGAGCACACCGAGCTGGTGGAGCAATTGACCATCGCCGCACTGGAAGACGGCCAGTGCGGGCGCGCGCTGGGGCATCACCCCGTCACCGAGTCCGCCGAGCGTGATGTCCTGGAACACATGAACCAATTGAGGTCGAAATGACAGAAGAAAGCAAAACACCAGCCGCCGACAGCCCCACCAAGGGCATGACGCTGGCGCAGCGCGTGGCCCACGTCGGCGGCAGAATCAACGCCCAGGGCTACGTGGAGTTCGGCAGCGAAATGGCCGTTGATGCCTTGATTCAGCAGATCCTGCGCGACCGAAGTCACGCGCTTGAGAACGAAGTAGCCAGACTCAAGAGCGTTGGCAACGACCTGGGCAAGATCATCCACGACATGGTGGTAGCCAACCAGGCAGCATGGATTGAGTGGCAGCACGGACGGGGTGCTGATGCGGCCATGGTCTGGATTCAAAACGGTCTATTCGGCCCCGGCCACATCCCTGACGAGGATGAGCCGTATGGAAAAGAGGCGCAAGCATGGTTTGACGCCAACCGCGCCGACCCATTCCCTGTCTGCTTCTGCGGTCGCCCATCACACCATCTATGGATGGGCCAAGGCTTTTGCTCCGAAGCTCACTACCGACAGGCGAAGGCGGAGCACGACGCCAAGAACAAGGATGATTGACCATGGCCGAGAACACGAAAATCGAGTGGGCAAATCACACCTTCAACCCCTGGTATGGTTGCCAGCGCGTGGGGCCGGGCTGCGACAACTGCTACGCCGAAGGCTGGGCAAAGCGCAGCGGGCTTGTTGAGTGGGGTTCTGGAGCAGAGCGGCACCGCACCAGGGATTCATACTGGCGCAAGCCCTTGACCTGGAACGCCAACGCCGAGCGCCAGGGCATCCGCTACCGCGTCTTCTCCGCCTCATTGGCGGACGTATTCGACAACGCCGTACCGGCGTCCTGGCGGGCCGACCTGTTCCAGCTCATTGAGCGCACCCCTCACCTGGACTGGCTGCTTGTCACCAAGCGCGTCGGCAACGTCGCCGCCATGATGGCGGAAGTTGCCCAGCGCCTGTTCTGGCTCGACCTGCTGGATGAGCCGCGCCTTCCCAGCAATGTCTGGCTGGGCATAACGGTAGTGAACCAGCAGGAAGCAGACCGCGACATCCCCAAGCTTCTCTCGCTACCGGCTGCCATTCGCTTCTTGAGCATGGAGCCGCTGCTGGGGCCGGTGAAGCTCACCGACATCCCCGTTCCGGCGAAGGACGGCGCTTCCCCGGCCAGAATAAACGCGCTCCGAACGATGGACGACATGCTGCGCCCGCGCATTGACTGGGTGATAACCGGCGGCGAAAGCGGCCCAGGCTCACGCCCCATGCACCCGGAATGGGCGCAAAGCCTGCGCGACCAATGCGAGGCTGAAGGTGTGCCGTTCCTGTTCAAGCAATGGGGCGAGTGGGTTCCGATGATGGGCCACGCGGAGGGTGTACCCGTCAACGGAAAGAAGCACACATTTCCAGACGGCACGATCATGGGGCGGGCCGGGAAGTCCGCCGCCGGTCGCCTGCTCAACGGCATTGAACACAACGGATTCCCGGAGGCATCGTAATGGGTCACGTAGAGTTTCTGGACGCGCTGGCCGCCAAGCTCAAAGAGCAGGACAACGCATACACCGCCAGCCCCGTGTATTGCATTCAGGAGCGCGTGTTGGTGACGGGAATCGACCCGGATTACGCCTCCGATGTAGGCTGGTTTTGCGAGGGCGACTTGGCCGACCCTCAAAAATCCCGCGCCCTTGACCGCTACTACACCCGATTCGGCAAGGAGCCGGAGAACTGGACACGCACCGGCTACGAATGGAGTTGGCGCTACACCGGCCAGTTCTATCTCACCAAGGAAGCGGCTGACGCTTTCGTGGGCGCCAGCAAGTACCACCGGGTCTACGTCGATTCAGCGTACAGGAATCATGAGCTGAAGGAAGTGCGGCGCCTGCTGTCCGGGCCGCTGGCACAGTGCGTCAGGGCGCTTCAGCAGGCAGACCAGTTCATCAGCAACGGCATTGAGTTCGGCTTCATCCGCATGCCGGACAGGGATTGCCCCGACCCGGCCAGGCTCGTGCCGGAGGCCATCAAGTGCGCCCTGGCTCACCTTGCCACAGCACGGGAGCCGCATTCATAACAAACCTTACAGGAGGCCACCATGGGCGACATGGGAGATTACTGGCGCGACGTGCGCCCAGCCATGAAAGAGGAAAGCCAGCGCAGGCGCAGCAGCAATCGTGAGTCATCATCAAGGCTGCTGACCGAGGCTGGCATTTCTTTTGAATCGAAGAACGAAGGATCTCACTTGATCGTTTCCGGCCAGGGCGCGGTCGTGGATTTTTGGCCCGGAACGGGGCTTTGGATTGTTCGCGGCAGCAAAGAGCGGCGGCGCGGCGTCCGGCAGCTCATCACACGCCTGGGCGGACGCTGGCCGGTACAGGCAGAGGAAAGAGCAAATGAGTGAATACAGCCCGCTTTCCACCGCCGCAGAGCTGGCGTTTCTGGATGACGACGAGTGCGTTGCAGGATACCGGGCGGGCCTTGGCGGCGCACCCGAGCCTGGCAGCGACAAGAGCAAGTCCTACTGGCACGGCTGGCGCAACGGAATGATGGACACAGGGCGGCTACCGATTGACGGGGCCGCAAGGCAACTGGCCGCCGAGGTCGTGCGCCGCCAGCGCGCGCACTGACGGGCCACCAACACAAGAAGGAATCAATATGGCTTCAGTCAACAAGGTGATACTGGTTGGCAACCTTGGGCGCGACCCGGAGGTGCGCTACACGCCGGACGGCAGCGCAATCTGCAACATATCCATTGCCACCACGTCGCAATGGAAAGACCGCAACACCGGCGAACGCCGCGAAGACACCGAATGGCACCGCGTCGTTTTCTATAACCGCCTGGCCGAGATTGCGGGCGAATACCTGCGCAAAGGCCGTTCGGTCTACATCGAGGGCCGCCTGAAAACGCGCAAGTGGCAGGACAAGGAAACCGGGCAAGATCGCTACTCCACGGACATCGTGGCCGAACAGATGCAGATGCTGGGCGGCGGGCGCGACGGCGACGGCGGCAGTAACGGCGGCCACTACCAAGGCGACGGCGGCGCCCAACGACGGCAGCCCCCAGCACGACAGGCTCCGCCCGCGCGCAGCGCAGCTCCCGCGCAACGACCGCCAGCGCCACCGGCAACCAGTCTTGCCGACATGGACGACGACATCCCTTTTGATTGAGCGGAGCACGACCGCTTTACCAACGTGCAGGCCGACCACGGCCTTTCTCACCACGAATACACCCAGGGCGCCATCGAGCGCCCTATTTTTTTGAGGAAATCATCCGATGCGCCCGCAACTTGCCTTGCCGTTCCATGGCGAACTCATCATCGACAACTTCGCCGGTGGGGGTGGAACCTCGACCGGCCTGGAGGCGGCTTTCGGACGCCCGGTAGATATTGCCATCAACCACGATCCCGAAGCCCTTGCCATGCACGCCCTCAACCACCCGCACACCAAGCACCTGTGCGAAAGCGTGTGGGATGTTGACCCGATCAAGGTAACGAACAGCCAGCCGGTGGGCCTGGTGTGGCTCTCCCCGGACTGCAAGCATTTCTCAAAGGCCAAGGGCGGCACCCCGGTATCGAAGCATATCCGTGGGCTTGCTTGGGTTGGAATGCGGTGGATAGCTCTCACCAAGCCGCGCGTACTCATGCTGGAGAACGTGGAAGAGTTCCAGACCTGGGGGCCGGTAGTCGTAGGAAGCGATGGCAGCATGCGCCCCTGCCCGGCCCGCAAGGGGCGGACGTTTGAATCCTTCGTTCGACAGCTCCGGCAGCACGGCTACACCGTGGACTGGAAAGAGCTTCGGGCCTGCGATAACGGCGCACCCACGATTCGCAAGCGCCTGTTCCTGGTTGCCCGGCGCGACGGGCTGCCCATCATCTTCCCCGAGGCCACCCACGGCGAACCGGCTTCCCGTGAAGTCCTGGCTGGCATGCTGGCACCGTATCGAACGGCTGCCGAGTGCATCGACTTCGGCCTGCCCGCGCAAAGCATCTTCGACAGAAAGAAGGCGCTTGCCACCAACACCCAGCGGCGCGTCGCCAAGGGGCTTTGGCGGCATGTCCTCACCAGTGACGCGCCCTTTATCGTCACCAACACCAGCGGCCACCCAGGCGCAGGAATTGAAGATCCACTGCCGACCGTCACGACCGGAAATCACCACATGCTGGGGGAGCCGGTTCTGACGCCGTTCCTGACCGGCGCGGGCGGCCCGGCCTACTCTGGCAAGCCAGTTGCAGCAGACAAGCCGTTCGGAACCCTGACGACAGAGAATCACCGGGCCGTGGTGATGCCCGTCCTGGCCCCGATGCGCGGAACCAAGGAAGATCAGCTTGGCGGGCATAGCGTAGAGCGCCCTCTTTCCACTATATCCGCCGGTGGCATTCACCATGCTGCCGTCGGGGCGCACCTGGTCACTATCGGCTACGGCGAAAGGAGCGGACAGCGCCCGCGCACCCACGACCTGGAGGCACCGCTTGGAACAGTGGTCGCCGGAGGCATCAAGCAAGCCCTGGTGGCCGGTACGCTGGTTGACATGGGCCATGGCGAATCATGCTCCACCGGCGCGCGGCGGTGGAGCAACGGCATACGCCACATCGAGACGCCGCTTAATTCCGTGACGGCCAGCAGCGTACCGAGCGCCCTGGTAACGACGTTCTTTGAACAGGCCAACGGCGGGTTCTACGATGGCGACGGTCGGCCAGCAGACGCCCCGCTGTCTACGATCACCGCCACCGGCAGCAATCAGCGCATGGTCACGGCCTACCTGGTGAAATACTACGGCTCCGGCGGCCAGTGGCAGGCGCTTGATGAATCCATGCACACCATCCCGACCAAGGCGCGCATGGGCCTGGTTTCCAGCGTCCAGGTGCCAGCGGAAGCACTTACCCCAGAGCACCGGCGCAAGGCCAAGGCTTGTGCCGCCCTGCTGCAAGAGCACCTGCCAGAGCACTTCTCTGGAGAAGCCGAAATGGTGCTCATGGAGTACGGCGAAACCTGGTGGGTGCTGGTGGACATCACGCTGCGGATGCTCAAGCCAAGGGAGCTATATCGCGCCCAGTCGTTCCCGGATGATTACATCATCCATGAGATACCAGACCCCCGGCTACTGTTCAAGGACGGGGTGCAGGTTCCAGGCGACCCACGCCAGATTCCCCGCATACCGCTCACGATCACCGCGCAGGTACGCATGTGCGGCAACAGCGTGGCTCCTGCCCAGGCCGAGGCGCTTGTACGCGCCAACTTCGCCCACGAAGCGGCCTTTATGCAGCGCCGGGCTTGATCGGAAATTCCCATGCTGCCAGCCCTTGCCAAACGGCAATCATAGAGGCTGGCGCTTTTGCATATACAAGGACTTGAAGATGACGACAAGCGAAACTACCGCCGACGCCGCCATTAAGGCGCCCGGCACAAAACTCATCAACCGAAAACAGCTTCTGGAAATGGTGCCGCTATCCGACCGCACCATCCTCGACATGGAAAAGCGCGGCGAGTTTCCCCGCCGCTTTTCGATAACCACGCGCCTTGTTGCGTGGGATTTACATGAGGTGGAAAGGTGGATAGAAGAGCGGCGCGCCGCCGCTATTCAACAAGCAGCGCCGTTTCATAGGAACGCTGAACCGTCTCATCAACCGGCGTAGCCTCCCATCGGTCGATCATGTCCGCCCAGTCCTGCAACATGGCCGTGCGCTGCTCGCGGTACTCCGCCTTGTTGTAGACGGCGCGGACACCCTTTTGCTCATGCGCCAGGCACTTTTCTATCCAATCGGTGTTGTACCCGGCCTCATGCAGCAGGGTGCTGGCCGTGCGGCGCAAGTCGTGCGGCCCAAACTTCCCGAGCGGCTGCCCATCCTTCTGGGCCAGCTCGTAGACCTGCGTCAGCACCCGATTGAGCGTTGCGCTGCTCATTGGCGTATCCGTGTCATAGCGTGACGGCAGCACGTATTCGGAGCCGCCCGCGAAGGTCTTCAGCGCCACGAAGTATTCAAGCGCCTGCTTGGACAGGTAGACGACGTGCGGGTTGCGTCGTTTCATGCGCTCGCCCGGTATCGTCCAGAGCGCATTCGTGAAGCTGATTTCCGACCAGGTGGCCTTGGTCAGCTCGCTCTTGCGAACCATGGTCAGCAGCAACAGCCTTGTCGCCACCTTGAACTGCGGCCCAGCGGCCACGCGGTCAAGGTATCTGCACATCATCCCCACCTCTTCCGGCGAAAGCGACCGGCTGCGCGGCGCGAACGTGGCAATGGACGACGGCCTGATTTCCGTGGCCGGGTTCTTGCCGCTGTAGCCGCGCTCAATGGCGAACCGGAACACCAGCATGACAATCTCCCTGACGTGAACCGCCGTAGCCGGGGCGCCACGATCAACAATCTCACCGCAAAGAATGCGAATATCCTCCGGCGTGATTTCTGGCATTTTCAGCCTGCCGAACTTCGGCTCCAGCTCACGCAGATACACCGAGCGCCGCATATCCCTGGTCGATTCGGCCATCGCGTACTCTTCGAGCCACCTCTTGGCCCATGCGCCAAACGTCCCCATTTCCCCCATCCGCTGCTTCACCCTGGCCTTCTGTCTCGCAGGAGACGTTCCAGCCGCCAGGGTCTTCTTTGCCTTCGTCAGCAGCTCTCGCGCCTCGGACAGCGAGATACATCCCCCAGCCGCCCCGTACTTGCCCAGCACCAGCGTTTCTTGTCGCCCGTTGATCCGGTAGTTGTAGCGAAACGAAATGCTGCCGCTCGACAGCACCATGATGTACAGCCCATCACGATCAACGACCTTGTAGGGCTTCTCTTGCGGTTTCAGCGACCGCAGCTTTGCGTCAGTAAGCATGGCTCTTTTCCTCGACTTGATACCATCATTGAAAAAGGGTATTTTTTGCCCGTTTTCTCGTTAATAATCAAACGCTTATCGAATTTTGATACCATCATCCAACCTGAAAAGCCGTGATGGTACGAGCCGTTCAATGATGGTACGGGGATGAACCGTACCATCAAAAATGCCATCATTTTCTACTGCTTGTTACCGCCCGCCATTGCCAGACGATGCCGGGCCATAAAGCAAAAAACCCTGACGAATCAGGGCTTTATGCTTGTTTCTTGCTTGTTGTTGCGCGACGTTGCGCGTTATAAAATCACTCCCACTCTATTGTTTCCTGCTTTGTAGTGGCTTGATTTATAAGGGTTTTATCGCTCTCTGCGGGATTCGTACCAGCACACGTACCATCATATTATCTTGATACAAATTGCCTGTTATTTCCTGCATTTGCGGCAACAATACCACGTAAGCCAGGCACAAGCACCAAGTCGCCCAGAACGCCCTCCACTGTGCGCTGCGCGTTGCAGTGTTTCGCATACGCCAAGAACGACGCCACTCTCTGACGAACGTGCTCCAGCCCAACCTCTCCGTGATAGAACTGGCTTGCCAGCTCTCGGAAGTCCGCGCGCGCCCGCTTGATATTTCTCTTGCGCGGCAGGATATGCGTGGGCCAGATTCTGTATCCGCAAAAGTCCACGCCACGCTGCCACGGATGAACAGCCGTCTTCGGATTCAGATGCAAGCCCAGATCGCCCACCACCGCCTCCATCACCTGCATAACCTCTTGGGCTGCATGCTTGGTAGGCAAAACGGCAATAAAGTCGTCCATGTAACGGACGTAGTGCCGCAGGCCCATATCATCTTTGGCGACGTGATCGAGCCTGTTCAGAACGATGTTCGCACCGAGCTGGCTGGTCAGCGCGCCTACCGGCAGGCCCACGCCGTTCTCGTGGCCGTAGCCCGCCACAATGCGCCGCCACAACCAAAGCACGTCCGGGTCGGAAATGACGCGCGCGGCCTCACGCATGAGCACGTCATGCCGGATGCTGGCGAAATACCTGCTGATGTCGGCCTGCATGACGTAGATCCCGTCGCCATGGTTGCGCTTGGCTGCCCGCAGGAAGTGCTGCACACGCGCGACCGCGCGCTGGGTTCCCTTACCCTGGCGGCAGGCGTATGAATCGGAAATGAACCGGCGCTCAAAATGCGGGCCGACGACGCCCACCAGGGCGTGATGCACCACGCGATCAGCGAACGGCGGCGCTTGGATGGCGCGCAGCTTCGGCTCCCGCACGACAAATTCGTGCTGCGGGCCTGGCCGCCAAATCCTGCCTTCCAGGGCGGCCTGAATATGGAACAGGTTTTCTTCGAGGTTTTCAGAGAATTGCAGTACGTCTGCCCTGTACCGCTTCGTGCGGCGGGCCAGAAGGTATGCTTGATGCAGGTTGTCGAACGCGACGACTTGCGGCCACAGTCCGCTGATGGTCTTTGGCATGGGAATCCTGTTGGGGGAGGTGGACGGGCGCCACCACGTTCACCGGCTTACCGGATACTGGCCGTGGCGCCCTATTCATCTTTGACAGCATGGTCAGGACACAAGCCCCAAAGGAATTGCACTGGACGGCGGCCCATGAGCCGCCCGCCTTCTGGCGAAATCGTTTGCGAGACGACCCCCGAGATTGGAGTTGGAGATCTCCGCGCCGTTGTTGACGTTGAGATGGAAGAGGCCAGCGTTCTCGCCGTTGCCCCAATTGCCGCCGGTATAAGCTCATGCCCGCTTTCTGGTGTAAGCACCCTGCTACATGGCCTTACCCCCTTCGCTCTTAATCCAAGCGCCCACCATCCGGCCTATCTCGTTCGTGTGCCGCATCCACACCTCAAGCCGATGGGTATTGATGTAGCCCAGGCGGTGAGCCTTTCTGATGAGACCGCGAAACACCTCAATCTCCACGTCCAGGTCAAACAGCGCACCGGACTTTTGCTTGCGTTTCCAAGCCACCACCACCTGGCGCATGACGCGGTTCATCGTGCCGCGCATTTCGGCGCTCAACAGGTGACGCTCTATCCTGGGGAACTGGTGCAGAACGGTATGCGTGTATGCGTCCAGCTCTTCGAGCTTCGTCATCAGGACAAGGTGGGCGTTGCTCACGGCTCCGGCCCCTCCCCACGGGAAAACGGGATACTGCCCAGCAGCTTGTTCCGCAGGCCGAAGGTTTCAGCGTGGCTCGCATGGGCAATCCACGACATCACGGATTCCTTGATTTTTGACAGCTCCACCTTCCCGGCGGCGTACCGCTTTCGCAGATGCTTGAGCGTGCGCGAAATCCTGGAAATTGAACTCTTCCTGATGCGCCGGTGCGTCGTCCATATCCTGTAGCCCAGGAAATCGAGCGCACGGCCATTGCGCTCACCCACAGGGAACACCTGCGTTTTCGCGTTGGTTTTCAGCCGCAGCCGCTCCCACAGGAACCGCTCGATGATGGCGCGCACTTCATGCAGGTGCGCTTTGTCGTGGCTGGCAATCATGAAATCGTCCATGTACCGGATGTAGTGCTTTTCCCGCAGCTCATGCTTTACGAACTCATCCAGCTCGTGCAGGTAAAGGTTTGCGAAAAGCTGCGATGTCAGGTTTCCAATAGGCAAGCCAACCGGATGCGGGTCGCCTGGGTCAGCAGTGGAATCAATAATGCTGTCGAGCAAGGCCAGCGTCTGCTTGCATCGGATGCGCTTGCGAAGCAGCGCCTTCAGTACGCCATGGTCGATGGAATAGAAATATTTGGCGATGTCCGCTTTCAGGACATACACACGGCCATGCTGGCGCTTCACCTTCCGTAGCATCGCCTGGGCGCGATCAGCACCCCTATGGGTTCCCCGGCCTGGCCGACAAGCATAGCTGTCGTGAATAAAGCGCCGCTCCCATATCGGCTCGATGGCCGCCACCAGCGCATGCTGAACAACCCGGTCACGGAACGGAAGCGCGGCCACCGTTCGCTGCTTCGGCTCGTACACCTCAAAGGTGCGATACCGCCCGGTTTTGTACATGCCCCAGATCAGCTCATTTTGAAGCTGAATCAGATTGCCTTCTAGATCCTGCTCAAACCGCTGCACTTCCCGCCTGTCGCGCTTGTTGCGCCGGGCGCGGATGTATGCCGCGTGGAGTGCTTCAAAACTGTAAACATTTGGATAGATACCGTTATACGTCTTTGCCATTGCACCAACCAAACCCCGAAGGGCGGCGGCTGCGAGGGGTCGCTTTCAAAGCTACTGTCTCGGGCCGCCTGTTTAATCTTTCGGCTCCAGAAACCTGATGCCGGGGGATGTCCGTCCTTTTGAGGGGTGTACTGTCGTCAGGCCCGTGAGCCTGGCGCTTCTGACTTTCCCCAAGAGCGGGCCGACCGCCGATGTTCGTATTCGCGTTCGAACGGGAGTTGTTCAAGTTGACGGCGAACACCCCGGCATTCGCGCCGTTGTTCCAGTTGCCGCCACGATACGGGACGCGCTCCGACAGTCGTTTTCAACGGACACCCCCATTACCGTCACCGGCAATGGACTTGACCCAGCCGCCTACCATGCGGCCAATCTCGTCATTCAATTTGGCCCAGGTTTCATATTTCTTGAAATCCAGATAGCCAAGACTCTTTGCAATCCGAATCTGTGATCGAAGCAAGTCCAGCTCTGCATCCAAATCCTGAAGGGTCGTTTTCTTGTGGTAGCGCTTATTGCAGATCACAATCAGCCGCAGCAGCGACCACATGCTTCTGCGAATCTCCGCACCAAGTACGTGCCGTTCCATTTTTGGGAAATGCCGAACCGCCGTCTGTCCGTACACGATCATCGCTTCGCACTTCTGACGAATCAGCAAATCATTCTTCTGCACTTGCTCCGACAAATCAGACTCCGATTACCTTCACAACCACATAAAGAACGATGGCCGCCACAATCGGCACCAGCCAATCAAACAGCCCATCCTTATCCCATGCCTTGGGGTCAAAACCGCCGTACCACGGCATGCTGGCGCGGGTGCCGTTGCCGAACAGGCGCATCCAGCGATATTCAGCCTGGGCATGCTCCCGGCCTAGCCAGAAGCAAACGGCCAGCACGGCACCGATCACCCAGTTGTCGAAGAGCAAGCCGAAAAGCGCCTGAACAAAAAGCGTGATGACAGAATGCTCCAAGCGTGTGATGTTCATTTCAAAAGACTCCTGAAAGTTGTGATGGGGCGGGCTACCGCCCTCCCCTTCAGATTCCACGCGCCAGATTTCAGATCACAAAAGCGGGCCGACCGCCGATGATCGAAAGCGCGTTCGAACGGGAGTAGTTCAAGTTGACGGCGAACACCCCGGCAACCGCGCCGAAGCTCCAGTTGCCGCCACGAAACGGGACGCGCTCGCCATAGTTGCGCATATAGGCGCTTTCACTTTTCATCGTTTCAGGCACAGCCGGATACAGTCCCAACGCCTTGGCGATAGCAGGAACATTCAGGCCAGCCTTAGCCGTCATGC
>JBAZCN010000002.1:0-73523 GCA_041655035.1 Porticoccaceae bacterium | reverse complement strand
AGCAGGAGGGCCACACCCTCGTTCACAGCGAAACGTCCTTGCAACCCATTGACTTTGATATTCTTCACAACATCATATGGGTAGAGAAGCCGTACATCAGCTTGCCGGGCGAACAGATTCAATGCGTGATTCGCACTGGATGGGGGAATATCAAAATCTATGTTTCCATCTTCTCCCCACACAGGTTGAACCAAAATCGGAAGCAGGCAGATCATGTAGAGAAATCTCGCGGCGAAAATCACCAACGGTAGTTTCAAAACATTGCCGGTAGCAACCAGCTTGTTCCGATGCATCCTGTTCAAGCCTCTGGAAGGTAAAGACAGACCAGCCACGAAAATCCACTACTCCATCTACAAATTATTTCCCAATGGCTCGGATGTCACGATGGATTTGGATGACTTTCGGTTTGAAAAAAGGGGAGACACCGCCTAGTTAGCGGAAATGTGGATCAGAGTCGTTAAGGGCGGCCAGCTGGATCAGCCCCTCTCTAGGACGGTTTACCTTGATACCAAACCCGGCCTCAAGTGTTTGGAGCAGGGGTTCCACGTCACCGACATTGAAGTATCCACCCACCCTTAGCCCGGCTAGCGCGGGATCGGTAATTTCAATCTTATCTGTCGTATAGCGATTCGCTTCGGCAATCACATCCGCAAGGGTTTCACCCTCGAAAATCCATTTGCCGCTTTTCCAGGCCAGTTTATGGGTTAGCTGGTCCGGCTCGATATAGGTATAGGCTTCAATCGATTCGCGGTAGTTTGCCACCCCCCGCTTGGTAAGCGTGATGGTGGTCAATGGCTTGGCGGAGGAGACAGAAGGTTTTTCCTGGCTGTCGGGTCCGATATCGGTTTTGATACCGGTGACGACTTGCACCGTGCCTTCCGCCACGGTGACGTCGACCTGTTGATCATCAAGCCGGACGCTGAAGGCAGTGCCTACTGCACGCACCTTGCCATTGCCTGCGTATACCACAAAAGGAATATCGGGGTTTTTCGCGACATTGAAGTGAGCTTCGCCGCTTTCGAGGTAAACAGCCCTCTCCTGGCCGTCAAACCGTACCCGTGCAATGCTTTGGGTATTAAGAGTCATGATGGAGCCGTCTTTGAGCTCAGCGGTGGACTGCTTGCCCAGCTCTGTCTGGTATACCAATTCGACGGGCTCGCTGCCCGCGGGGATGGTAACCGCTGGAGATCCACCGAAGATGAAGACCAGCGTCATCACCAGGCCGGCGCTGACGACGCAGGTGGCGGCGGCACCGAGGGTATGCTCCCGCAGCCAGCCAAAGGGGGAATAGCGTTTTTTCGGCAGCGTGGGCTTTTTGTCTGCTTGCAACGGAAACAGGTCAGCAAGGACATCCAGGGTATCCATCTGGCCCCAGAACTCGGCCATTTGACTCAGCGCCTGCCGATGGCGGAGGTCACTGTCCAGCCAGACCTGCAATTGTTGTCTTTGTTGCTCGGACAATTGGCCGCCATCGAGTCTTGCCACCCACAGGGCGGCCTCGTCCTCGATGGCCTGGGCCGTGTTATTGTCGGGAAATTGCACGACGTTCTTCATTGCTGTTTCCGTAGTGGCTTCGCGACCCCGACCCCGGCGCCATCGCCGTGATTTGCCATGTATTGACTGCATCGCACCATACCCTTGGCAAGGTGTTTTTCCACCGTACTGATGCTGATATTCAGCTGTTCTGCCACTTCCTGCTGAGAAAACCCATAGACCTTGCGCAGGATCAACACCCGGCGGCACTGCTCCGGCAACTCCGCGGCGGCCCGGCAGAAAAGTTCAAAGCGCCGCTGCGCCGCCACGTCGTCTTCCAGTGCCGTACTCTGATGTATGACATCCGGATCGAGAAAGTCCTCTATGGAATCCACCACGGTATTGGATTTTCTCGCCAGACTGTTAAAGGCGAGGTTGCGGGCTGTGCGGTAAAGATAGGCCTTGGGGTAGCGAATTTCACCCTTTGATCCGGCCTCCAGCACCTTGAGAAAAGATTCCTGGGCAATGTCCTCGACATCCTCGGCACGCCTCAGCAGGCGCGACAGGTAGCGCTTCAACCGGGTATGTAACTCTTTGGAGGGACTGTCCATGGCAACGGTCTTGTGGTTATAGTCCGCCAACTCTAGCACCCACAAGCGGCAACGAAAAGTACCGCCCCCCAGCGAACCAGGCTCAGTCTGGCTTCCAGCCCGCCTTGCGCACCAGGAATGCCGCGACCAGCGCCTCCATTCTTGCCTCGTCGTAGGGCTGCAGGCCGCCGATGGCGAGTTTCTTGCTGCCTTCTCCCACTTTGCCGGCACCGCCCTCGATATCGAAAGCCAGTTGCACCTCGCCGCGCTTGCCGGATACGTCCAGCCGGGCGTCGCGCAGGGCCAGCCGCGGCGCGCTGGCGTTCAAGTCAGCAAAGGACAAGCTCATGCTCTCATAAATCACCAGCGGGCGATCGGGGTTGATCATCACCCCGTGGCGCGCCAGCAGGGGCACCAGGATATGGGGGAAGTTCTGACCGGAGAATGCCACATACTCCCGGATCAGGGCCTCGCAGAATCCCGGCTCGTGGCGGGCGCTGCCTGCAAAGTGCATGTGCAGCAACGGCTTGCCCTGGTCGTTGGTGACGGCTCCCTCTTCATCCACGCGTTCGGGGAAACGCAGACCGACGCCATCGCCCACCATGCCGGCAAAATTGAAATCCATGCGCTCGCGCACCCCGTAGCGGCTCACCGCGAGGGCGAACAGCAGGTCGCCGGGCACGCAGAAGCGCTTGGCGTGCTCGTCGTGGATGGGATTGAAATCTCCCGCCACCTGCTTGGCGAAGTAGCTGCCCTGGCGGGCACTGATGGTCAGCAGGGCACCGTCGCAGTGACTGTAGTCTTCGAGACGGAGCGGGTGCTCGCCCGCCACCACCGTCACGACAACCGCCCTTTGAAATCCTGGTAGCCGAACTGGCTGATCACCTCGAGTTCATCGCTGCGGGAGTCCCACAGGGCAATGGCGGGCAGGCCGATGCCGTTGAACGTCGACGTCTTGACCATGGTGTAGTGGGCCATGTCGTCGAACATCAGCCGCTGGCCCACGCGCAGCGGTTCGGCAAAGCTGTAATCGCCGATCACGTCGCCGGCGAGACAGGTCATGCCGCCGAGGCGATAGGTGTGGGCGAGCTCCCCGGCTTGCCCGGCGCCAAAGATATCGGCGCGATAGGGCATTTCCAGGGTATCCGGCATGTGGCAGGTAGCGGAGGTGTCGAGGATCGCCTGCCGCATGGTACTGAAGGGCGTGTCCAGCACCTCACTGACCAGCACGCCGGTGTGGATGGCCACCGCTTCGCCCGGCTCCAGGTAAACCTGCACATTGTATCTGGCGGAGAATGCCCGCACCGCGGCGATCAGCCGGTCCACCTGGTAGTCGGCGCGGGTGATATGGTGGCCGCCGCCAAAGTTGACCCACTCCATCTGGTGCAGATATTGGCCGAACTTTTCTTCCACGGCCTCGAGGGTGCGCTCCAGCGGTGGAAAGTCCTGCTCGCACAGGGTGTGGAAGTGCAGGCCACTGATCCCGGTGAGATCCTGACCCTGGAACTCGGAGAGGGGGATACCCAGCCGCGAGCAGGGTGCGCAGGGGTCGTAGAGGGGCACCGCGCCCTCGGAGTGTTCGGGATTGATGCGCAGGCCGAAGCGCAGCGACGGGCGCTGCCACTTCGCCTCCTCGATCAGCGGCTGGAAGCGCCGCCACTGACTGATGGAGTTGAACACCACATGGTGGGCAAACGTGAGGATTTCCCTGAGGTCCGCCTCGGTGAAGGCGGCGGAGAAGACATGAACCTCCCCGCCGTACTCATCGCGTCCGAGCAGCGCTTCGTGAAGACCGCTGGCGCAGGTGCCCGACAGGTAACTGCCGGTGAGCGGCCCCAGCTTCCACAGGGAAAAGGCCTTGAGCGCCGCCAGCACCTTGGCGCCGCTTTCGTCCTGCACCCGGCGCAAGACCCGGAGATTGGCCTCCACCGAGGCCACATCCACCACAAAGCAGGGGGAGGGCACGCGGCTCGGATCAAAGTTGTGGAAGGTCGTGGATTTCAAGGCGGGCCTCGGGTTGCGGGTTGGCACGAGTCAAAAGACGGGATTATACCCGGACTTCCAGCCCGCTACCTCATGGCTCGGCACATGCTTCGGCGCCCGGCTGGCCGGGCGCCTTCAAAACCACAGCCGCACCCCCACCACCAGCGAGGTGGCCGATACCCGCTCGCCCCGCTGCCGAGCGTAATCAGCGGTGTTGCCGTACCGGCGTTGATGGTGCACGCCGATATAGGGCGAGAATTCAGGCCGGATCTCGTAGCGCAGGCGCAGGCCCGCTTCGATATCCGCCAGGCCCGACCCACTGCCGGCAGCCGGATCATTGTGGCCGTACAATCGCGCCTCCACGGCAGGCGTCAACACCCAGCGACGGGTAAGCCGCAAGTCGTAGTCGGCATCGAGGCCGAAACCTGTGCGGCCATGATCACCGATCAACAGGGTGGCGTTGAGCGCAATCCAGCCGGGGGCCAGGCCGTCGACACCCATGGCCAGCCAGTGGCGATCCGGCGTCGGTCGCAGATCCCCCTGCCAGCCCATGTGGATGTCCCAGAAGGGCGTTACTGCCTGGCTGTAAAGGGCCTGCACCTTGCCCTTGTGAAAATCGCCATCGACCCGCTCGCCTTCGGTATTGAGGTGGAGTTTGTGCAGATCCCGCCCGAGCCAGCCATCGATGGCGAAGGCCAGGGCATCGGCTCCCTGTCCCTCCCGCCATTCGAGCCGGTCCACGGTCAGCCCGGCCAGCAGCGGATCGTCCTTCATGTGGGCAAGGCCGGTCGCGGGCAACAGCGCGGCGGCCAGCAACCACCCCGTCAATCGGCTCATGACCCGCCCTCCCCGGCCACATGCACTTCCCGGAACATGCCGCCCATGTGATATAGCAGGTGGCAGTGGTAGGCCCATTTGCCCGGCGCGTCGGCGGTCACCAGGTAGCTGATCCTGGCGCCGGGCTGGACGGTAACGGTGTGTTTGCGGGGGATGCGCGCACCATCGCCGGTTTCCAGGTCGCTCCACATGCCGTGCAGGTGGATGGGGTGGTGCATCATGGTGTCGTTGACCAGGGTGATGCGCAGCCGCTCCCCGAGGCGGAAGCGCAACGGCTCGGCGTGGGCGTAGGGAATGCCGTCGAAGGACCACATGTAGCGGGCCATGTTGCCGGTGAGGTGGAGCTGGATTTCCCGCCCCGGCTCCCGCGGGTCCGGGGTGGGGTGGCGGTTGCGCAGGTCGGCGTAGGTCAGCACCCGCCGGCCATTGTCGCGCAATCCCGCGCCCGGATCGGCGAGGCGGTATTGGGGGTCCGGCGCGCGCATCTCGACGCCGGGGCCGCGCTCGCTCGGGGCGTGGACAACGGGCGCATCGCTGCCATGCCCGGCCCGGCCGAGACGAGGTGCCGCCATGGCGTGGTCGGCGTGGGCGCTGTGATCCACGTTCCGCCCCATCGCCCCGTGACCCGCACGGGCATCCGCTGATGGCGCGGCGGCTCCGGCGCCATGATGCTGGTGATCGCCGTGGCTGCCGTGAGCGTCATGGGTCATACCCATATCGGCATGGGTAAGCACCGGGAAAGGGTCGAGGGCGGGGACCTCGGCGGTGAGGGACGGATCCGGCGTCAGGGTGCCCCGGGCATAGCCGCTGCGGTCGACGGCCTGGGCAAACAGGCTCCAGGCGCGGTCGTCCGCGGGAGAGACGATCACGTCGTAGGTCTCGGCGGGGCCGAAGCGGAACTCGTCCACGGTCACCGGCTCGATGGCCTGGCCATCCGCGGCCACCACGGTCATCGACAGGCCCGGGATGCGCACGTCGAAAAATGTCATGGCCGCGGCATTGATGAACCGCAGGCGCACCTTTTCGCCCCGCTTGAACAATCCGGTCCAGCCCTGGGCCGGGGTCTGGCCGTTCATCAGGAAGGTGTAGGTGTAGCCGGTGACGTCGGCGATGTCCCTGTCGCTCATCCGCATCCGGTTCCACATCGCCCGCTCGCTCCAGGTAGCGGCCGCGCCCTTGTCGCGGATATCCCGCCACAGATCTCCGGCGGTGCGGGGATTGACGTTGTAGTAGTGACTGGCTTTTTTCAGGGTGGCGAATACCTTCGCCGGATCGTCATCACTCCAGTCCGACAGCACCACGACATAGTCCCGGTCCGCCGGGTCGGCATCGGGTTCCCGGGGGTCGATGACGATGGCGCCGTACAGCCCGGTCTGCTCCTGAAAGCCGGAGTGGCTGTGGTACCAGTAGGTGCCGCTCTGCCGGACGTCGAAAGCATACTCGAAGGTTTCGCCCGGCCGGATGCCAGGGAAACTCAGGCCGGGCACGCCGTCCATCGCGGCCGGCAGAATCAGCCCGTGCCAGTGGATCGAGGTGTCTTCCGCCAGCCGGTTGGTGACCCTCAGGGTGACCCGCTCGCCCTCCCGCCAGCGCAGGATCGGTGCCGGCAGCGAGCCATTGACACTGGTGGCAAGACGTTCCTGGCCGGTGAAGTTGACCCGCTGGTAATCGATGCCCAGGTCGAAACGGTTGCCGCGCAGCACCAGTGGCGGGGGATTTGGGACACTGGCCGCCCGGAGCACGCCCGGGGCCAGAGGCAGGGCGGCCATGCCGCAGACAAAACGGCGGCGGCTGATCATCGGTCTGCCTCACCCGTTCGGTGGCGGGGTGAGCATTGAATGACACACCCGGATGCAAGCATGTTCTTTGTGAGCATGTTCTTTGTGAGCATGGAAATACCTCCTTAAATGCCTGCGCACTCATCGGCGCGGGCGTACGCCTTCATATATACAAGGGCCAGGGGTGAGGGCCGGCCGCGAAGCAGCGCGGCATCCCGGATTTCACACGGAATCAGGCGTATATGGGAGGTCGCAGCGAGTGATCGGGGGTGCGGGTAGAAAAAGCGGCGCTCAGCGGCGCAACCCCGGCAGTGGGGGCAATAATCGGCGGCCCGAGCGCAGAGGCGGCCAGGGCGGAGCCGGTGCAGTGCTGGCATTCCTCGTCGCAACCGACCTGGTGACATTCGGCCTGATCGCAATCGGCAGCATTGGCCGGCAGCGGGTGGAGGTCATGACCAGCGATGTCGAGCATGGCACCGCCTTCATCATGATGAAGAAGCAAAACGCTGGCACGATGATGGGGTTGATCCGCGTCGGAAGCCATACCCGGCAAAGCTACCGGCATCAGCACCTGGAACACAAAAGCCAGCAGCACCAGAAGGTGAAATCGCGGGTGTGAGGCTGTCGGGTTCGGCGTGGCCATCGACTATCGCGGGATATCCAAAGCGCTTGAAAGGTCGGCCCGGTGTACCAACACCGGCTGCCGGTTGCCTGCAAGGCAGCGGATGATGCGAAACGCCGCCTGAGGGCGCCATGATGGCACAGAATCCGTCAGCGCAACAACCAAGTGGAATGCCCGCCAACTGAAAGGCGAAAGGGGCCCAAGCAAGTGGACCCTAGCAGCTGACAGCCTGCTAGAGGTTGGTGGCGCCAGTTATAGATTATTGATATATAGAATAATTTTTTTGAACTGCGGTTCCTGCGGTGCGGTGCGCTTCGTGCCTCAGCACACCCTATCCCTGTTCAAAGTCTTTCAAGAAGCATTGGATGAAACTCCATAGGGGTGCGTTGACGAAGGAAACGCACCAGAGGCTGGCAGCAACCACGGTGCGCTTCGTGCTTCAGCACACCCTATCCCTGTTCAAGATCTTTCAAGAAGCATCGGGTGAAACTCCATAGGGTGCGTTGACGGAGGAAACGCACCAGAGGCTGGCAGCAACCACGGTGCGCTCGTGCCTCAGCACACCCTATGCAGTGGGGTATCGCCTGTCAGAAAAACCTTGAACAGGCTCTTAAGGGAGTGCCCCCAGTGGCGCGGTGGCAAGCTTCATGGCGTCGGGAGCGTGCCAGGAAGGTGCAACCCCGAGCGCCGCCACTTGTTCGAGCACCAGGGTGCCGCAGGCGGGGTCGGTCAGATGGGGCCATACCGCCGCCAGCGTGGCGATCAAATGGGGTGTCAGGTCGTCGAGTTTCGGCCGGGTGACGGTGATCAGGTCCGGGGCGTCGTGAAAGGCGACAATGCCCTGCTCGCGCCACTGGGCGAAGAGGATTCGCTGCTCGGCCTTCGAGGCTTCAATCTGGGCCCGGAAGAAGGCTTCGGCCCAGGCGGCCGGCAATCCCTGCTCCGCGGCGCGGCGCCCGAGGCTGGTGATGATGGCCTGCTCGCGAGGCAAGTCTTCAATGGCCAGCTGACGATTCCACTTGTAGTGGGCCACGTCCTCGGCCAGGTTCAGGCGTTGGTGAACAAGCCCCACCAGGTTGTCGAGGGCCTCGCCTGCGTTACAGCGCTCGCCTCCGCCAGCCTGAACTTGGACCGCCAGGGGCAGCAGCAATGCCAACAGCAATGATCTGAACATGGGCAGCTCCTTATAGTTATGGCGTCTACCAGTGCCGTAGTATCCAGACCACTCCACCGCGACGTTTGTTGCCATAGAGTAGGCCACAAGCGTGGCCGCTGCAACCCACCGGGCTCTTTCATCGGGCGCTCGTGTACCGCACTTCTGTGTGCCGGCGCGGCGCCGCCGGGCTCTCGCTACCCGCTGTTGCCGCTTGGGCCGCCCTGCCGCCTGAGTTACAATCCTTGCCCTTCTTCGCCGGTGCCGGCATTTGCGGCACCGGCCCGCCAGTGGACTGACACATGACCGACCAGACGTCTTCTCTCGCCGACAGCCTGCATCAGTGGTTGCGGGATGCCAATATCGAATACTACCTGTGCAACCAGTGCAACGGCCTGCACCTGAGCAGCATCCAGGGCCTCGCCGGCGTGGTCGAGAGCCGGCTGTTCATGGAGGACTGGGGCCTGCTGATCAGCACCGAGTACCTGGTTCGCCCGACCGCCATCCTGCCCCTGGCGACGGATCTCGGCCGCCTGAACGCCAACTATCCGACCCTCAAGCTGTTTCTCGATATCGTCGACGATGCCATGCCCCAGCTGGTGGCCGGGGCCACGGCGCTTACCGGGGCAGGGATCAGCAGCGAGCAATTCATCCTCTTCGTCACCACCGCCCAGGACTTGATGACCCGCCTGACCGGTGAGCTGGGGGAACTGGATTTCCTGCTTCCGGAGGACGGCGAACCCACCGCACCGAGCCGCCAGTTCCATTGACTGTGCACACCGCCTTCATCTGGCAGCGGCTGCTTCCAAAGGCCGGTAGCAGCCGCTGCTATTGTTGACCGACGGCGGAATCCTTATAGTCGGCAGAATCCTCCGACCCAGGGATACCTCGATGGCAGTGCAAGACCCCAAGTTCGCCAGTAAAATGGAGCAACGCACCTTCCTGCTGTTACTGGTGGTGGTTACCGGGCTCTTCTTCTATCTCCTCAAGCCATTTTTCACACCGCTGTTCTGGGCCTGCGCCATCGGCCTGCTGTTCTACCCGCTGCAGCACAGGCTGACGAGGGTTTGGGGCGAACGTCCCAACACCACCGCCCTCACCACGCTGGTGATTTGCGTATTTGTGGTGGTGCTCCCGTCACTGGCGGTGCTCGCCTCCTTTTTCCAAAGCGGCGCCAACCTCTACCAACAGATCGACTCCGGTGAAATCAACCCGGCGAGCTATATCGACAAGATACGCGATGCCCTGCCGCAGCTGCAGTCGCTGATGGACCGGCTGGGAATCGATGCCGACGCCGTCAAGCAGCAGGCTGCCAACGCCGCCGTGGTGGCCAGCCGGTTCGTGGCGAAGAATGCCCTGTCGCTGGGACAAAGTACCTTTCAGTTCTTCCTCCATCTCTGCCTGATGCTGTATGTCGCCTTTTTCCTGCTGCGCGACGGGCCGCTGCTGCTCGACATGCTGGTTCGCGCCCTGCCCCTCGGCGATGAACGGGAACGTCTGCTGTTCCGCAAGTTTGCGGAGGTGACCCGGGCGACGATCAAGGGCAACCTGGTGGTGGCGATCGTCCAGGGCGCTCTCGGCGGGCTGATCTTCGCCATTCTCGGCATCCCCGCCGCGCTGCTGTGGGGGGTATTGATGGCCGTGCTGTCGCTGATCCCGGCGGTTGGTGCCGGACTGATCTGGGCACCGGTGGCGGTCTACCTGTTCGCCACTGGCGAAGCGGTATCGGCGGTGGTGCTGGTGCTCTACGGGGTGTTGGTGATCGGCCTGGCCGACAATATCCTGCGCCCCATCCTGGTGGGCCGCGACACCCGAATGCCGGACTGGCTGGTGCTGCTGTCCACCCTCGGCGGCCTGGTGCTGTTCGGGATCAACGGGTTCGTCATCGGCCCGTTGATCGCCGCGCTGTTCATTGTGTTCTGGCAGATCTTCTGCCGGGATTTCCAGCCGCCGGGACATTCGACGGTGGAGATCCCGCCCCCCGACGTGCCGGCCAGCGAGCCGATATCGGCCGGGCAGGAAAGCCAGCCATAGGGTCGGGCGCGCGTACGATCGGCAAGATGCAGGACTGTCGACAATGAAGGGGCGGCGGATGCGCCTGCGGGACAGCATCGGCGCCGAATTGCGCTTCTTGCTGCTGGTCAACCCTCAGCAGAGGCCGTGGCAGATTCCCCTGCTCGCCGCCCTGGCGGTGGGCCTGCCGCTGCTGACCGCGGCCTGGCTCGGCCATTTCGGCTTCGGCATAACCACCTGCCTGGGCGCCCTGGTCATTCTCTATATGCCTCAGGGCCGCACCATGAGGCGCGGCATCTCGACCCTGGCGGCTTGCGGATGCGGCTTTGTACTCTGCTTCGCGCTGGGAGCCGGCACCAGCTTCAATCCCTGGATCTCGGCGCTGACCCTCGGCATCACCGCCGCCCTGGCGACAGCGCTGTGCCGGCTCTGGGCGCTGCCGCCGCCGGGCACCTTCTTTTTTATCATGATCACCGCCCTCGGCAGCACCGCCGCGTTCGCGCCGGAGCTGATCCCGTTGCGCCTGGGGCTGGTCGCCCTGGGGAGCCTGACGGCCTGCCTGCTGGCGCTGGCCTACAATCTCTGCCAGATGCGCGGGTCTCCGACCACCAGCGTGCCGATCACCCTGCCAGCGCAGGGTGTTCGCCAGATCGTCGGCGAGGCTGTGATCGTCGGGGTGTTTGTCGGCGGCTCCTATGCTGTCGCCCGCTGGCTGGGGCTCGACAATCCCTACTGGGTACCGATCTCCTGTGCCGCGATCATGCAGGGGGCAAGCCTGCGCCTGTTATGGCAGCGCAAGATCCACCGCATTCTCGGCACCGGCCTGGGCATGCTGCTGGCCTGGGGGATTTTTTCCCTGTCCCTCAGCCACCTGCAGATCGCGCTGGTGGTCATGGCGTTACAGTTCGTCATCGAGGTTCTGGTGGTGCGCAATTACGGTCTCGCCATGGTCTTCATCACGCCGCTGACTGTGCTGTTCGCCGACGCCGCCGGCCCCATTCACGATGTGGAAGCGCTGATCCTGGCGCGGATGTTCGACATCCTGCTCGGCAGCGTCATCGGCTTTTTCGGCGGCTGGGCCTGTCATGGCTACCGCCGCCGGATCGCGCCCGTCCGCCCCCCTCTCGCCGACGCCGGCCAGAGGTGACGCCCTCTGGCGCGCCGGCCGCCATCAATCAAAGATCGTCATCGCCACCAGCCCGCCGCCACTTTCCTGATCGAGAGCCCTGGCCACCGCCGGCCTCGCACGCACTCGCCGGCGGTGCGCCATGACCGCGGGCACCCGTGCGGGGTCGCCGCGGTCCGCCATGTTGAGATAGCTGGAAAACACATACAGGTAAATGTCGGAAGCGGACCAGCTGTCGCCGTGGACCCAGGGGCGTCCGTCCGCCATGCGCTGCTCGATCGGCTCGAAGTAGTGGTCGGCCATCTCCGGCACCTTGGCTTTCAAGGCGCCCCGGCAATCGTCGCCATCCACATAGGCGTCTGGCCGTGAAATCTGCCTGAACAACACATGGAGCGTGGTGGCGATGTACATATGGAAGGATTGCATCTGGGCGAATTCGAACGGGTCACCGGTGTCCATCAATTTGGAATCGGGGAAAGTCCGGGCCAGGTAGCCCAGGATGGAAGGTATTTCACTGATCGCACCCCGGTCGGTAACCAGCACCGGCACCCGACCACCGGGATTGAGGCGCAGATATTGCTCCGTCCGCTGTTCTCCGCGGGCAAAATCCACCTTGACCGCCTCATAGGGCGCACCGATTTCTTCCAGGGCAATATGTGGCACCAACGAGCAGGCGCCCGGATAGTAGAACAGTCGCATTCGGCTATTTCTCGCTGAGGGCTTGTTATTTCGCCAGGGGCTGGACGCCCCCGGCGCATGTGTAATGCCCTATATCCTACCCCCGCGCGGCCCGATAAAAAACCAGATGATCAGGCCAACGACCGGCAGCAGCAGAATCAAAAGAATCCACAGCAACTTGCTGACATTGCTGGTGCCGGATTGGAATACGTTGATAATGGCCCAGATGTCGGCGGCCAGGATCAACAGACCGAGCAAGCCCCCTACCTGAATATCCATATTGCACTTCCTCTGTTGTTGTTGACTTTGGTTGTGTTGACTTTGGTTGTGTTGACTTTGGTTGTATTGACGTTGGTTGTCGTCGCTTAGGTTGTTGTCTACAGGATCGTTGTTGAATGCGATGTGACACTCTGTTTTGGAGAAGCCGGCTGTCGCGAAGTTCCCTGTGGGCCACCGCCGGGATTTTGCTATGATCCACTCCCCGACACAGCACTACTCGCAAAGCCCGAGCTGGACATCACCATTATGCGTGACCGCCTTCTTCATTCGCTGTTGTTTGCCGGGGCCCTGGGCCTGCTGTCACCTGGCGTCGCCGGCGAGGTGCTCGACCTGCCGGTCACCCTCGATTACGAAATAGTCGGCCAGGCCCTGGCCCAGCAGCTGTTTCTCGGCCCGGACGGTTCCGCCGAGGTTTTTTCCGACGGCCTCGATTGCAACTCCCTGCTGCTCTCGGATCCCCGGGTGGCGGGCGGTGCCGAAGGCCAGCTGCGGATAACGACCCGGGCCATCGCCCGTGGTGGCACGCCCCTTGGCGGACGCTGCCTGCTGCCGTTTGAATGGCAGGGCACCATCGAGACCCTGGAAGAGGCGCAGGTATCCGAGGATGGTACCACCATCGCCTTCCGTGTCATCGATTCGAATATTCTCAGCGGCGACCAGAGCCGCTCGATGCCCGGCATCCTGTGGAACTGGATCAAGGGCTACGTCCACCCCCGGCTCGGCGCCGTCACCGTCGGTTTTGCCCCGGCGTTGACCGAACTGAAGACCCTGATCCGCGACGCCTTGCCGGGGGAATTGCCGGAGCGGCAGGGTGTCGCCGAGTCGCTTGCCCTCAAGGCAGCGACGGCGACATCGGACGGGCTCACCATCGTATTCACTCTCGACACCCCGCCACGCCCTGCCGACTGGACGCCGGCCCCGCAAGCGGTACTGACCCGGGCGGAGCTGGCCGCCTGGGATGCCGCCTGGCAATCGTGGGACGCCTTCGCCACCTGGCTGATCATCGGCCTGGCGATGCCGGCGGCGCCGGAGCTGCGCGCCACTCTCGCCGATATCCTGATCGAGGCCCGCCACGATCTGCGCGACGCCCTCGCCGCAGACCACCGCAAGGGTGACCCGGTGCGCGCGTTGTTTCTCGACACCTGGTCGCGACTGGCGCCCCTGTTGCGGGACAGCGACCTGAACCTGCCCGGTGCTGAAGCCATTCACCTTGCCACCTTCATCAGCGCCGCCAATGCCCTGCAAACACTCGATCACGCCGCTCCCCACCTCGGCCTGCGTCTCGACAGCAACACCCTGAGAAACCTTGCCCGAACGCTGTCGCCCGCGGTAACGGACGAGGAGTTGAAGTACGATACCGTCATCGACCCCCGCTTGCGCAGCCTGCTGGGGCTGGATCCCGACTTCGAGGAGGAGACCACCCCCGCCCTGCCGTTTATCTGGGTGGTTCCCCGGGTCGAAGCCGCCACCGTCGATCCCGCCCTGGTCAAGACCCTGACCGGCTGGGTGCCGGCGCCCGATGAACTCGACCACTACCTGAGCACCATGGAACAGCTCATCGATGAAAGTATCCGTGGCGAGCGGGAGCGGGGCAAAGTGCCGCCGGCGTTCTTCGCCGTCTACGAAAACCTGGTGCGGGCCACGGCCTGGCAGGAAACCTGCTGGCGGCAGTTCGTCGAGCGCAATGGCCAGGTCCAGCCCATCCTGTCGACGGCGGGATCAGTGGGGCTGATGCAGATCAACAAACATGTGTGGCGCGGCATCTACGACCTCGACGCCCTGCAGGGCAATGTCGGCTACAACGCCCGCGCCGGCAACGAAATCCTCGCCCACTACCTGGTGGACTATGCCATCAAGCGCAAGGAGCACGAGATCAACGGCGACGTGCACAACCTGGCGCGGGCCACCTATGCGGTGTACAACGGCGGGCCGCGCCACCTGGCCCGCTACCGCAGCACCGGGACCAGCAATAACCTGAAGGGTATCGACAGCGCGTTCTGGAAGAAGTACCAGGTCATTGGCAAGGAGGGACGGGAGGCGGTGAAGCAGTGTTACGGCGGTTAGGGTCTGGCGAAGGCTATATTCGATCCATTGATAGATAACAGGATATATCGCCGCGTTCCCGCGGTGCGCTTCGTGCCTCAGCACACCCTATGCTCCGATAGATAAAGGCACCTTCCCAGACCTGTAGTTGCTGCGGTGCGCTTCGTGCCTCAGCACACCCTATTGGCCCCCTCGGGGTCGTCCCCAAGCGCACTGCGACGCGCTTTCCATAGGGTGCGCTGAGGCACGAAGCGCACCGGAGGCTTTACCCCGCAGCGGCGCGACATGCCTTTGCGTGCCAGCTGAAACAGCAGTGGCGTCCGAACTGGGCGTCAGCCCTCTTCCTCCAGCAACGCCGCTACGTCCCGGCCGAAATTGGCCAGGATCCTCATCCCCGAGCGAAACACCTCGATGGCCTCGGCGCAGGTCATCTGCTCGTCGATGGCCATGCCGTCGTTCTGCTCGAGGCTGGCGCGGGTGGCCTGCGGATCGTTGAGCAACATGCAGGCGGTGACGGTGGAATCGAACACCTCGCCGAGATCGCTGTTGATCTCCGCCACCTCGTCGAGCACCTCGCTCCAGACCTCATCCAGCCAGTCGAAGCCGACCAGCACGCCGTCACAAAAATCCCTCAGTGCGGCGGAAGGCTGGCCGTCAGCGTCCAGGCCGCAGTCTTCGGGCAGTGGAATGTCGGCGTCTTGCGCCAGAATGGCGTTCCACACGCCGACCAGCTGGTGCAACTGGTCGTAAAACGCGTCGGCATCCGCCGCGGACTCGAAGGCCGGCTCCGCCACTTCACCGCTGGCATCGAGAAAGGCGAGGGGAAACCATTCACTGGTCTCGATCAGGTCGGGCGCGGAGAGGACCGCCAGGGCGAGGCCCGACAAGGCCTGGGAGTCGAGTACCTGGTCGGCAATGCCCAGGCGGGCCACCAGGGCGGCAAACTGCTGGTGGTCGAAGTGTGGTTGCGGGGAGGGCATAGGTGCTCCAGATATCTACCGGGGGTTCAGCCGCGGATGATACACCCAAAAGCCCTGCCCTTCCCCAGCGTCTGTCGAGGTTCGGGCGATACCCTTGTCTCGACGGATGCTAACCGTGGGCGGGACGGAGATAGCGCTCGATGTTCACTTCGTCGATCTGCTCCTCGGGCAGGAACCGGGAGGCGAACTCGCGGTATACGCCGCTGGTGAGAAAGAGTTCGAACACATCCCGGTCGACATGGCCCTTGACCACCATGCTGTAGAGCACCTCGATGGCGGTGCTCACGGTCTTGGCGGGCTTGTAGGGCCGGTCGGCGGCGGTCAATGCTTCGAAGATATCCGCCAGCACGATGAATCGCTCCGGCATCGACAGCTCCTCGGCGGTAAGTTTGCGCGGGTAGCCGCTGCCATCGAGCGCCTCGTGATGAGTCGAGGCATAGCGGGGAACCTGCGCCAGCTCTTCGGGGAAATGGAGACTATCGAGCATTTTGATAGTGCTG
Source organism: Porticoccaceae bacterium (assembly GCA_041655035.1). Taxonomy (GTDB): domain Bacteria; phylum Pseudomonadota; class Gammaproteobacteria; order Pseudomonadales; family Porticoccaceae; genus NAT127. The sequence goes on along the minus strand of JBAZCN010000002.1, from coordinate 57,468 downwards.
ATGATGTGCTCGTTGATCTTGAAGCGGTCCTCGGGAGTCAGGGTCCCCCGGGGGATACAGAGATTGTACAGCTCGCCCTGGTTGTAGAGATGTTCCGGCACCTCCATCCGGATCCCCAGGTGCGGCGGATATTCGCGCTCTCCCGCACGGGGAATCAGGTGTTCAGGCCGGTCCGCCAGCAGGGTCTCGGCAACCGGCAGGGCCGGCGGCGCACCGCTGAAGCGCGCGGCCTCGACGCGGGACAACCCCAGCCGGTCGTCGAAATGGCGCTGCCAGACGATCCCCGCCAAGGAGTGCAGCCGGGCAATCACCGCCTGATCGAGGGATTCGCTGCCCAGGTTGCAGGCGGCAATAAAGGCGAAATCATCGCGCAATTGCCGGTGGCGCCGCTGCAACTCGGCTTCCAGCGCGGCGGCCCGACCGGGCTCCGCCAGCCGTCCGCGCCAGTAATCGACCTCGGCGTCGCGCCACAGCACTTCGAAGCGGGTGCGAATCTCGTGAATGCGGTTGTAATTGAGCTCCAGCTTGGTGCCTTTGTCGATGATATGTTCCGGCGTGGTGATCTTGCCGCAGTCGTGGAGCCAGGCGCCGATACGAAACTCCCGCCACTGCTGCTCAGTGTCGAAATGGAATTCGTCGAACGGCGGGGTACTGGCGTCCTGCGCCCGTTCCGCCAGCATGATCGCGAGCTCGGGCACCCGTGCGCAGTGTTTGGCGGTATAGGGGGATTTGTCGTCGATCGCCTCGGCGATCAGGCGGAAGAACGACTCCATCAGCCGCTCCTGCTGTTCGCCGTGGCGTTCGATGGCATGGGCCATGGTGGTCAGCGAAGAAGCGAGTTCGTCGATCTCGACGATGCGGCTGTTCACCGGCACCAGCGCATCGTAATCGCGGCGGCCGATCTTGCGATTTTCATCCGCCAGCCGCCTGACCGGCCTGACGATGAAGCCCCCCAGCCAGAAGGAGACCGGCAGCAACAGCAACAGGCACAGGGCGGTGATCCACAGCGCCGCCGTCACCCGCGCCGCCGCCGGCGCCAGCACCGCGGCCACCGGCGTCACCACCGCGAAATAATCGGGCTCCCGACCTTCGCCACCTACGGCCTGCACATAGGCGAAATGATCCCGACCGGCAATGGAAATCCTGGCGAGGCGTTCCTGCCCGGCGCTGTCGGCGGCCAGCGTCACCAGCTGCGGATAGGGCACGGTGCCCATGCTTTTCGGTGGTTCACCAAGCCATTTGGCCTGCAGCGCCAGCTTCTGGGCGTCACTGATATTGGCCAGGGCCAGGTCGAAGATCTCCACCAGTGCCGCATTGTCGCGGCCGAGCAGAAAGTGCAGGTGCCCGGGCAACTCCCCGTCGGAAAACACCAGCGGCTGGTGGAGGCGCACATCGTCGATGAAAAACTGGCGCATGGTGTAGCGCAGGACGGCGGCGGCATCCAGCCCGGCGTCCGCCCGCCCGGCACGCACCGCTTCGAGCATGCCCCGCACCGATGCCACTTCGAGCACGGTGATGTCCGGGAACTGTGTGGCGATGATACCGACAATCGACCAGCCCCTGGGAATCGCCACCACTTTGCCGGCCAGTTGGCGAAGATCGGTAATCACCTCGCTGTCGGGGCGGGTGACGACGCCGTAGGGCACATCCAGCAGCGACTGGCTCAACGCGCCCCTGCCGGCGTTTTCCGGAGTGCCGAACACCGGCTGGAGCACATCCAGTTGGCCGGCGTCGAACAGTGCCACGAGATCGGGCCAGGGGTAGCCGTTGACATAGTCGAAACGCAGGCCCGTCATCTCGGCGATCAGCGCCAGGGTATCGATGGCATAGCCGTAAGGCCGGCCCGACACCGCAAAATCGATAGGCGGCCAATCCAGCTCATTGGCGACGGTGAGCAGCGGATGCCCGGCGATCAGGGCGCGTTGCTCGGCACTCAGTTCCAGGGGAGCGCTCTGCGGAATATCCGCCATGCCCTGCTCGGGCAGGCTCGATGCGATGAGTTCACCGCTGCCCTGATAGAGAAATATCTCACTGTCGACATGGATGATCTGCTGATACAGGTAGTGGGAGATGGACGACAGGGCGATGTCCACCGCCAGCACGGCACCGCCGGCGATACGGGTCGAGTAAGTCTGCCCCGGCGCCTGGAGATGCCGGAACTGGTAGGGTGCGGTCCTGAAGACCTCCCCCGTTCTGGCGGCCGTAAACCAGGGTCGTTCGTTGGCCAGATAGTCAGTGGCCTCCTCGCGACTGGCCCTCAGGTTGAAATCGGCATCGTGATAATGGAACCAGCGCCGGCGCCGCTCGCCCTCGCCGCGGACCTCGATGACGACCCAGCGGTCCTGCGGCTGCGCCCGCAGCTGGTTGCGCACCGCCACACTGGTGTCGAGATTCACCAGCTCGAAGAAGTCGCCGTTGTCAAAGCCGATGTAAATGCCGTAAAAGAGCGGTGTGCGACTGAGGGTATCGGCAAATATCCGGCGGGTGTGGGCGGCGACCCAGCCGCCGTCGGTGAGCCCGGGATATTCCGCCAGCAGGCTGGCGGCCTGGGTTGCCGCCGCATCCACTTTGTCGAGGTGTTCGCTGGTGCTGGCCGCCGCGTGCTGGTATACGGTCAGCGTCGATTCGGTCGCCAGGTTGCGGCTGAAAAAATACTGGAGGCCAATGGCGACGGCTGCGGTTATCGTCGTCGCCACCAGAAACATGCCCACCACCGTGACCCGGATGGAAAACCGAATCCGCCTGCCACCGCTGCGTCCTTTGAACATTCCAGTGTCCTCGCTAGTCATTTCGCGGTTTCTGTTATTGTTGCGGCGAAAAACAGACAGATAGTGTCCCACTCGCCGGGAACCGGTCGCAGCAGGCGTCCTGAGGGAGCCCGGTCATTTTTAACGCTCAACCCGACGTTGTCAAACAGTGCTGCGCCCCGACGCGGCGGCCTCACGGCTGCCGGATTTCAACCAGCTAACGCCGCTGGAACGGCTGCGCCGGTCCGGCGAGTGACCGCCCCCGGCCGACGCCGGACAGCGCCTCAGCCAAACCAGCGCTGCATCTCCTCCAGCCGCAGCGCGCGCTTTGCGGCGCCGTCCAGGTCGCGGACGATGCGGCCGCGGTCGAGCTGTATCAGGCGGCTGCCCAGCGCCATCGCCTCGCTCAGATTGTGGGTGATGAAAATCGCGGTGAGTTTCCGCTCCGCGATCAGGCGGTCGGCAAGGCGCAGCACCATCCGCGCGGAATGGGGATCGAGGGCCGCCGTCGGTTCGTCGAGCAGCAGGATATCGGTGTGGTCCATCACGCTCATCAACAAAGTCAGGGCCTGGCGTTGGCCACCGGAGAGCGCGCCCATGGGCTGGTGCAGCTTGTCCTCCAGGCCCAGGCCGAGTTCCGCGATCCGCTCGCGCACTTGGCGACGAAATGCCTCGTCGACGCCGATGACCAGCCTCTTGGCGCGGGTGCGCAGCGCCGCGAGGCGAAAATTGTCGAGCACGGTCAGATCGGAGGCGGTGCCCGCCAGCGGGTTCTGAAACACCCGGGCGACCCAGCGGCTGCGACGGTGTTCCGGCAGGGCGGTGACGTCGACCCCCTTGATGAGCACCCGCCCGCCACTGGCCGGCAATGCCCCCGAAACGATGTCGAGCAGCGTGGTCTTCCCCGATCCATTGCCGCCGACCAACACCAGGAAGGTGCCGGCGGCAAGGTACAGCGCGGTGGGCTGCAGCGCCCGGACTTCGGCGGCCCCACCGGCGTTGAAGGTCTTGCCGACACCCTCCAGGGCTATCATTCAGCGCACCTCCCGCTGCAATAGCCGGGGCAGGCCGACGATGGCCAGCACGCATACCGCGGTGACCAGCTTGAGGAAATTGGGATTCACACCGAGTGACAGCGCCGCGGCCAGCACCATCTGGAAAAGAATGCAGCCGACCACCACCGTGAGCAGCTGCCAGCCGATGCCGCGAATGCCGAACCAGCGGATCACCGCATCGCCGATCAGCACCGAGCCGAGGCCCACCAGCACGATGCCGATGCCCATGTTGATATCGGTGAAATGCTGGTACTGGGCGACGAGAAATCCGCTGAGGGCGGTGAGGGCGTTGGCAACGGCGAGGCCGATTACCTTCATGCGGCGGATGTCGACGCCCATGGCGCGGGTCATGGATTCACTGCTGCCGGTGGCGCGCATGGCGATGCCGAAATCGGTGCGCAGAAAGTACGCCACCAGGCTGCCGAGCACCAGTATGAACACCAGCCCGACCCATAGTTCGTTGTAGACGGTACTCTCGAACACCCCCAGCCGGCCAAAAATGGTGTCGACACTGACCAGCGGAATGTTGGAGCGCCCGAGGACGCTGAGATTGATGGAGTAGAGGCCGGTCATCACCAGAATGCCGGCCAGCAGGGCCTCGATGTGGAGGCGGGTGTGTACCAGTCCGGTGGCCACTCCCGCCAGCGCTCCCGCGGCGACGCTGGCCGCGAGGGTGGCGGGCAGCGGCCAGCCATTGACCAGGGCGACGGCGGTAACGGCCGCGCCGAGGGTGTAACTGCCGTCGGTGGTGATGTCGGGAATGCGGAAAATCTTCATGGTGATGAAAATGCCCAGGCCCATCGCCGACAGGCAGAGGCCGAGAACCAGTGCCGAAAGATAAAAGGTCATCAGTGAATGGGCTCGAAACCATCCGGAATGACCAGGCCAAAGCGCTCCGCGACCTCGGGGTTGTAGACCTGGCGGCGCAACCGGACCATCTCCCAGCCGAGGCCCTCGGAGCCGTCGCGGATGAATCGCGCCGCCTGCTGCCCGGCCTGGTAGCCCCACTGGTAGATGTCGGCGCCATAGGCGGCGACCGCACCGCGCGCCACCAGTCCCGCCTCGCTGGTGAAAATCGGCACTCCCGCGGCGTTGCAGGATTTGAGGATGGTTTCGAAGGCGCCGAACACGGTGTTGTCGGGATTGGCGAAGAAGGCGTCGATCCGTTCGTTGAGCAGCGCACCGGTTACCAGATGGACGTCGGCGGTGGTGTTCACCGGCCTGGCCACCAAGGTGATACCGAGACTCCCGGCGAGCGCCGACAGGCGCTCGTAGGCGAACACGGACTGCGGCTCCGACTGATTGTAGAGCAGGCCGACGCGCAGCCTCTCTCCCCGTGGGCGCACCAGTTGCGGGATCATCGCGAACGAGGTGTCGATGTACGCCAGGTCCTCGCCGACCCCGAACAGGTTGGGCGGATCCCTGCCCTCGGCGTCGCGCACCTGCATCAGCTCGGGTGTCGGCGCAACCATCATGAACACCGGCACGTCGCGGGTGTTCTGGATGGCGGTGATGGTGGAGAGCGACGGGCTGGTGGCCAGCAGCGAGACCTTCTCGGCAATCAGATAGCGAACGATCTGGGTCAGCGTGGGGATGTCGCCCTGGGCGTTGCGGTAGATCAGTTTCAGGGTGCCGTCCTGCTCCGACAGGCCAGCTTCCCGCAGGGCCTCCAGAAAGCCCTCCCGAGCCTGGCCGATGGTGCTGTCTTCGAAGGCGTCGACGAAACCCACCGTCGGCACATCGGTCGGGTTGTTGTCACAGCCGGCCAACGCCAGGCACAGGCCAATGAGCACAACTAGACCGGCGAGACGGTTTTTCATGGGCAGTGGTCCTTAGTTTTGGCGGGGATAACCACCCGCACCGGAGGCAAGGCGATAGCGACCTGACAGGGGCTCGACAATAAACCGGGCGGGATGTGTTGGCAACCGGAGGGCTGTTCACCGGAGGCTGTTCAGGGCTGAATATGGCATCCCCTGAGGAATACATCCACATCCATATCGATTCGCCGGAGCTCCTGATCGAGATCCTTGTCCTTCTCAAGAAACGGACGAAAATTGCCCCTTGCCAGAGCGTAGAACATCAACGCTGCCTGGCGTGGATCCGGATGTTCCATTCGCCCCTCGGCAATGAGTTCTTCAAAATAGGTGGTGATATCGCCAAGCGCTGTGGAAAAGCCCCGGGATCTGAGTCGCTCCGTCATCTCGGGCAACCGTCCCGACTCGGCGATCAGAAGCCGGAAGAATTCCAGATAACGGGGTATGACACAGCTGCTGCGAATATGGCGGGCAAGTTTTTTCAGGGTCTCAGCCGGCTTCTCGGTATCCATGGCAAAGGCGCCGATCAGGGCCGAATGCTCATCGGCGATCTGCTCATGGACCGCCTCGAACAGTTCCTCCTTACCCGAAAAGTGGCGATAAATGGTGCTTTTGCTAACACCGGACTCCCGCGAAATGTGATCGATCGAGCAACCGCTGTATCCCTTGTCCAGGAATTCATTGGCCGCCACAGCCAACAAAACACCGAGTCTTTCCTGCGATAGCTCCTTGGGCGATTTGGTTTTCCTATTCATGGGATACCCTGCGATCGGCATAAACAATCCGTGTACTGTAACCAGCTCCTCACTTTATTGCATCCGAAGCATCTCACTCACGAGACGTCAAGGCCACGCTTGTGGAGGCCGCACTGCTCCGTTGACACCACTGCCCGGAGCAAGTAAGACACGAAACGGTTCGGTATCTGGTCATATTATAGCCACACCGCTACAGCATGGGGTGCCAGCCAGGATGACCAGTGCATATCAGGCGATAAAAACCAACCGTCACCCCAATCTCCATTCAGTATGAGGAACCACGATGAACAATAATGATGATAAACATGGCGGCATCACCCGCAGGACCCTGCTGAAAGCGGGATCAGCGGCTCTTCTGGCAGCCAACACTGCCGGGGCCATGGCGGCCCCGATCAAAACCAGCAGATCAGCCGATCTCGCCTGGACGCCGGGCTGGGAGCTCCGTGACATGATTGCCAGCAAGGCCCTGTCACCGGTAGAGCTCACCCGCTACTTCCTCGATCGCATCGCACGGATTGATCCGATCATCAATTCCTATATCACCGTTGACCCGGAAGGAGCCATGGCTCAGGCGAGAATCGCGGAAGACCGCGTCATGAAGGGAAAACCACTGGGGCCGCTCCATGGCCTGCCAATCTCCATCAAGGATCTGACCGAAACGAAGGGCTTGCGCAGTACACATGGCTCCGAAATCTACCGGAACTTTATTCCCTCCCGCGATGAGGTATCGGTGGAAAGGCTGCGCGAGGCGGGGGCCATCATTCTCGGTAAAACCAATACCCCTGAATTCGGCAAGTTTCCCCGCACCAAGAACACGGTGGCCGGAGAAACATTCAACCCCTGGAATATCAAACGTATTTCGGGCGCCTCCAGTGGCGGCGCGGGCGCGGCCGTCGCCGCCGGGATCTCGGCAATGGGCGTGGGCAGCGATGGCGGCGGTTCGACACGCATACCGTCCTGCTATAACGGGGTTTTTGGCATGCAGCCAAGCGCCGGGCTGATCCCTTTGAGAATTCCCCGCAGCGTCAACACCACCTCCACAGGGCCAGTGGCGGTACATGTCAGGGATGCCGCCACGATTCTCCAGGTCATGGCTGGATTCCACCCTCTGGACCCCAGCTCCATCGAGAGGCCGGCCCCGGACTTTCTCGGCGATCTGGACAACGGTGTGGCCGGTTATCGCATCGCCTGGACCCGCGACTTTGGCCTGATCCCCATTCTCGACGCCCGGGTAGTCGACAAGGTAGAGAAAGCAGCGGCCCGGTTTACGGAAGCCGGCGCCATCGTGGATGCTCCCAACATACTCCTCCCGGATGAAAAAGCATGGCGCGTCTTCATGACGGTGAATCAATCCTCAAACCGGGTTGGCGAGGTCCTTATGGCTTACAGCCCGGAGGAACAGGAACAACTGACTCCGCCGCTCAGGAAACTGCTCGAAACCGCAAGGAACAGCCCCGCCATCGGCAAGGAAGACGAAATCCGCATGCTTGAGGATCGAGCGGACGTGCTTCGCTGGATAGAGGGTATTTTTGCCGAGCATGATCTGATCTGCACACCGACCCTCGGCATCATCGCCCCCGAGGTGCCGGCGGGAGAATGGGATCAGCCCTACACCGACCCTTACTACGCGAACCATATCAGCACCTGCTACACCTATCTCGCCAATATCCTGGGTCTGCCGGCAGCGTCCGTTCCCTGCGGCTTTGTGGATGGCATGCCTGTCGGCCTGCAGATCATCGGCCCGCGTTTTGCCGATGTGAAGGTCATGCGGGCAGCCCAGGCGTTTTCCATGATCCAGCCGTGGATGGACCACCACCCTCAGTTGGCAATCTAGCAGCCTCACCCACCCACTGGAATAAACCTTGGCGCGCCGGCCACGGCGCGCCCCCATAGCCGTGTCCGGCATTGGACACAGGCCGACACGTCGAAGCAGCAGGAATAATCATGAAAACAATCCGAAAGCACTCACGTATACAAGTTTCGATAAAACATCTGCCACCCGCAGTGGCCGCCGGTTTCACGATCCTGGTGTCATCCGTCACCACCCCGATACACGCCCAGGCCAATGAAACTTCCCAGATGATCCTGGAAGAGGTCGTGGTGACCGCCCGTAAACGCGAGGAAGATATTCAATCGGTACCCGTGGCTGTTACCGCCCTGGGTTCCGAAGCCATCCGCGAAAAAAACGTCGAAAACCCTTACGACCTGACGTTCCACGTCCCCGGCCTGGTGGTTCGCCAGGGCCAGGCGAATCGGGGTCAGCCGGACTATTTCATTCGCGGACAAGGCGCCTCCTACGGCACCCCCGCTGGGGTCGTGGTCTACTTCAACGAAGTGCCGCTGAAGCCCACCGGTGCCGCCGGTTCGACCGTGCAGTTTTTTGATCTCGCCTCGGTGCAGGTATTGAAGGGGCCACAGGGAACCCTGTTCGGCCGGAGCAGCACGGGAGGCGCTGTCCTGTATGCCCCCCAGAAACCCCGCGACGAGCCGGGAGGATACCTGGACATCAAGCTGGGCAACTACGATTTGCAGGAAACCACTGGCGTCGCCAATCTACCGCTGGTTGAAGGCGTATTGAGCGCCCGGGCGGCCGTCAACATCCAGCGCCGCGACGGCTTCACCCAAAGCCGGAGTACCGGGCAGTGGCTGGACAGCCGAGAGCGGGAATCCTATCGCCTCGGTATCAATTTCACGCCGACGGACTGGCTCGAAAGCTACACCCTTCTGCAACAGAACAATGTAGACGAAACCCCGACCGGCGCCGTGCTGATGGCCATCAACGACGACCTGGGAATGTTCAATACCAGCCCCGGCACAGGGGCCGGCTGGGAGGCGGCAGCCGGCCTGTGCGGCGCCATCGCTCCCGCCGGCATGGCACGCCAGGCCTGTATTGATGAGCGTATCGGCCGTATCGACAGCCTGGTGCAGGACTTGCGTGACGAGCGGGACCGGGTCGCCGGAGGCGGCTCCGTGCGCCGCAACCTCACTGCCGAGATGAATCATTCCCGAGGTCGAAACCAGCAGATTTTCAACATCACCACAGTGGATATCGGCCATTACTCTCTGTTCGGCGATGTCAGCATCAAGAATATTTTTGCCGTCAACCGCAACCGGGTGTCCAACATCGTCAGGGAATTTGGCGCGACACGCTACCCTCATGGCATCACCTATGCCGCCGGCTATGACTTGGCGGGGACCCCATCGCGACCCTATCGTCCCCGCGAATTTGGCCGCACCTCTTTCAGCGACGACCTGGTGGAAGAATTTCAGATTATCGGCGACATGGAGGGTGGCCATAGCTGGATACTGGGATACTTCACTGAGCGGGTGAAGGCACCCTATGATCGCGTGCCCATTTTCCCGAATTTCAACAACGCCTTTTCCGTTCCCTTGGACAACCTGACATTTCTGAATCCCGTGGACAGCAAAACGCGCAACGAACAGTCGGGCATTTTCGGCCAGATCACCCTGGATCTTTCCACTATCGCCGCAGAGGGCCTGAGCCTCACCGCCGGATACCGCCGCACCAAGAGCGAGCTGACCCAAACGTCCGTGCCCATCATTCACGGTGCTGAAGGCTCCACTCTCGGCACGACGGCAAACACACTGAAAATGGACGAGTCCGCCAACAGCTGGACACTGAGCCTGGACTACCAAATCAACCCAGACACCCTGATCTACATCGCCCACCGGCGTGGATTCAAGCCTGGCGGCATCAACGCCAGCGCCGTCGGGTTCGAAAACGATGTCCCGGGACTCAAGCTGACCTATGCCCCCGAGACCCTCGACGATATCGAACTTGGCGTGAAGGCCGACTGGCAACTGGGTCAGACCATGGTGCGCTCTAACTTGGCGGTCTACCGCAGCTGGTACCAGGACATCCAGCGTTCGGAAACCTTGCCAAACCCCAACCCACCCTTCAATGTGGTGACCCAGACCAACAATATTGCCAAGGCGGAGATTTCCGGCCTCGAACTGGAAAACCAGTTGCTGTTCAACGGCAATATCCAGGTTATGCTCAACTATGCCTGGACGGATGCCAGGAATACCCGCTGGCCAGGGACGACCACCGCCATCGACGGCACAGTTTACGCCAACAGCAAGTCGCCCTATGTGGGGGTCGCTGAACACCAGGGCACCGTGGGTCTTCGCTACCTGGCGCCGCTTGATCCGGCCCTTGGCCAACTGTCGTTTTATGCCGAGTATTACCGTCAAAGCGGCATCTGGCTGGATGACACCGCCCTGGCCAGCTTCCCCGACAAGTTCGGCTATCAGCCAGGCTACGACAACGTCAACCTGCGCATCGACTGGGCGAACGTGCTGGGCAAACCTCTCGACTTGAGTGTCTTCGTGCGTAACGCGCTGAACGACGAATGGCTGGTGGGCTCAAACAGCTTGATCACGGCGCTGGGAATACAGACGGGCACCTACAACGAACCCAGAACCTATGGCCTGCAACTGCGCTACCGCTTTGGCGAGGATAACGGCCATTAGGAGATCCGCCCCTTCCGGCACCCCCGGCGGCCAACGCCGCCGGGGAGTCCTGAGGCCAACATCGGCCTACGGGGAAAAGCTGGAGCCGGCGCTGGGGGATACCGCCGACGAAAGTCAAGGACGGCGGTCGCCCGACCGTGTTGCCCGGAAATCCGGTTGGGCCTGGATCCCATGGCGGCGCTCCTTGTCATTCAACGGCTCGCCTTTGGTCGCATCGTAGGTCAGCACGCCCCGATAAAGTCGTGCGGGCCTGGTAAAGGGATGTTCTTCGCTGTGCCTCTCGTCTTGAATGTGTATCACCTTGATCCCGCTGACCGTCAGCACATCGGAGATCAATGAGCGGTGGCATCGCCACCAGAGGATTTCGGCGCACATCATCGCGGTTCTGCGCTGTGCAGCCAGCCCTTGCAAGCGTTCCAGACCGATACGGAATTCCGCGCTCCCGACATGGTCGGCATAACCTCGAAACGAGGGATTGTTCCAGGCGGTGTTGACCGAGTCCACCGCGGGCCGCCGGCGGCCGCCCAGTTCGGTGATCAGCAGGTAATCGATACCCTGCTTGCGCAGGCCTGAGCGCAGTGCCTCTTCGCCGAACTGCGGCAGGCGCCGTGAGCCGGGAAAGCGCCTGACGTCGGCCACGGCTTCGAGCTGGTAGTGTTTGAGCAGGGCGACGAACGCCTCGATCGAGTGCGTCGAGTGCCCGATCGTCCAGATGGTGCCGGCCTGGGCCATGCTCAGTGGATCTTTCTCAGGGCTTCTTCCCTGTGCATGGCGATGTGATCGGACTTGTCGCTTTTGATCTCGTACTGGGGCTCGTCCTTGCTCGCCCGGCGCGGGTGACCCTTGTAGGTCGTATCCGAAGTATGCACTTTGATGATGGTCCCGCTGACTCGCCCCGCTTCCGAGTTCCAGCTGACATGATCGTTGACCTTGAATTTCTGACTCATGACACCCGCTCCTCAGCCGCCCGCTACGACTGTGACCATTGACAAGGCCGAAGGTTTTGAACTGGACACCAAAACGCCGGGCAAGCCCGGCGTTCTGTCCTTTTCTCGCGCGACTTCATAGTGCAGGAAATATAGCGCAGAAAATTCCCAGGCAGCGATTTTCTCTACAGTTTGTAGTCTTCGATCACCGTCCAGGGCAGCCCATATTTATTCAGGTCTGCCATAAACGGATCGGGGTCCATCTGTTCCATGTTCCACACACCGGGCTTTTTCCATATGCCTTCCAGCATCATCTTGGCGCCGATCATCGCCGGCACGCCGGTGGTGTAGGAAATGGCCTGGGATTGCACTTCCTTGTAGCAGTCCTGGTGATCTTTCACCTGGTAGACATACACGGTTTTTTCCACACCGTCCTTGATGCCGGTGACCACGCAGCCGATGCAGGTCTTGCCCACGGTGCGTGGGCCGAGGCTGGCGGGATCGGGGAGCAGAGCCTTGAGGAACTGGATCGGCACGATCTGCTGGCCCTGGAATTCCACCGGTTCGATACCGGTCATGCCGACATTGCCAAGCACTTCGAGGTGCTTGAGGTAGCTGTCGCCAAAGCTCATCCAGAACTGGGCCTTTTTCAAGGTGGGGAAATTCACCACCAGGGATTCCAGCTCTTCGTGGTACATGCGGTAGATGTTGTAGGTGCCGACGCCTTCCGGACAGGTAAATTCCATTTTTTCCGACATCGCGGGAGTGGCGACGAATTCGCCGTTTTCGAAGTGGCGGCATTCGGCGGTGACTTCGCGGATGTTGATTTCCGGATTGAAGTTGGTGGCGAAGGGGTAGCCGTGGTTGCCGCCGTTGACGTCGATGATGTCCAGGGTGTGGATCTCGTCGAAATGGTGCTTGGCGATCCAGGCGGTGAAGACGTTGGTGGCGCCGGGGTCGAAGCCGGAGCCGAGCAGTGCCATCAGGCCGGCCCGCTCGAACTTCTCGCGATAGGCCCACTGCCATTTGTACTCGAACTTGGCGGTATCCAGCGGTTCGTAGTTGGCGGTGTCGAGGTAGTCGACACCGGCGGCGAGACAGGCATCCATGATGTGCAGGTCCTGGTAGGGCAACGCGACGTTGATCACCAGATCGGGCCTTTCGGCCTCGAGCAGCGCGGTGAGCTCCGGCACATTGTCGGCATCCACCTGCGCAGTGCGGATGACGCGGCCCTGCATCCTCTCGATATCCGCGGCGATGGCGACACACTTGTCCTCGCTGCGGCTGGCCAGCAGGATATCGCTGAACACCGCGGGCAGCTGCGCGCATTTATGGGCGACGACGCCGCCGACACCGCCGGCGCCAATGATGATGACTTTTGCCATGGTTTCACTCCTTCTTGGGTCAGCGGTGCACCTCTTTCGTCGGCACACCCTATCGCTCTCGGGGCCTGTTCACATTGGCTGCGCCGGGAAAGAAGCGCGGCCAACACTGTAGTCAACGCTCGAAATAGGTGTAACCGCGCAGGCTCTCGGAGAAAGCCCCCAGCATCTGCTGGCGTTCCGCCACCGAGATGCGCCCTTCGCGCACGGCCTTCTCGGCGGTGTTGCGGAAACGGCGGAACAGGTTGTCCGGCTCGTACTCGACGTAGCTGAGCACGTCGGCGATGGTATCGCCCTGCATCTCGTGGACGACGTCGAAACTGCCGTCGCCGCTGATCCGGACACTGGCAACGTTGGTGTCGCCGAACAGGTTGTGGAGATCGCCGAGCGTCTCCTGGTAGGCGCCCACCAGGAATACCGCCAGGTAGTATTCGTTGTCGACCGAGACCGGGTGCAACCGCAGGGTGGGCTTTTCGCCCTCGGGGTGCGCGAAGCGGTCGATCTTGCCGTCGCAGTCACAGGTGAGGTCGGCGATGATGGCCTCCCGGGTCGGCTCCTCGTCGAGACGATGGATGGGCATCACCGGGAAAGTCTGGCCAATGGCCCAGAAATCCGGCAGCGACTGGAACACGCTGAAATTGCCGTAGTAGATGTCGGCCAGCTGCTCGGTGAGGTTTTCCAGCACCATCGGCACCCGGTCGAGCTCGGGCAGCAGGCGGGCGATCTTCTGCAGCACCGCCAGGTAATAGTTTTCACCGATGGAGCGCATCCGCAGGCGGATCTCGCCGCGCTTGAACTGCATGCGCAGAGACTCCAGGTAGTACACCGCATCGTTGTAGCATTCCTGGATATTCCTGGCCGAAAGGCTGCCGACCAGGGCGGCGAGATTCCTCACTTCGTCCGGGGCGTCCTCCGGCGGCGCCTCCGGCAGCGGGCCCGGCTCGAACTTGCTGACGGTGAGAATGTTGAACAGCAGCACCGAGGTATAGGCCACGGTGGCGCGACCGGATTCGCTGACGATGATGGGGTGGGGAATCTGCTCGGGATCGAGTGATTCCTGGATGGCTTCCACCACGTCGACGCAGTATTCCTGCAGGCTGTAATTGCGGCTCTGTTGACTGCCACCACTTGAGCCGTCGTAGTCCACGGCGAGGCCGCCGCCGATATCCAGGTAGCCCAGGGGGGCACCCTCTTCGACCAGGTCGATATAGTAGCGGCAGGCTTCGCGGATGCCGGCGCGGATGTTCTGGATGTTGGGGATCTGCGACCCCAGGTGGAAGTGCACCAGGCGCAGGCAGTGGAGCATGCCGGCGGCCTTGAGCAGGTCCACCGCTTCGATCAGTTGCTGGGTGTTGAGGCCGAACAGGCTCCTGTCGCCACTGTCCTCGCTCCAGTGGCCATCGACCTTGGTGCCGAGCTTGAGCCGGGCGCCGATCATCGGCTCGACACCGAGCTTGCGGCTGCGCTCGATGATCAGCGACATTTCTTCCGGCGTTTCGACCACGAAGATACAGGGCATGCCCAGTTGGCAGGCGCGCAGGCCGAGCTCGACGAATTCCTCGTCCTTGTAGCCGTTGCAGACGATCAGGCTGTCGCGGTCGCGGAGCATGGCCATCGCCACCAGCAACTCAGCCTTGCTGCCGGCTTCAAGCCCGTGGTGGTAGCGCTCGCCGAAACGGGCGATCTCCTCGATGATATGGCTTTGCTGGTTGACCTTGATCGGGAACACGCCGCGATAGACGTTGCCGTAGCCGGTGCTGCGGATGGCCTGGGCGAAAGCCTCGTTGATCTGGGTAATGGCGGTGTCGAGATGATTTTCGACCCGCAGCAGCACCGGCATGGTCAACTCGCGCTGGCGCAGCGCCTCGACGATATCGAGCAGGGACACACTGTGCTTGCTGGCACCGCCGTTGACGGTGACGGTCACTTCGCCGCGATCGGAGACATCGAACAATCCCGATCCCCATTCGCGGATACCGTATTGCCTGGCGGCGTCATCCGGTGTCCAGGTGCGCTCGTCTTTGTCAGTCAACAGAGAATCCTCCGGCCGTGGGGTTAAATGGCAGCGGGCCGGACAAAAAATTGCCCGGCCCGGAAAAGGGGCGCTATTGTCCCTATTTACACTTTTAGATGGAAGATATTATGACAGTTCCCTGGCGATTTTTTAGCCAGGTCCGCCCACCGCCGGCGAGGGGTCCGGCGGTCAGCTCATATCGCCGTAGGGATTGGGTTCATCCAGGGGGATCGCCTGGCCGTATCCGGGCACCCGGATGCGGGTCGCAGTGATGTCGAGGGCCTCGTCTTCGATCATCCCGTCGCCAAAGCGATAGATGGCGCGCAGGCTGCCGCGCTCGGCCGCCTCGGCATAACCGGCGGCCTGCTCCCGGGTCTGCTCGCGCAGCTTCTGGTATTCCAGCCATTGCCGGCCGTGGCGCTTGGCGAGCATCGCTTCGGCGCGAGCGGAGGACAATAGCACACCCGTGGCATTATTGCCGCCAAAGCCCTTGGCGTTGATCAGCGCCGCGTCCAAAACGCCGGCCCCGAGCTCGAGATCCGCCAGCGGAATGTCGAGATGGCGGCGATGAACATCGTCGGCAATGGCCCCGCCGGTCTTGACCCCGGGCATGATGCCATGGCGCATGGTACCGATCGCGGCGACGATCTGGTCGCCGCTGGCGGTGGCAATGGAATGGCCGACATAGGCCTTGACCGCGCACACCGGCCAGTTGTCGATACCGAACGCGGCGGCCACCCGGTCGAAGATCAACGACTCGGTGACCCGGTTCTGGGGCGTGCTGGAGCCGTGGGCCATCATCATGCTGCGGCGGCGGATGGCGTCCTCGCCGAGCACCGAGCGCACCAGGCCCGCCGCCTTGGCGACGGTGATGTAGTTGCCGGGTCCGGGACTCGAAATGGATTTCTTGACGCCGTCGGCGTCGATGAACACCCCCGGCACCGCGCCGTGGATCTCGGCACCGAGCTCGACGGCAAGAGCGTCGTCCATGAGGATCAGGTACTGGCTGGACTCGCCGATCACGAAGCCGGCGTTATCGCAGAACGGCCGGCTGTAACGCCGCGGGTCCGCCATTTCCACCCCGTCGATCCTGGCCATCGCCTGCTCGGTGGCCAGGGCGCTCATGTTCATGAAGCCCTCGATACACTCCAGAGTCACTGGCGCCTCGCTGCCGCCGACGATAGCCACCCGGCGCTTGCCGGCGGTGATGTCGCGCACCGCCGCCTGGAGATTGTAGAGAAAGCTGGCGCAGGCGCCGGCAATGGCCTCGGTGTGGCCGACGCTGCCGAGCACATACGCGTTGATGAAATCCGCCGGCATGCTGTTGAGGGCCAGGGGCAACTGCTTGGACGTGGGCCGGCTGCCCGCCCAACGGGACTTGAGCACGCCGCCCCAGCCGTCGTCGTCGAGCTGGCCGAGGCAGCTGGCCGCATACATGCCGATTTCGTCGGGGCGGACCCGCAGACAGACCCGCTGCCAGTCGATACCGAGCGCATTGATGGCATCTGACGCCCCCGTCACAGCCATTTGCAGGCCCCGGGGATGGGAGCGCGAGGCATAGCCGGCGCCGGGGTCGAAGCCGCTCGGCAACTGGCCAGCGGCCTTGACCGGGAAATCCTTGGTATCGGGCACCAGCATCTGCTGCTCGCCGCGCACCGCAACCGCAACCCGGCCGGCGCCGAGGTCCGCCACCTGCCAGTTGGCGGGCACCTGTTCGGGCAGGTTGCGACGACTGAGCTCGAAGCTGAGGTCGCCGCCCTCGCCGCCGACCACCTTCATGCTCTGGTTCCAGGGCGCCCGGTCGGGATCGAAGACCCGGTCCTCGATGCGGCGGATCAGGGTGCCGGCGATCACCGCCTGTTCCAGTGCCGGAGTCCAGTTGGCGGCATCGAGCCCCATCAGTGCGGCGAGCCCGGCGATGGTGCGCTTGCGGTCGGCCTCACCCAGGCTTTCCAGCACCATGCGCCGGTAGGATTGGTCGAAGGAGCTGCGGCCAGCGGCATTGACGCCGCCATAGCTGACGATCACCGGTAATGCTGTCATCCTCTTGCCCCATAACTGTGCTAGCGATGACACAGTGTAGGCAGGGCCGGGTATTTGCTTAATGGCTTTTTCGGCCATATAGTTTAACTATTAAGACACAAGCTTCGGCCCATCGGGGATTACCATGGATCCACCCAGCCGCCGCGTCGGCATCCTGCTGTGCGACAACGTACTGGCCACCAGCGCCACCCTGCCCATCGAGATGCTCTATACCGCGGAAGCCACGGCGCGCGGTCTCCATCTGGCCACCCAGCGCCTCGAGATCCTCACCATCAGCAGCGGCGCGGTGCCGACCCGCTCGGCATCCGGCTTCACTCTCGCCACCACCACCGCGCTGGAGGACGCGCCCCAGCTCGATCTGGTCCATGTCCCGGGGCAGTGGCGCAACCCGCGCCGCGCCATCGCCCACAATCCCACGCACGCGGACTGGCTCAAAGCCCAGCACCAGGGCGGGGCGGCGATCACCTCGGTGGGTACCGGCGTCTGTTTCGTCGCCGCAGCGGGGTTGCTCAACGGCAAGCCCGCCACCACCCACTGGCATTACTTCGACCAGTTCCAGAAGGATTACCCCCAGGTCCAGCTCAAGCGCCAGTATTTCATCACCCAGGCGGGGAACCTGTATTGCGCCGCCAGCGTCAACACCCTGGCTGAACTGATGGTGCATATCATCTTTCTGTGGTTCGGCCGCGCCGTGGCCAACAATGTCGAGCGCAACTTCTTCCACGAGATCCGCGGCACCTTCGAGCCCAGCCGATACTTTGCCGAACACGTCGAATTTCACTACGACGAAGATATCCTCCAGGCCAAGATCTGGCTCCAGGACAATTTCGCCAAGCGGGTCAGCACTCCCCAGCTGGCCGCCCAGTTCGGCATGAGCACCCGCACCTTCAACCGCCGCTTCAAGGCGGCACTGGGCAAGACGCCGGTGGACTATCTGCAGGAATTGCGCCTCAGCTGCGCCCGCGACCTGCTTCAGCAGACCAATCTCAGCCTGCAGGAGATCTGCACCCTGTGCGGCTACCAGGAAGTGAGCTATTTCACCCGCCAGTTCCGCCAGTTCTTCCAGACCACACCGGGAAAGTACCGGGAAACGGTGCGGGCGAAGTTGTTTACCTCCTGAGCTTCGGGTTTCACCGAAAAGCCCGGTGCCGCCGGTCGGTACCGCCCGCTGTCGGGCGAAACCTGAAACTCAAGGCGCCAACCGCGCGATCTCCCATCCGCCGCTCTCCAGCCGCAAATACTGGAAACGGTCGTGGAGACGGTGTTCTCCCCCCTGCCAGAACTCGAATTCGTCCGCCTCCACCCGGAAACCGCCCCAGAAATCCGGCAGCGGAACTTCGCCGTCGCGGAACTTGTCGCGCATCTGCGCGAACTGCGCCTCCAGGGCCTGGCGCGAATTGATCCGGCTGCTCTGCCGCGACGACCAGGCCGCCAACTGGCTGTCGCGGGGCCGGCTGATGAAATAGCTGAGCACGTCGGCCGCGCCGAGCCGCCGGGCTACACCGCCGACGATGACCTGGCGATCCATCGCATTCCAGGGAAAATGCAGGCTGACCCGGGGATTGGCGGCAATATGCCGGGCCTTGCGGCTGCCCAGGTTGGTATAGAACACCAGGCCGCGCTCGTCGACATGCTTGAGCAGCACCAGCCGCTGCCAGGGCCGGCCTTCGCCATCCACCGTGGCCACACACATGGCCGTGGGGTCGACCACGGCACCGGACACCACCGCCTGCTCGAGCCAGTGGCGGAACTGATCGATCGGGCTATCGCGCAGGGTTTCCCGGGTCAAACGGCCGTAGCGGTATTCCCGGCGCAGGTCTTCGAGGCTCATGGTGGTTCTCCGGTGGTCAGCGGCGACAAGGCGGTTTTGAGCGGGAATCATAGCTGGTTTTATCAACGCCAAACGCTAGAATGTCGCCTGTTGCGCAATGTCCACAGGAACTCCTCCATGCCGTCACGGCGTTTGACAGCACAAACGACACGCGGTGCAGCCGCCTGGCTGGCGGTGCTCGCCGGGCCCGCGTTCGCCGCCGAGCCGATGTCCACCGAGAACGACCTGCTGGCCGACATTCCGCGGGTCAGCGCGGTATCCGGGTTCGAGCAACGCCTCGAGCAGGCGCCCGCCAGCGTCACCCTGATCAGCCGCCAGCTTATCGATATGTCGGGGGCCCAGAACTTTGTCGATATCTTCCGCCTGGTGCCCGGCTTCCAGTCCTACCATGTGAGCAACAATCGCTACGGCATCAGCTACCACGGCATCGGTCGCGAATTCCCCAACCAGATGGAAGTGATGGTGGATGGCCGTTCGGTGTACGAATCGATTTTTTCCACGGTGAACTGGGGTACCCTCGGCATCGAGCTTGCCGACATCGAGCGCATTGAAATCATCCGCGGCTCCAACGCCGCGGCCCAGGGCTCCAACGCGTTCATGGGATCGGTGAACATCGTCACCCGCAAACCGGTACAGGACAGCGGCCTGTCGCTGCGCAGCACCGTCGGCGACCTCGGCACCCGCAACGCCAGCCTGCGCTACAACGACAGCCTCGGCGCCATGGACTACCGGGTCTCGCTGGGTTATCAGCACAACCACGGCTTTCCCACCGGGGGCACCGAGGGGCGCCTCAACGATAACCGTGAACTGTTCCACGGCAACCTCAGCACCATCTATACCCCGACCTTGCGGGACACCGTGGAATTGCGGCTGGGCTATGCCGAGGACCGCGTCGCCTGGGATGAAAGTAGCGCATCGCAGTTTTCCGAAGGGCAGTTTTCCAGCCATTTCCAGGCGGGCCGCTGGACCCGCAGCCTGGATTCCGGCAATGAACTGGAAGTGAATCTCTACCACAACCGTTTCAAGGCCCGCAACTTCGTCCCCCACGGCCCCCTCTATCCCCTGCTCGGGCTGGACCGCGCCACCGCCGACCTCCTCACCGCCGTCCAGCCCCCGCCTCAGCCGATCATCGACCTGGTGACCGGGATGACCGGCCTCGACGACGCCAATGCCCTGAAACTGATCGGCGCCCTCGATGTCGAGGTATCCAGCGGCTTTGGCAACCTCATGTCGGAGCGCTACGACGCCGAGATCAAGCATCACTTCTCCCTGTCGCCCTCGCTGCGCGGCGCCTGGGGCATCGGTTCGCGCTACGAACGTTTCAAGGCCGCCCATCCTTTTGGCTTCAATGCCGAAGTGGATGAACTCTACCTGCGCCTGTTTGCCCACAGCGAATGGCAGGCCAACCGGTGGTTGACGTTCAACGGCGGAGTGATGGTCGAGGACACCTTCGTCGGCACCCTGATCTCGCCTCGCGGATCCGCCAATATCGCCATCGATCAACGCAACTTTCTGCGCTTTGGCTATGCCAAGGGCAACCGCGCCCCCTCGCTTCTCGAGGCCAACGAAGAGAGTATCGCCACCGTCAACGGCCTGGTGTTCGCTATTCTGCGGCTGTCCGACCCCAATCTCCACGAAGAGCGGCTGGAGAGCTTTGAAGCGGCTTATCTGTTTCGCAGTGCCGATGCGGATTTCAATTTCGACCTGCGCTTGTTCGACGAGCGCGTCAGCGATGTGATCGACGACCTGCGCGAGCCCAATGAACCGCCGACATCGCTCTTCGACAACTATCTGCGACGGTTTGAAAACAACGGCTACTGGCGATTCACCGGGGCGGAGCTGCAACTCGACGCCCAGGTGACCGACAGCACCTTCGTCCGCTTCCACTACACCAACACCGACATGGACAGCCGCATGCTGCGCCAGCGCCTTCCGGTGCCGGTGTTCATGGACAGGGACAACCGGATGGCCCGCCACAATGCCGGCCTGCTGGTCGGTCAGCGCCTGACGGACGCCTGGTCAGCATCCGTATTCACCTACTACCAGTCCGGACTGCGCTGGGATGACGGCGACATGATCGACAGCTTTACCCGGGTCGATGCCCAGCTGGCCTACCGGTTTGCCCTCGGCTCGAGCACCGGCGCCCTGAAATTGGTGGCGCAGAACCTGGGTAGCAATTATGCTGAATTCGATACTCATAATCTGTTTGAAACCCGGGTTTTTCTCTCTGTAGAGGTAACCCTGCCCTGATGCAGTCAACCCAAAAGGATTGCTTAGCAGCTAAGGACCCCATGAAATGAACCGGGCCAGCAGGAAGGCTGTCGACCACAAAGCTGTTTTTTTGCTTCCCGCCCGGCTGAAGAAAACCTTCTGCTGGCTCGCTCTCTGTATCGGCCTGTATCCCTGGCCGGCCCTGGCCGACAGCGACCTCACCGTCGTCCTGTCGGGCAACACCGACTACTACCTCGAGGTCGCCGATGCCTTTCGCAACACCCTCGCAGCCGGACAGAGCCGGGTCGATGTGCGCCTGCTGAAGGCGGACCAGCTCGCCCGCGAAGAGGTTCCGGCCGACCGGCTGGTGGTCGCCATCGGCACCGAGGCAACCGCCAAAGTGTTGGCCGAGTTCCCCGAGTCGCCGCTGCTCAGCCTGTTCGTCACCGAATCCGCGTGGCGCAACCTGATGGCCCGGCCCCATCGCCATACCGGCCGCAGGGCGGTGATCTTCATCAATCAGCCTCTCGATCGCTTCATTTATCTCGCCACTCTGCTCAAACCGCAAAGCGAGACCCTGGCCACCGTCTTTGGCCCGGCATCGAAACGGCAGCGGCAAGCCTTCGCCGCCCAGGCACAGCATCAGGGCCTGCAACTGATCAGCCGCACCATGAACATCGACGCCAACCCGGTGGCGACCCTGACCCCGCTGTTCAACAACGCCGATATCTTTGTCGCGCTGCCTGACCAGGGGTTGTTCAACCGCACCGTCGCCCGCTGGGCGCTGTACCTCGGCTTCAAATACAAGATTCCCCTGGTCGGTTTTTCCCGTTCGTATACCCAGGCGGGAGCGCTGGCATCACTGTTCTCGTCGCCCGAGAATATCGGCAGGCAAGGCGGTGAATGGGTCGCTGACTACTTTCGCGACGACGATGAGAACCTGTGGCGGGAATTCCGGCCGCGGTATTTCACTGTCGAAATCAACCCTTCCGTGGCGCGGGCCCTGGGCATCGCGATTCCCCATGAGGAAGCCATTTACCAACAACTTGTCGAGCGCATCGACAAAGACGAGCGACCGTGAGGCCCTATCTGGCTACAGGCATCCGCACCAAGCTGTTTTTACTCAGCATCATCCCGGTGGTCATCGTCACCGCGATCATCACCTGGCATACCATCGACACCCGGCGCGCGGAAGTCGAGGAAAACCTGTTCAAGACCGCCCACCTGAGCGCCGAGAACCTGGCCAGTATTTCGGATTTCGCGCTCTACACCGGTCGCAAGGATTTGCTGCGCACCCTGGCCACCACCGCGGAAAAGATTCCGTCGATCCTCTCGGTGGTCTTTCTCGACTACGACCGGACCTTGCTGTTTGCCACTCATACGCCGACCCAGGACAGCATCCAGGCCTACGCGCGGGGCGATTACAGTAGTGCCGGCAGCGATGTACTGGTGGTTGAGCTGCCGGTTCATCTCACCAACACCAACGTCAGCGACTACCATGCCGAGGACAGCAATGCCGCCAGCGACAGCGATCTGCTCGGCTGGGTGGTGGTCAGCGCCGACAAGTCGGCGATGGAAGTTCTGTCCAAGGAAATTCTCATCACCCACCTGCTGATCAGCCTGGTAGTATTGAGCGGCGCCGCACTGCTCACCTATTTCCTCAGCAATACCGTGGTCCAGCCGATCACTGCCATGACCCGCACCGTGCGGGAGCTCGAGCAGGGCAATTTCTACACCCAGCTGGTGCCCACCAGCAACGACGAACTGGCGATTCTCGCCCAGGGTATCAACCACCTGGCGATGACCGTGGCGGAAAGCCGTGAAAACCTCCAACGCAAGGTCGCCGACGCCACCCGCCAGTTGCAGAACATCCTCGACGACCTGCAGCAGAAGAACCAGGAGCTGGACAACGCGCGCCAGGAAGCGGAGGCGGCCAACCAGGCCAAAACGGATTTTCTCGCCCAGATGAGCCACGAATTGCGCACGCCGATCACCGCCATCCAGGGTTTCGTCCGGCTGCTCAGCGAATCACACCTCAACCCCGGCGAGAAGCGCTATTGCGAAATCATCCAGCAAGCCTCGCTGCAGCTGTTGCAGCTGATCGACGACATTCTCGACATCACCCGCCTGCAGTCGAGCGGTATCGCCCTGGAGACCGCGCCCTTCAATGTCATGGACTGCGTCGAGATTCCCCTGTCGCTGATGGCGCCGACCGCCCACCAGAAGGGGCTGGAGCTGATCCTCGACGTCGCCCCCGACGTGCCCCAGGCGCTGATCGGCGACAATCTGCGCATCCGCCAGATCGTCTACAACCTGGTGTCGAACGCCATCAAGTTCACCTCGAGCGGCGAGGTCATCGTGCGCGTCAATGCCCGCCGCGACAACAGGGAGCAAGTGTCCCTGCTGATCCAGGTGATCGACACCGGCATCGGCATCCCGGAAAAACAGCGTTTGCAGATTTTCGAGCCGTTCTCTCAGGCGGACAATTCCATCTCGCGCCGCTTCGGCGGCTCCGGCCTCGGGCTCACCATCGTGCGCAACCTGGTCATCTTGATGGAGGGCAACGTCCACATCGACAGCATGGCCGGTAAAGGCTCCACCTTTACCGTGGAACTGCCGCTGCGGGTCGCCTCGTTCCACAGCCATGCGCCCTCCCGTTACACCTGTGCGCTGCTGTTCGACCCCCACCCCCACAGCCGCCAGGCCCTCGAGCGGCTGCTGGCCAACTTTGTCGACAATATCGAATCCTGCGAAACCACCAGCGATCTCGAAATCGGCGGCGGGGTGCAGCCGCCGGACATCATTCTCTACTCCGTGCCGGTCAGCCAGGCGCCGGGGACTCTCGACCACCATATCGAGTACCTGAAAAACCGCTTCTCCTGCCCGATCGTGATCATTTCCCCTCTCAACAACTTCACCGCCGCGGTACATGGCAGCGATAGCGGCGATTCCCCGCCGGTGTTGTTCATCGACAAGCCGCCGGCAATCAAGGAACTGGCGGCGATATTCACTGAAACCAACCAGGACAACGATGGCAAGGCCGCCGACGCCGGGCCCAGCCTGCCCGCCAGCATCCTCATTGCCGAAGACAACGAATTCACCCGCCTGTTGCTGTCGACCTTCCTCGACAAGCTGGGCAGTGATCTCACCACCGTCGCCAACGGCCAGCAGGCCATCGCCATCTGCGACCAGCAGCGGTTCGACCTGATTCTGATGGATGTGCATATGCCGGAAGTGAACGGTATCACCGCGGTGAAAGCCATCCGCTCCGGCCACGGTCCCAATCGCGACACACCCATCGTGATGCTGACCGCCGATATCCTCCAGCAGGAGGAGAACGCCCTGTTCGATGCCGGCGCCAACGACCTGCTGTTCAAGCCGTTCGACGAGAGCAAGCTGATCGCCGCTCTCCAGCGCCACCTGCGAATTCCCGCAAACCCGGCGAACGATGTCGAGTACCTGGCCCGGGCTCCGCTCAACGTCGACCTCGGGCTGTTTGTCCAGGAGGTTTCAAAGCTCACCCAGAGCGCGCAGCAGGCCATCGAAGCCAGGGATCCGCACAATCTGCGGGAGAGCATCCACCAGCTGCTGGGGATCGCCGGCGTGTTCAAGATGACTTATCTGGAGAGGGCGGTGCGCGCCCTGCACAGCGCGGCAAAGGAACAGGACGAGGACAAGACCCGCGCGGCGATGGACACCCTGGTGATGGAGGTGGAGCAGCTGCGCCGCACCATGATCTGATCGCCCGCTGGATGGGTCGCCGCCCACCCTCGTCGCGCGGCAAAGCCAGCGCCGGGCGCGGCCGCTGTCGCCTTCGCGGAATGGGACGGGCTCCCGGAAGGGAGCCAGAAGGAAGGAGCAGGGGCAGTCGCGCGACTGCCCCCGGAACGGCTACAGGACCCGGACGCGGATCACGCCTTCGACCGCGGCGATACGGGTAATGATCTCGGCGCTGGGCGCGTCTTCGACATCGATGATGTTGTAGGCGACGTTATCCCGGCTCTTGTTGACCAGATCCATGACGTTGTTGTTGCTGTCGGCCAGGATGGCCAGCACGTTGCCGAGCACCTTGGGCACGTTGTCGTTGCTGAAGGTGATGCGGTGACCACCATTGCGCGCCATGGCGGTGGTGGGGAAGTTCACCGAATTGCGGATATTGCCGTACTCGAGGAAATCCATCAGCTGATCGGCGGCCATGATCGCGCAGTTTTCCTCGGCTTCCTCGGTGCTCGCGCCGATATGGGGCATCAGCACCACGTTCCTGCGGCCGAGCAGCGCCGGGGTGGGGAAATCGGCGGTGTAGCCGCCCAGGGTGCCGTTATCGAGGGCCTCGACCAGCGCCTGCGGCTCGACGATCTCCTCCCGGGCGAAATTGAGCAGCTTGGCGCCGGCCTTGAAGTACTTGAAGGTCTCGGCGTTGATCATGTGCCGGGTGGCGCTGATCGCCGGCACATGGAGCGTCACATAGTCGGATTTGGCGAGCAGGGCCTGCAGGGTATCGACCTTTTCGACCCGGCTGGACAGCCGCCAGGCCGCTTCCACCGACAGTGCCGGGTCAAAGCCGGCGACATTCATGCCCAACTCGAGGGCCATATTGGCCACCATCGAACCGATGGCCCCCAGCCCCACCACCCCCAGGGTCTTGCCCTGGATCTCGAAGCCCGCGAAACGCTTTTTCTCCTTCTCCAGCAGCTTCGACATCTCGCCGGCATCGGTCATCTCGGTGAGCCCCTGGACGTAGTTCATGCCGCCGAAGATATCCCGCGAACTGAGCAGCAGCGCCGCGGCGATCAGCTCCTTGACGGCATTGGCGTTGGCGCCCGGGGTGTTGAACACGACGATGCCCTTGGCGGTGTAGTCCGGTACCGGAATATTGTTGACGCCGGCGCCGGCGCGGGCCACCGCGACGATACTGCCGGGCACCGCCTCGCCGTGGAGCTTGTGGCTGCGCAGGATAAAGGCGTCGGGCTCCGCCACCTCCGGGCCAACCTGGTAGCGACCGGCATCGAAGCGGTCGAGGCCGAGGGGAGATATCTGGTTGTAGGTTCGCACCTTGAACATGGCATTGCCTCAGTAAGTGAATGAATTGGTAGCGCCCGGCCCGGCGTCGTCGACCCGCTGGGTTTTCACCTCAAGCCTGCCGGTTTTTCACCTCAAGATAGGCCCATTCGATCCAGGGCATCAGTTTTTGCAGGTCGTCGCTGGACACCGTGGCACCGCACCAGATACGCAGTCCGGCGGGAGCGTCCCGGTAGGCGCCGACGTCGTAGGCCACGCCCTCCGCATCGAGCAGCTTGACGACCGCCTTGACCTGATCGGCATCGAGATCCAGGGTCAGGCAGACACTGGTATTGGAGCGCACCGCCTTGTCGGCGGCGAGGAAGCTGATCCATTCGCGCCCGGCGACGAACTCCTCGATCACCGCGAGATTGGCCTCGGAGCGGGCGATGGTCGCGGCAACGCCGCCGATGTCCTGCACCCAGTCGAGCGCGTCGAGGTAATCGACCACGCAAAGCATCGACGGGGTGTTGATGGTCTCGCCCTTGAAGATGCCCTCGATCAGCTTGCCACCCTTGGTCATGCGGAAGATTTTCGGCAGCGGCCACGGCGGCGTGTAGGACTCGAGCCGCGCCACCGCCCTCGGGCCGAGGATCAACATGCCGTGGGCGCCTTCACCGCCCAGCACCTTCTGCCAGCTGTAGGTGATGACGTCGAGCTTCTCCCAGGGCATGTCCATGGCGAACACCGCCGACGTGGCGTCGCAAATGGTCAAGCCATGGCGGTCGTCGGCGATCCAGTCGCCGTCGGGCACCTTGACTCCGGAGGTGGTGCCGTTCCAGGTGAACACCACGTCGGCGGCGGGATCGGCGCGGCCGAGGTCCGGCAGTTGGCCGTAGTCGGCCTTGATGGTCTCGACGTCGTCGAGCTTGAGCTGCTTCACCACGTCGGTGACCCAACCCTCGCCGAAGGATTCCCAGGCAAACATCTGCACCTTGCGCGGCCCGAGCAGTGACCACAGCGCCATCTCCACCGCGCCGGTATCGGAGGCCGGCACCACGCCCACCCGGTAACCTTCCGGCAGGCCGAGGATCGCCGCGGTCAGCGAACAGGCTTTGCCGAGCAGATCCTTGCCGATCGCGGCGCGGTGGGAGCGCCCCAGGCTCCGGGTGTCCAGGCTGGCGAGATCGTAGCCCGGGCGCTTGCTGCAGGGTCCGGAGGAAAAGTTGGGGTTGGCCGGCTTGAGCGACGGTTTCATAGGGGTCCTTTGGGGAGCTTGGGGAAAAGGGGGCAATTTTACTGGCCTCTGGCCGCCAAATAAAGGGCTGCGCCGGCGGAACGACGGACGGCACGGTTCAGTGTTTGGCAAACCCTCGTTTATACTGCCGCCAACGATAGTCGCCGACAGACCCGATCTTGCCACCAGCCAGCCCCGCCACGGAACCCCGATCACCCCACCCGGCGCTGGCCTATCGGGCGGAAATCGACGGCCTGCGCGCCCTCGCGGTACTGCCGGTCATCCTGTTTCACGCCGGTTTCGACTGGATGGCGGGGGGCTTCGTCGGCGTCGATATCTTTTTTGTCATCAGCGGCTACCTGATCACCACCATCATCCTGCGCGAAAAAGCCGCTGGCACCTTCTCGCTGCTGCGCTTCTACGAGCGCCGCGCGCGGCGCATCCTGCCGGCGCTGTTCCTGGTGCTGACCGCCTGCCTGCCCTTCGCCTGGCTGTGGATGACCGCGCAACAGCTCCGCGAGTTCGGCCTCGGCCTAGTGGCGGTATCATTGTTCGGCGCCAACGTCCTGTTCTGGCGCACCAGCGACTACTTCGCCTCGGCGGCGGAGGAAAATCCCCTGCTGCACACCTGGAGCCTTGGCGTCGAAGAACAGTATTACCTGTTTTTCCCCCTGCTGCTCCTGCTGCTGTGGCCGCTGGGCCTGCGCCGGCTGACCCTGCTGGTCGCGCTGCTCACCGCCGCCTCGCTGCTGATGTGCGAGTGGACCACCGGGCGCGACGCCATCGCCAGCTTCTACCTGCCCCACACCCGTGCCTGGGAGTTGCTGATCGGCAGCCTGCTGGCCGCGCGGTTCATCGGCAACCCCGCCGGACTCCTCCCCGGCGACCGCGCCGGCGGGATGGCCGGCAACGGGCTCGCCGCCGCCGGCCTCGGGCTGATCCTGGTAGCGATGGCCACCTTCGACCGGGCGACGCCCTTCCCCGGCCTCGCCGCCCTGCTACCCACCGTCGGCACCGCGCTGATCATCGGTTTCGGCCACCGCGATACCTGGGTCGGCAGCCTGTTATCCCGGCGCTGGCTGGTGGCCATCGGCCTGGTATCCTACAGCGCTTACCTGTGGCACCAGCCGCTGTTCGCCTTTGCCCGGCTGTACCAGCCCAACGAGCCGGACACCGGGGTGCTGGCGGCGCTTTGCCTGGCCGCCCTGGCCCTCGCCGGGCTCAGCTGGCGCTTTGTCGAGCAGCCTTTTCGCGATCGCCGGCGGGTGTCGCGCCGCGCCATTTTCGGCTTTGCCGCGGCCGGCTCGCTGGCATTGATTGCCATCGGCGCCACCCTGCATCTCAACCACGGCTTCGCCGACCGCTCCGGACAGCAGGTGCGCCAACTGTTCGAGGGCTTGCGCCACACCAAGGAAGATTTGTGCGGTAAGGAAAGCAAGCGCGACCTACCCCCCGCCGTCGATGTCTGCAACGCCGGCGATCCCGGCGCCCCGGTGTCCGTGGCGGTGTTGGGGGACAGCCACGCCGAAGCGCTCTACTCGGAGCTGGGCAATTATTTTGCCAGCGCGGGTCGCAACGCCACCCTGCTCACCTACAGCGGCTGCCCGCCGGTGGCCGGGGTGTACCGCGCCGACAAGGACGAGGCCCACCGCTGTGCCGCCTACAACGACGCGGTGCGGGCGCTGCTCGACGACCAACCCGCCATCGACACGGTGATCCTCGCCGCCCGCTGGACCCTGTACATGGAAAACACGCCCTTCGACAACCAGGAGGGCGGCGTCGAGCCGGACGAAAACCAGTCCCTGCTGGCCCCGGTCGGCGATGACGGCTGGCGCGACGACGATGCCGCGCGCCGCCGCCTGATTGCCGCCCGCGTCCAGGATACCGTCAGCCACTATCTCGCCGCCGGCAAAACCGTGGTCGTGGTCTACCCGGTACCGGAAGCCGGATGGCACGTGCCCAATCTGATGGCCCGCGTTCTCGACCGGGGAGAGTCCCCGGCGCCGGAGTTCTCCACCGACTACCGGGTATTCGAAGCGCGCAACAGGGCGGCCAACAAGGTTCTGGATGCGCTGGCCGACCATCCCGCGCTGCTGCGCATCCGGCCCGCGGCGCTTTTGTGCAATACCTCGATCCCCGGCCGCTGCCTGCTGGCCCGCGATGGCAAGCCCCTGTATTTTGACGAAGATCATCTGAGCCTCGAAGGTTCGCGCCTGGTGGTGGCGGACATTGCCCGCGCCCTGTCGGAGCGCACGGAGGAGCGACACGATGCACCTGCTGATCCTTAACGCCGGGAGTTCGTCTCTCAAATACCGGCTGTTCAGTGCCGACGGGCTGGCCGACAGCGGCCACGGCACGGTCGACCGCATTGGCCTGGCCTCCGCTCACCAAAGCCACCACTGGCGCGACGGCGAAGGCGTCTGGCAAGCGACCACCGAAAACCTTGCCGTGGCCGACCACGGCGCGGCCTTCGCCCTTATCCGCCGGCACCTGGCGGAGGCTGCAGACGGCCTGGCGATAGCCGCCATCGGCCACCGCGTCGTTCACGGCGGCGACCATTTCAGCGCACCGGCAACCATCGACGATCGCGTCGAAGCCGCCATCGAAGCGCTGATCCCGCTCGCCCCGCTGCACAATCCGGCCAGCCTGGCGGTGATCCGCCTGTGCCGCCGGGAATTTCCCCGGCTGCCCCAGGCGGCGGTATTCGATACCGCCTATCACCAGACACTCCCCGAACGGGCGTGGCGCTACGCTGTGCCGGACACCCTGTATCGCCGCCACCAGGTGCGCCGCTACGGCTTCCACGGCATTTCGCACAGCCATGTGGCGGGCCGCGCCGCCACCTATCTACAGCGACCGCTGGCCGCTCTCAAGCTGATCAGCCTGCACCTGGGCAACGGCGCCAGCGCCGCGGCCATCGATGGCGGTCAGTGTATCGACACCTCCATGGGCATGACGCCCCTGGAAGGTCTGGTGATGGGCACCCGCTGTGGCGATATCGACCCGGCGGTGATCTTCCACCTGGCCCGGGAGCGGGGCGATGACCTGGCGGCGGTGGAACAGCTGCTGCTTGCCGAGAGCGGCCTCAAGGGCCTGTGCGGCGCCAGCGACATGCGCGAGATCCGCACCCGGACGGCA
Organism: Porticoccaceae bacterium; assembly: GCA_041655035.1. Lineage (GTDB taxonomy): Bacteria > Pseudomonadota > Gammaproteobacteria > Pseudomonadales > Porticoccaceae > NAT127. Next base: position 26,823 of record JBAZCN010000002.1, on the reverse strand, counting down.
GCCGGCGACGCGCAGGCGCAATTGGCGCTGGACATCTACGGCTACCGGATCCGCAAGTACATCGGCGCCTACTTCGCCGCCCTCGGCGGTGTCGACGCCCTGATCTTCACCGCCGGGGTGGGTGAAAATCACCCGCAGGTGCGGGCCCTCGCCTGCCAGGGACTCGACCGCCTCGGTATCGCCATCGATCCGGCCCGCAACGCGGCCGCCACCGGCGAGATCGCCGAGATCCAGCACCCCGGCGCGAACCCCAGGATCCTGGTGATCCGCACCAATGAAGAACTGGAAATCGCCCGCCAGCTCAGCGACTTGATAAGCACCGGCTGAGTGCCGGCATCTTGCGTTGGCGCATTATCACTTTCCCTCCCGATAGGATAGGCTGTTGTTGGACACTCCCGGGCGAGGCGCAACCGAGCCTCACAATCATCAGGAAGCAGCCATGACTTCAGCCAGCCATCAGCCTCTCTCCGCCGCGGACCTCGACGCCATCGACGCCTACTGGCGCGCCTGTAACTACCTGGCGGCGGGAATGATCTACCTGCGCGACAACCCGCTGCTGCGCGAACCCCTGAAACCCGAGCACATCAAGCAGCGCCTGCTCGGGCACTGGGGCGCCAGCCCCGGGCTCTCCTTCATGTATGTTCACGCCAACCGGCTGATCAAGCGCTTCGACCTCGATGCGATCTTTGTCGCCGGGCCCGGCCACGGCGCTCCCGGCGTGCTCGCCCCGGTCTACCTGGAGGGCAGCTACTCCGAGGTCTACCCGAACATGAGCCAGGACAGCCACGGCCTGCAGGCCCTGTTCAAGGAGTTTTCCTTCCCCGGCGGCTTTGGCAGCCATTGCACACCGGAGCTGCCGGGTTCGATCCACGAGGGCGGCGAGCTGGGCTACAGCCTGTCCCACGCCTTCGGTGCGGCATTCGACAACCCCGAACTGATCGTCTTTACCGCCGTCGGCGACGGCGAGGCCGAGACCGGGCCCCTGGCCACCGCCTGGCACTCCAACAAATTCCTCAACCCGTTGCGGGACGGCGCGGTGTTGCCGATCCTCCATCTCAACGGCTACAAGATCAACAACCCCACCATCCTCGCGCGCATTTCCCACGAGGAGCTGGACAACCTGTTCCGCGGTTACGGCTGGACGCCGGTGTTCGTCGAAGGCGACGATCCACAGGTCATGCACCAGTCGATGGCCGCGGCCATGGACCGCTGCGTGGAGGAAATCCGCGCCATCCAGCATCGGGTCAGATCCAGTGGTGTGGTGGAGCGGCCGCGCTGGCCGATGATCGTGCTGCGCACCCCCAAGGGCTGGACCGGGCCGAAAACCGTCGACGGCCACCAGGTGGAGGGCACCTGGCGCGCCCACCAGGTGCCGCTGCCCGGCGCCCGCGACAACCCGGGCCACCTGCAACAGCTCGAACATTGGCTGCGCAGCTACCGGCCGGAAACACTGTTCGACGAAACCGGCCGCCTGATCGCGCCACTGCGCGCCCTGGCGCCGACCGGCCAGCGGCGCATGGGCGCCAACCCCCATGCCAACGGCGGGCTGTTGCGCCGCGACCTGCGCCTGCCGGATTTTCACGATTATGCCGTGGAGGTGGCGAGCCCAGGCAGCGGTCGCGCCATGAACACCAGGCCCCTCGGCGCCCTGCTGCGCGACATCATGGCCCTCAACCAGGACAATTTTCGCCTGTTCGGGCCAGACGAAACCACCTCCAACAAGCTCGACGCGGTGTACGAGGTCAGCAAGAAGCTGTGGCTGGCGGAGCGCCTGCCCGAGGACGATGACGGCGGCGAACTGGCCACCGATGGCAGGGTGTTGGAGATGCTGTCCGAACACACCCTCGAAGGCTGGTACGAAGGCTACGTGCTCACCGGCCGGCACGGCTTCTTCGCCACCTACGAAGCCTTTGCCCACATCATCGATTCGATGTACAACCAGCATGCCAAGTGGCTGGCGATTTGTGAAAAACTGCCCTGGCGGGCGCCCATCGCCTCCATCAACCTGCTGATCACCTCCACGGTGTGGCGTCAGGACCACAACGGCTTTACCCACCAGGACCCGGGCTTCATCGACGTGGTGGTCAACAAGGATCCGGCGGTCACCCGCATCTACCTGCCGCCGGATGCCAACTGCCTGCTGTCCACCGCCGATCACTGCCTGCGCAGCCACAACGACATCAACGTCATCGTCTGCGACAAGCAGAATCACCTGCAGTACCTGGACATGGAGGCCGCCACCATCCATTGCACCAAGGGTATCGGCATCTGGGACTGGGCCAGCAATGACCAGGGCGCGGAGCCCGATGCGGTGATGGCCGGCTGCGGCGACATCGCCACCCAGGAGGCGCTGGCCGCCACCGCCCTGCTGCGGGAGCACTTCCCCGCCCTCAAGATTCGCTTCATCAACGTGGTCGATCTGTTCCGCATGGCGCCGTCCGACGCCCACCCCCACGGCCTGTCCGACCGCGACTTCGACAGCCTGTTCACCACCGACAAGCCGGTGATCTTCAACTTCCACGGCTACCCCTGGCTGATCCACCGCCTCGCCTACCGCCGCACCAACCACAAGAACCTGCATGTGCGCGGCTACAAGGAGCGCGGCAACATCAACACCCCCATGGAACTGGCCATCGACAACAATATCGACCGCTTCAGCCTCGCCATCGACGTCATCGACCGGGTGCCGGCACTGCAAACCAGCGGCGCCCATGTAAAGGAAAAGTTGCGGGACATGCGCATCGCCTGTCGCCATCACGCCCACAAGCACGGTATCGACGCCGCCGAAATCACCGAGTGGAAGTGGCCATTATGAGTACGGACGCTGCCGCTCATCGCGCTGAACGCGTGCCGCGGAGCGTTGGTGACCTAAACAGCCAGCGGCAGTTGGCGGGACGCTGCCGGCCAGAACAAAAACGAAAGTACTGACATTCTGCCAGTTGAGTCGTACTGGACAAACAGGGATACTCTCCGACTACCGGGCCGCTTCCCCATTCGCGGACGGCCTCGGCGGGAGCGGATAGATACTCTGTCACAGGAGCCTGATGAAACAGCTCGAACATATCCCCGTCACCAACGAGCTGCCCAGCCCCAAGGGAGTGGCGTTGGCTATCCTCAAGCTGTGCAACAGCGCTGAAGCCAGCCACCACGATCTGGCGCGCATCGCCCAGCTCGATCCCGCCCTCACCGGCAGGCTGATCCACCAGGCCAATTCCGCCGCGGTGAGCAGGCACCGCCCGGTCGCCTCGGTGGTCGAAGCCATCACTCGCCTGGGGTTGACCACCGTGCGCAACCTGGCACTGGGATTCTCACTGGTCGACCAGTACCGCAACGGCCCCTGCCAGACCTTCGACTACCAGTCGTTCTGGTCGCACTCCCTGCTGATGGCGCTGGCGATGCAGCATTTCTCCCTGCTCACCGGGGCAGGTTCCCCGGACGAGCTGTTTGCCTGCGGGCTGATGTCCCGTATCGGCTGCCTGGCGCTGGCGACGCTCTACCCCGTTGAATACGCGCAGCTACTGGCGGCCCGGGACGATGCGACGCCACTGGCGCAACGCGAACAAGAGCTCCTGCACACCAATCACAACGAGTTGACCGCGGCCTTGCTGCTGGAATGGGGCCTGCCCAGCGCCCTGGCCGAGCCGGTCTACCACCACGAGAACCCGAGCGACTCGGGTTTCGCCCCGGGCTCCCGTCCCTACCAGCTGGCCCATCTGTTCTATCTGGCCAAGTGCGTGGCAGACCTCGGTATCGCCGACGAAACCCACCGCGACGACCAGACGGCGCAGCTGCTCCTGCTGGGCAGCAAGATCGGCCTGGACGCCGACGATCTCGGCCATGCGGTGGACCAGCTCGTTTCCCAGTGGCACGAGTGGGGCGCGCTGCTCAAGGTGCCCGCCTCGGCGCTGCCTTCCTTTGCGCAGATGTCCGGCACCGCGCCCCAGCCCGCGGGCAGCGATGGCGCCGCTCCGCGAACCCTGATGGTGACGGACGATAGCGGCACCCTCGACCTGCTCAAGGCGGTGCTGAACAACCTCTTCAGGCTCGGCACCGTGTGTACCGCCCGCGGCCACGAGGCCTGCGCCATGGCCCTCGAGACCCAGCCCCAGGTCGTCATCGTCGACTGGATGCTGCCGGACATGAAAGGGATCGAACTGTGCCACTTGCTGCGGGAAACCGAATGGGGCCGGAAGATCTACCTCATCATGCTGACCACATCCGAGGCGGATGATGAAATCAACGCCGCCTTCGAGGCCGGCGCCAACGACGTGCTGTCGCGGCCGCTCAACCTCGGCGGCCTCAGCGCTCATCTGCGGGCCGCATGGCGCTATGTACAGTTACTCGACGCCTGGGAGCAGGATCGGCATCAGCTCAAACAGTTTGCCGCCGAGCTGGCAACCAGCAATCGCCAGCTCGGTCACGCGGCGATGACCGACCTGCTGACCAGCCTGCCAAACCGCCGCGCGGGCATGGACTCGCTGGCCATGGCCTGGAGCGCCGCCGAGCGCTCTGGCCAGCCCCTCTCAGCGCTGGTGCTCGACATCGACTTCTTCAAGGACATCAACGATAGCCACGGCCACGCCGCCGGCGACAAGGCGCTGCAGGACATTGCCGAAGCCCTGCAGCGCTCGGTGCGCAAGAATGAGAGCATCTGTCGCATGGGCGGCGAAGAGTTCCTGATGAGCTGCCAGAACACCGACCTGAAGACTGCCGTACAGGCCGCCGAGCGCTTGAGAAACATGGTCGAGAATCTCGAATTGACCATCGGGGATGCGGTGATACGGACGACCGTGAGCATTGGCGTGGCCACCCGGGAAGAGGGCGTGGCGGACCCCGACAGCCTGGTCAAGGCAGCGGACCGCGCGCTTTACCTCGCCAAACAGACCGGGCGCAACCGCACCTGTTTCTCGGCACAGGGCAAGCTCCACTACGGCGCCCGGTGAGCAAAGCTGCCGTGTCGCCGGCAAACCTGTTTTAATACGCGCTTTTCACGCCAGTCCACCGAGATTCCATGTTCTTTACAGACGAGCGCGCCCAGCTCTTCAAGCCTCTCACCGGCAAGTACCGCGAGCAGGTGGTGGAATGCCTGCGGCTGCTGCACGAGCGCCTCTACAGCGCCAGCGCCGACTATGGCGAATCCCTCAAGCGCGAGCAGGTACTGGAGATCTTCGCCGAGGCGCTCGAGCGGGCGCCCCTGCTCGAAGGCGAGGATGAGGACGGCGGGCGATTCCGCCACACCCGCGAGCAGGCCGGGTGGATTCTCAACAACCTGGTCGAGCACGGCTGGCTGGAGCGCCAGGTCGACCAGGCGACCTTCCAGTCCACCTATCCGTTCAGCCGCACCGGGCGGCTGTTCACCCAAACCCTGGTGGAGGCCGATGGCCGCAGTATCCGCACTCGCCACCGCAACACCCGCAATACGTTGAACTCCCTGGCCGCCTTCCTCGAGCGCGGCGAGGCCTACGACCTGATCGATGCCCACGAGCACTCCGAGCGCATCATCGCGGATTTCACCGACATCATCGCCGAACTCGAAGAACGCAAGCGGGAACTGGTGAGGGCCGTGGAAGCCCAGCAACTGGTCCAGCAGGCAAGCGATCAGTTTTTCGAGTTCATGGAGCGCCGATTCCAGCCCGATGTGGCGATCCGCCTCTCTGCCGACAGCGTCGAAAAGCATCGCGACAGGATCCGGGAAGTGATAGATCGCATCCGCCGCAAACCCAGGGCCTGGAAGCAGACCGCCGAGCGGGAACTGCGCCGCCAGGCGCCGGACCTGGTCGTCGACGAGCACGCCTCGGTACTCTGGCAGTTGCTGGACAGCATCGAAACACGCCTGCGCAACGCCTCCGAGATCATGCTGCCCGCCCTGCGGCGAACGCTCCAGGGATTCACCCGCCGCGCCGATATCATCATCCGCCAGTTGAGCTATCTCCACAGCCAGAAGCACAGCGATATCGTCGGCCTGTGCCGTACCCTGGCCGGGCAGGATGACGAAGAGTTCAGCCGCCGCCTCGCGGCGGCCGGCGCAATCATGGCCGGCACCCGCCTCGCGTTGGTCGACCCCGGCCAGATTCGCCTCCGCGAGCGCCGCCAGCGCCCCCCGGTAAACAGCCAGATGATGGAGCCGGGCGAGCCCGACGGCGCCACCCGCCGCGACCTTGCCGTCCAGCAATTGCTGGAGCAGGCGTTCAACATCAATGGCGGCGCACTGCGCGACTACCTGCGCCGCGCCCTTGGCGCCGGCCGCCGCATCGACAACCGCGACCTGCCGATCAACGACGCCAAAGACCTGCTCGCCCTCAGTCATATCATCGAACTGGGCGGCGCCGATCATGCCGCGACGGGCTTCCGGCTGCACCTAGAAGCCACCGAGCCCGTCACCGGCGAGCACTACTTCGCCCGCCGCGATGGCTACCTGCTTGAACTGGAACACGACGAGAATGTTTGAGACGACACTTCCCGAGACGATTCTTCCCAAGACGACTCTTTCTGAGAAAAGAATGCCCGAGACCACAATCCGCGACGCCCTCGAAACGAGCCTGGCGGCCCGCGGCCTCGACCCGGCGGCGTTTTCCGAACTGATGATCAGGCTTCTCGACCACGGCGTGCTGTGCCGCGACGAAAGCAAGGTGGAGGCCGAACTCTACGACCGCTACCTGCGGGTCCCCGAGCTGGTGGAAGACTATCTGGCCGTGCTGCGGATCCGCCTGCTCCACGAGCCGCGCTTCAATACCCTGCGCCTGTTCCCGCCGGGCGCCGACGTCCCCGGCCTCATCGACAGCGACGACGGCTTCAACAGCGGCCTCAGGGAGCGCCTCAACCAGCAGGAAGTGGCGGCGATCCTGATACTGCGCGCCGAGTACGACAAGGCCCTGCGCGAAGGGCGGATCGATGAGGACGGCCAGGTCCAGCTGCCGCTGGAAGCCCTCAATCTGGCCAGCAAGAACCTGCTCGGCCGCCCTCTCCCCGAGGCGCTCACTGAACGCCGCGCGCTGTTCCGCCGCCTGCGCCAGCTGCGCCTGATTCGCAGTGCCAGCGACGACGACCTCGACGAAGGCGAGGCCTGGCTGACCATCCGCCCCGGCATCACCAGCCTGGTGACCGATACCGTGCTGGCACAACTCGCCGGCGGCGAGCCGCTGGTGGACGATGGCGATTGCCGCGACGACAGCGATGATGATGAAGAGAGCCGCGACTGATGTACCTGAAACGTTCCATCACCGTCAACTGGGGTAACCTGCCTCCCCAGGAATTCGATTACGGCCCGGTCAACCTGTTCTCCGGCGGCAATGGCTCCGGCAAGACCACCGCCGCCGACGCCCTGCAAACTTTGATGACCGCCGCCCACGACAACCTGTTCAACTACAACCCGGGCCAGGACGAAACCACCCAGCGCGGCCGCGGTGGCAAGCAGGTGCGCACCCTGGCGTCCTATATCCTCGGCTGCGACGACGGCGCCTTCGCCCGCCCCTGGGACAGCGACGGTTACATCGCCGGGGTATTCGAGCCGACCAAGGGCGAAAGCTGCGAGCCGTTCACCGCGGTGATCGGGGTGCGCGCCCACCTCGACCGCGCCGGCAGCAGCCCCCAGGCGCGCCAGGACGAACTGCTGATGATGATCGTGGCGGGCGAAAGGCTGTCGCTATCGCACTTCCTCCGCCACTATGCCGACGGCCGGCATGTGGTCCCCGTAACCGAACTGGCCACCCTGCTGCGCCAGGAGTTCGGCAAGAAAGCCGTCGAGATCTACGACAAGAAAAGCGCCTATCTGGCGCGGCTGTACGGCGCCCTGCGCGGCAAGTCCGACGCCGTCTCGACCCGCGAAGCCAAGAATGCCGCCCGCGCCTTCGCCAGCTTCATGGCCTACAAGCCGGTCCGCTCGATCGACCAGTTCGTCGCCGAGGAGGTGCTCGAGGCCCGGGATCTCGGCGATACCATCCGCCGCATCCGCGACCTGCTGCGCACCGTCCACGGCATGGAGCAGGAAGCCAGCCGCATCCGCGCCAGCGCCGTACAGCTGGAATTGGCCCGCGACGGCGCCGACCGCTATCTCGAGCACTGGCTGGAACGCACCGCGCTCGCCTACGGCGCCGCCGCCGGGCAATACCGCCACAACCAGCGGGACTACCTCGCCGCCAAGGAGGAACAACTGCGCCTCAACGGCGAGCTGGCCAGCCTCGATGAAGACAAGCGCCTCGGCCGCGAGCGCCTCGACCAGGCCCACCGCGACCTGATCGCCCTCGAGGCCCGGCGCCAGGGCATCGCCGCCCTGCACACCAAGGACGACCTGGAGCGCCAGCGCGACGGCCTCAACGAACAGCTCCACCAGGGCGTTCCTCCGCTGCTGGAACAGGATCACCAGCGCGAAAGCAACCTCACCGCGCTGCGCAATATCCGCGATGCCCTGGCGCGCCACGATCTCGACAAGGCGCTGCCGGAACTGGCCGGCCGCAGCTGGCGGGCCGACAGCGCTGCGCTTCTCGACGGCGGCGACCAGCGGCTGCCCGATCTCAATCAACTGCTGGCCCGGGACTGGATCGACCTCAGCCCCCTGGACAGCGCCCTCGACCGCCTCCGCGCCGACCAGCAAATACACAACCGCCTGGTGGAGCAGCTCCACGCGTCCCCCGCCGGGGACGATCAGGCCCCCAGCCCGGCCCGGCGCCTTCAACTGCTGGTCAGCGACAGCGAGAAAGCCCTCGCCGACCTGCAGCGCCGGCTGAACCAGAGCGAACAGCAGATCGCCGCCCTGGAAGCCCACAAAATCACCTACCCCGCGGATGTCCAGGCCGCGCTGGCAGCCATCCGCCAGCAGTGCCCCGGCGCCGACCCGCGGGTGCTGTGCGACCATGTGGAAGTGATGGACCCCGAGTGGCAGATGGCCATCGAGGGCTATATCGGCGGCGGCCGTTTCGCGATCCTGGTGGAACCGGCGTTCGAGGCGGAAGCGATCCGCGTGGTCCGCCGCCTGGGCGGACGCGAACGCAACCGCGCGCGGGTGATCCAGGGCGACCAGGCGCGGCGCGATACCGAAAAGCAGACCCTGCCGGCGGACTCCATCATCCACGCGCTGCGTTTCAGCCACCGCACCGCCGAACATTATCTGCGCGCCTCCTATGGCAACGTGGTGCGCGTCGCCGACGCCGAGGCCCTGCGCCGCACCCGGCGCGGCATCACCGCCGACGGCATGGGCTCCGGCAACTACGCACTGTTTCGCTGCGACATCGACGACAGCCAACTGGTGTTCGGCGAAACCGCGCGCGAACGCAACCTCCAGGCGCAGCGCCTGGCACAGCGGGAACTGCGTGGACACTACGAGTCGGCCAACCGCGACTATCAGGCAGCCAGGCAACTGGCGGAACAAGTGGAGCGTCTGAAACCCCTCGCCCAGGCCGCTGCCGTCGCCGGCCTGCTCGATATCCAGCGCCGCCTGCGCGAGGTCGAGGAACAACTCGAGCGCCTCGATCTCAGCGCCCACCAGGACCTGGAACAGGAGCAACAACGGCTGCGCGGCCACTACCAGACCCTCGAGGAGCACCAGCGCCAGCTCAACGAAGAAAACGGTCGCCTCGGCGCGCTGCTCAAGGAGCTCGACCAGCGCATCAGGCGCTTCGCCGACACCAGTGACCAGCTCCGCGAACGCCAGGAGCGGGCCGAGGCCGCCCTGCTCGACGCCGCCGACCACTGGCCGGGACTCGACATCGAGCGCTATACCACCGCCATGGATGAGCGCCTGCGACAGGCCCACGCCAGCATCGACTTCGAGACCGAGGAGAAAGAGCTCACCAGCCGGCTGACCCGCGAGGCCATCGCTCTCGAACGCGCCATTCTGGAGTACAACCGGCAGGCCCTGGTGGCCGACAGCCTGGTGGCCGATAGTCCTGCGGAATTGCACAGCCTCGCTTTCTTTGGCCATGTCCGCAACCTGCGCCAGCAGCTCGACGGCCTGCACAACCGGCTGCGCAACAACGTGCTGCTGGAGAAGCAGGAACGGCTCGCCGCCCTGCGCGATACCTTCAACACCACGTTCGTCAGCGACCTGTGCCACGAAATCCACCAGGCCATCAACGATGGCAAGCGGATTCTGGACAACCTGAACAGCGAACTCCAGCACCATCACTTCGGCGCCGATCGCGAGCGTTTCGAGTTCGAATGGGCCTGGGTGCCCGAATTCAAGGAGTACTGGGATTTCTTCCGGGAGATCATCCGCATTCCCAATCTCGGCGACGGCACCAGCCTGTTCGACGACAGTCTCGGCGCCAAAGCCGCCGCCGTTCGCGACCGGATGCTGGCGCTGCTGCTCGATGGCGACGAACAGCTGGCCCTGCGCGAGTTGGAGCGGATCAGCGACTACCGCCACTATCGCCGCTACGACATTCTCAAGCACCCCGAGGGCAAGGCACCGATCCGCCTCAGCGAGTACGGCACCGGCTCCGGTGGCCAGCTCGAAACACCGGCCTACATAATCCGCGCCGCCGCCATCACCAGTGCCTTTCGATTCAATGAGGGCAACAGCCACCTGCGCATGGTGATCGTCGACGAAGCCTTCATGCACATGGACGAAACCCGTTCGCGGGAAATCATCGGCTACCTCACCCAGACCATCGGCCTGCAACTGGTCTTTATCATGCCCACCAGCAAGGCCGGCCCGTTCCTCGACTTGGTCAGCAACCAGTTCGTATTCAGCAAGGTGCCGAGCCCGATGCCACTCGGCGAGCTCAACACCAGGGTGCTGGTGGATCGCCAGCAGCTCAACCGCGACCAGGTGGCCGAACTCTGGGCCAACCACCGCCGGGTGATCCGCCACCAGGGGGCCATGGACTTTATGGAGGGCTTGTGAGGGAGCGTATCCATTGAACGCGCCGGCCGCTCCGCGCTGGCTGGCGGAAGGACTCTGGACGGAGCCCGCAAGGGCGGCCGGCCGGGCGGACAGACCCCGAGGCAACCGGCTGCCCGTACACCGCCCGGCAGTTGCTGCCGACACTGCGGGACAGAGGCAAGTTTGTCGACCAGGAAGGCTTGGCCCCTGACAGCGGCGACACTGCGTGTCGCTGATCGCGCTGTCGAGGAAGGCGCCGCCAATGCGTCGCGCCTGAACCCGGGAGGATGTGAGGTAAAGCAGGAAGGGCAGCCTTTTGCGCTGCCCTTCCCGCGTCAGGTGGTGCCGGCAATAGGAGTCGAACCTACGACCTTCGCATTACGAATGCGCTGCTCTACCAACTGAGCTATGCCGGCAGAAATCTACTGCTCGCTTTTGACCTTGTCGATCAGAAAGCTGGTGACGTTGAGCATGCCCTGATGGCTGCCGGCCATGCGGCTGCTGACCCGGTAGGTGCCATTGACCACGATTTCCGGGGTGCCTTGCGTGCGGTAGCCGCGAAGGCGCGCTTGGGCCTGCTTGACCGCACTGGTCACTCCGAAGGAGTTGAAGGTTTTGTCGAAATCTTCACGGCTGACACCGTTTTCCTCGAACAGTTTGGCGATGGCATCCTCGGTCTGCAGCTCGTTCCCGTGCAGGTTCATCGCCTCGAACGTGGCGATGTGCAGCTGATCGAGCACCCCCAGCGCCTTGGCGGTGTAGTAGATTCGCGCATGGCGCTCCATGATGCCCTGCTGATCCCAGATCGCCGGACTGCGCACCAGCACGACGCCATCGGGCAGGGCCTCGGCCCAGCTCTCCAGCATCGGCTCGAAGTCGAAACAGTGGCCGCAGCCGTACCAGAACACCTCGGTCACTTCGATGGTGCCGGGATCGGTGGTGGCGACCTGCTGCGGCAGAACCTCGTAGTGGGTGCCCTCCACATAATTGGTCGCGACCGGAGTGGGCGTGGACGCCGCCGGAGCGGCCTGCTGCACCGCGCCAGAGGCCGGCGCCGCGGCGCCGCTGGCCGGGGCATTGTCCTGCTCGGCCTGGCAGCCGAGGGTCACGGCAACCATGAGTGCTAGTATCCATTTGTTCAAGACAGACATGTTCTCTTTCCCGGGTTGGTCCGTTGAAGTGGCTATTATTCAGCTTATCGGTCCGATGGCAAGCCACTTTTCGCGTTGGTGAGAAGCACCTCAGCCAGCAGAGAGGAAAGCTTCAGCCAACAAAAAGGCGGCTCATGCCGCCTTTTTGAACCGCTGCCGCGTCGGCTTCATTCGCCCTTGAGGCCGGCGATGTAGTTGGCCACGGCGCTGATCTCCTGATCGGTCATGCGGGCGGCGACACCGCGCATGACCTGGGCATCGCCGTCGTTGCTGCGCCCGCTGGGGTCCTCCGCGTCGTGGGCGGCGGTGCGGAAAGCGCGCAGCTGCTTGGCGATGTAGTCGGCGAACTGGCCGCCGAGTGCCGGATAGCCGGCCGGGGCATTGCCGTTGCCGCTGGGCGAGTGGCAGCCGATACAGGCGGCGACGCCGGTGTGGACATTGCCGCCGCGGTAGATGCTTTCACCCAGTTCCAGTTTCACTTCCTTGGAGCCGGAAAGCTGGCGTGTCTGGGCGTTGTAGTAAGCGGCGATGTCCGCCAGGTCCTGATCGCTCATGGCGTCGAGCTGGCCGGTCATCTCGGGAACCGGGCGCACGCCCGACTTGATATCCTGAAGCTGCTTGAGCAGGTACTTCTCGCCGAGGCCCGCGATCTTGGGGAATGTGGGTGCAGGGCTGTTACCGTCACTGGCATGACAGGCGGCGCAGGCCGCTACCTTGCCCTGGCCCGCCGCAGCATCACCAGCCGCCGTGGCGAAGGGCACTATCAACAGTGAGAGGATAAAGACTAGACCACTTGCAGTTTTCATCATGGATATTCCGTTCTGGGCTACGCTACAGGTTTCAAGGCCCGGCAGGCCTGTTCAGGCGGCGGGATTATATACCATTCCTTCCTTAAGCTTAAACGCTATACTGCCGGACTATGACCGAGACCATCGATTTCGCCCGTGCCAGTTTCCTGCAAAGCGCGCCGACCCTGCGCCTGTGTCCCGCGGACAGCGGCGGGGAAGTGGCTTTCGCGGGCCGTTCCAATGCGGGGAAATCCAGCGCGATCAATACCTTGACTCGCCAGGGCAAGCTCGCCCGCACCAGCAAGACGCCAGGGCGCACCCAGCTGATCAACTTTTTCTCGATCGGGCCGGACCGGCGCCTGGTGGACCTGCCGGGCTATGGCTTCGCCAAGGTCGCCAAAACGGTCAAGGAGGACTGGGACCGGCACCTGGCGGAATACCTGCAACAGCGCCAATCCCTGAAAGCCCTGGTGCTGCTGATGGATATCCGCCATCCGCTGCAGGAATACGACTGGCAGATGATCCGCTGGGCGAGCCAGGGCCGCTTGCCACTGCATATCCTGTTGACCAAGGCGGACAAGCTCAACCACGGCCCGGCGCTGAGCACCTTGCACCGGATCCGCAATGAACTGGTCCGTGCCGGTATCGAGCAGCTGTCCATACAGGTGTTTTCATCACTTAAAAAGACGGGGCTGGAAGAACTAGAAAGCTTTATAAATGAATGGCTTGAGTAAAAACACAAATCCCAGGCAAAAAAAACCGGCGCATGCGCGCCGGTAACCAAAGACCGGGATAGCCAAGAGGGGAGAGGATTCCCGGTATTGCTCACAACGAAGAGGGAGACATTAACCGGTAACTGAGACCGGCCCTGAAACTCAAAGTTCACAGGAATCGAAAAAAATTTGCTTTTTTTTGAGATTCCTTGGAATCCCCAGGAAAAACCGCCGGTTGCAGCCAAAAAAAACCCTGGCCCAAGGATGAGGGGAGGGGCCAGGGTGCATTTGCTCTAACAAAGGGGAACAAGCTAATCGCAAACAGCAAATGGGAGAACATCACTCACTGCCTGCACTGGGTATGACCCGGAGCCGCCCGACAAGTTCCCGCCATGCAAGACGACGCCCCGCTAGTGAGCCTCGTCCCAGTTCAGCCCCACGCCTGCGTCCACCACCAGCGGTACATCCAGTTCAGCCGCTCCCGCCATCAGCTCGACCACTCCTTGGCGCACCTGGTCGAGCTCGCCCTCGGGAACTTCGAATACCAGTTCGTCGTGCACCTGCATGATCATCCGCGTCGCCAGGCCATTAGCGGCCAGCCAGTGATCCACGGTGATCATCGCGCGCTTGATGATATCGGCAGCGGTGCCCTGCATCGGGGCATTGATGGCGGTGCGTTCCGCCGCCTGGCGCAGCTGGCCGTTGCCGGCGTTGATGTCCGGCAGGTACAGGCGGCGGCCGAACAGGGTCGCCACGTAGCCCTGCTCGCGGGCCTGGCGGCGCGTTCCTTCCATGTAGGCGGCGACGCCCGGGTAGCGCGCAAAATAGAGATCGATGTACTGCTGAGCCTGGTTGCGCCCCAGGTGCAACTGGCGGGCAAGGCCAAAGGCGGACATGCCGTAGATCAACCCGAAGTTGATGGCCTTGGCGCTGCGTCGCTGCTCCTGGGTGACCTTGTCGAGCGGGGTGTCGAACACTTCCGCGGCCGTGGCGCGGTGGATGTCGAGGCCGTCGCGGAAGGCCTGCACCAGGCTGGCATCAGCGGACAGATGGGCCATGATCCGCAGTTCGATCTGCGAATAGTCGGCGGCGAGAATACGCGCCCCCTTGTCCGCCACGAATGCCTGGCGGATACGCCGTCCCTCGGCGCTGCGCACCGGAATATTCTGCAGGTTGGGATCGGAGGATGACAGTCGCCCGGTGGCGGTGCCCGCCTGATGGTAGGAGGTATGCACCCGCCCGCTGCGGCCGTTGATCATCCGCGGCAGCTTGTCGATGTAGGTGGACTTGAGCTTGGCCAGCCCCCGGTGCTCGAGAAGCACCCGGGGCAGGGGGTAGTCGAGGGCGAGCTCCTGGAGCACCTCCTCCTTGGTGGACGGGGCGCCGGTGGCGGTCTTCTTCAACACCGGGATCTTGAGCTTGTCGAAGAGGATTTCCCCCAACTGTTTGGGTGAGGCGAGATTGAACGGCTGGCCCGCCAGCTCGTGCGCTTCGCGCTCCAATTCGTCGAGGCGCACGGCGATTTCCTTGCCCTGCTCCTTGAGCAGCACGGCATCCACCCTGGCGCCATTGCGCTCGATGCGCGACAGGACCGGCACCAGCGGTATCTCGATGGCTTCGAACACGGACTTGAGAGCGGGCATCGCCGCCACCTGTGGCCACAGCACCTGGTGGAGGCGCAGGGTGACATCGGCATCCTCGGCGGCGTAGGGTGCCGCCTGGGCCAGGTCGATCTGGTTGAAGCTGAGCTGACCCGCGCCCTTGCCGGCGATCTCCTCGAACTTAATGGTTTTCTCACCCAGGTATTTGAGCGCCAGGCTGTCCATGTCGTGGCGCGAACCGGTGGAGTCCAGGACGTAGGATTCGAGCATGGTGTCAAACGCCACGCCCTGCATGGCAATGCCGTGGCGAGCCAGTACGCTCATGTCGTACTTGAGGTTCTGGCCAAGTTTTTTCTTGCCCGGGTCTTCGAGCAACGGCTTCAAGCGATCGAGAACCGCCTGCCGGTCCAGCTGTGCCGGCGCCCCCAGGTAGTCGTGGGCCAGCGGCACGTAGGCGGCCTCGTGGGGCTCGATGGCGAAGGACAGGCCCACCAGCTCGGCCTCCATGTAATCGAGGCTGGTGGTCTCGGTATCGAAAGCGAACAGTTCGGCTTTTTCGAGCCGGGCCAGCCAAATGTCGAAATCCTTCTGGTCGAGTATCGTCTGCCAGGATTTTTCCGTCGCGGGCTGGTCGACGATCGCCTCGTCGTCGCGCAGCAGCTCGTCGCTCCAGGCCTTGAATTCGAGCTCGACGAACAGCTCCAGCAGTTTCGCCTTGTCCGGCGGCTGGGGCCTCAGCGCCTCGCCCGCCATCTCCAGGGGTACGTCGGTCTTGATCGTCGCCAACCGGTAGGACAGGTAGGCCTGATCGCGAAACTCCTGGAGTTTCTCCGGCATTTTCTTGGCGCCGCGAAAATCGAGGCCGCGCACGGCTTCGAGATCGGCGTAGATGGCATCGAGCCCGCCCAGCCCCTGCAGGATGGCGACAGCGGTTTTTTCTCCCACTCCCGGGACACCGGGGATATTGTCGACCTTGTCGCCCACCAGGGCCAGGTAATCGATGATCAGCTGCGGACCGACGCCGAACCTGTCCGCCACCCCCGTGCTGTCGAGACGGATGTCGGTCATGGTATTGACCAGCGTGATGTGGTCGTCGACCAGTTGCGCCATGTCCTTGTCACCGGTGGAAATCACCACCGGCAGCCCCTGTTCGGCGCGCTGCCGGGCCAGGGTGCCGATCACGTCATCCGCCTCGACCCCGTCGATGATCAACAGCGGCAGGCCCATCGCGCGGACGATGGCGTGGATCGGTTCGATCTGACGGCGCAGGTCGTCGGGCATCGGCGGGCGATGGGATTTGTACTCTTCGAACATTTCGTCGCGAAAGGTCTTGCCCTTGGCGTCGAAAACCACCACCAGATGGCTGTCGGGGTAGTCCTTGCCGAGCCGTTTGAGCATGGCAATGACACCCTTGATGGCCCCGGTGGGCTGCCCCTTGGTGTTGGACAGCGGCGGCAGGGCGTGAAAGGCGCGGTAAAGGTAGGATGAGCCATCCACCAATACCAGAGGAAAATTGTCTGTCGTCATCGAAAGTCCCTGTTGTAATGGCACAAGGATACACTATGGGTTTGCCAGCGGAGACCTCAATGGCTGCCTACACCCCGGTTACTCCCGGCGACTTCCGTCCCCTCGCGGCAACCCTCGGCCTTGAACTGGCGGGGGAACTGACGGCGGTGGCGGAAGGCGTCGAAAATACCACCTATTTTTTCCGCGCCATCCGGAATGGCGGCGCAGGTGGCTATGTGCTCACCCTGGTGGAGACCGCCGATGCCCAGCAGATCGACTTTGCCGCCCGTCTCGCCACCCACCTCCACCAGTGCCGGCTGCCGGTCCCGGCGCCCCTGGCGGCCGGCAGCGGCGAGCGCATCCACAGGCTGGCCGGCAAGCCGGCCCTGGTGTTCGACCGTATCGCCGGCCGCCATCCCGATCCCGTAGAGAATGAGCATTGCGCCGCCATTGGTGATTTTCTCGCGCGCGCCCATCTCGCCGCCGCCGACTGGCCGGCAACGCTCGACAACCGTCGCGGCCTCGGCTGGATGATGGCTGCCGCCGAGGGAGTCGAAAAGCTGCTCGGCGCCGGCGATCGCGCCCTGCTGGCCGGCCAGTTGAGCCGGTATCGGCAGTTGCTGGCCGAGCGGCCGGCACTGCCCCGGGGCGCCATCCACGGTGACCTGTTCCATGACAACAGCTTGTTCGCGGACGGGCGGCTGGCGGCGGTCATCGATTTCTACAACGCCAGCAGCGATTGGCTGCTGCTGGATGTGGCCGTGGCGGTCAACGACTGGTGCCGGGGCGAGGCCGGCGCCATCGCCGCGGATCGCTTCGCCGCCCTGGTCGGCGCCTATCGGCAGGTTCGCCCGTTCAGCGCCGCAGAGATCCACCACTGGCCGGAGGTGCTGGCCATCGCCGCCACCCGCTTCTGGCTGTCCCGGTTGCTCGCCGCCGGTGGCCATGGCGGCCACAAGGACCCCGGGGAATACCGCGCCAAGCTGCTGGACCTGCGCCAGGGCGCTCCGGCGCTGCCCGGTGCGCTACTCTCCTAGGCAGCGCTCGAAGCCCTCTGCCACGGTCTCGAGCAGGGCGCTGTAGCCCTGCTCGAGACCGACCTCCAGACCCAGCGGATCGATGACGACGACCGGCACATCCAGGCCCCTCGCCAGTTGGCGCGCCAGCTTCGATCCCGGCGGCCGCTCCACTACCACGCAGGCAATATCGCGGTGGTTTTTCAGCTGCCACAGGTTCCTTGCGCCGAGCGCTACCCCCGAGCTGTCGCTGAGACTGCCGACCAGCCGCAGGGCAAACTGGTCGACGAAGGGGCCATAGGCGGCATGTTCGGCAATGAAAGCGGCGCTCTGCAGGGGTTGCAGGCGGCCTGCCAGCAGCGCCGCACTGGCATCGAGGCGGCGTTCGAAATCCACCAGCCGTTGCGCCAACGGTAGCGCGAGATCGGGATAGCGGGCGGCGAGCCGGGCCACCAGTTGGCGGCTGAATCCCCGGGTTGCATCGATGTCCAGCCAGATGTGGGGGTCGGCGCCATGGACACCCGCAGTTGCGGAATGGCCGCCGCTGTCGTGGTGATGGCCATTCTTGTCGCCGGCAAGCCAGGTGAGCACGCGATCCTCCGGCAGCGACGCCACAGGCCTGGCCATGAAGCTCTCGAATGTCGGTCCGACCCATACCACCAGGTCGGCGCGCCCCAGCAGCCGGCGCTGGGAAGGGCTCAGGGAGGCGTGGTGCGGATCCTGAGCCGGCGCCAGCAACCCGACGGTATCGAGCATATCGCCGGCCAGTTGGTGGATGATCAGCGCCAGGGGATGAATGGTGGCCACCACCAGCGGCCGCTCGGGCTCGCTGTGCCGGCCCGACTCGACGGCGGCGGACTCGGCGGTGACCGGCCCAGCGGCGACAGACAGCGGCGTCCCGGCACAGAGAATGGCGGCCAGCAGCCAGGGCCACAGATGGCGGCGTGCCGAACTTGCCCGGCGTGCGGTGATGTCGTCTTTCATCCTCTCTCCCGGTTGAACGGCGCAAGCCCTGTTCCCGGCCGCGCCGCTGGTATCTTCTGGCGACACCATCGAAAATGGTACATTATATCTTTTCGGCTACGCGGGATACCTGTTGCCCGGCGATCTGGGCGATCTGGGCGATCTGCCACCAGCGCGTGCACCGACCGCCGCAACCAGGAACCCTGCTCGATGACCACTCTGTTCAATGCTCGCAACCTACGCCTGAGCCTCGGCGACAAGCTCATCCTCGACGATGTGAGCCTCGATCTGCTGGCCGGCCAGATCCTGACCCTGATCGGCCCCAACGGCGCCGGCAAGACTTCGCTGGTGCGCATCATTCTCGGCCTGCTCAAGCCCGACGCCGGCAACGTGGTGTTTCCGCGCCCGATCCGCATCGGCTACATGCCGCAAAAACTCCATATCGACACCACCTTGCCGCTGTCGGTGAGCGGTTTTCTCGCCCTCGCGGATCGCAATCCGGAGCATTGCCGGAATGCCCTGGCGCGGGTCGAGATTCCGCATTTGCTGGAGCGCCCGGTCACCGCATTGTCCGGCGGCGAGACCCAGCGGGTGCTGCTCGCCCGCGCCCTACTGCGCAAGCCCGAGCTGCTGGTACTCGACGAACCGGTGCAGGGCGTGGACATCAACGGCCAGGAAGCCCTGTACCGGCTGATCAGCCTCATCCGCGGGGAAACGGGGTGCGGCATCCTCATGGTCTCGCACGACCTGCATCTGGTGATGGCCGCCACCGACCAGGTGATCTGCCTCAATCGCCACGTCTGCTGTCACGGCACGCCGGAAGCGGTATCGGCAAGCCCGGCCTACACCGAGCTGTTCGGGGTGCGCACCGCGCTCTACACCCACCGTCACGATCACCAGCACGATCTGCACGGCGGAGTGGAGCACTGCGGAGGTCGCCATGACTGATTTCCTGCTGCTGGCGCTGCTCGCCGGCCTCGGGGTCGCACTGGTCAGCGGGCCCCTCGGCGCCTTCGTGGTGTGGCGGCGGATGGCCTACTTCGGCGACACTCTCGCCCATTCGGCCCTGTTGGGTATCGCCGCCGGGCTGTGGCTCAGCATCGCCCCGGGGCTCGCCGTGATCCTGATCTGCCTGCTGATCGCCCTCGGCCTGCTCGCCCTGCAACGCCAGCACACCCTCGCTACCGACACTCTCCTGGGGATTCTCTCGCACAGTTCCCTGGCGCTCGGAATCATCGCCATGTATCTGATTCCCGGCGCCCGGGTCGATCTGGAAGCCCTGCTGTTCGGCGATCTGCTCGCCGTCACGCCGCTCGAAACCCTCGGCATCTGGGTGGCGGCGGGGGTGGTGCTGGCGCTGATCTACCGCCTCTGGACCCCGATGCTGGCGATCACCGTGCACGAGGAGCTGGCCAGGGTCGAAGGGATCAATGTCGGCTGGGTGAAAGCTGCGCTGATGCTGACCCTGGCGCTGGTGATCGCCATCGCCATGAAGGTGGTGGGAGTGCTGCTGATCACCGCGCTGCTGGTCATCCCGGCAGCCACGGCGCGGCGCTTCGCCTCGAGCCCGTCGAGCATGGCCATGCTCGGCAGTGTCGCCGGCGCTCTTGCAGTGTGCCTCGGCGTCGCCGCGTCCTGGTGGTGGGATACCCCCATGGGACCCTCCATCGTGCTCGGTGCCGGGCTGCTGTTTGCCGCCTCCCTGTTGCGCCGCCAGCGGGCTTAGAGCCTGTTCAAAGTCTTTCTGACGGGCGATGCCCCCCTGCATAGGGTGTGCTGAGGCACGAAGCGCACCGGGGGATCGATGTCAGCCGCTGGTGCGTTTCCTTCGTCGACGCACCCTGTGGGGGGCTCTCGATGCTTCTTGGTTGAGCAGGCTCTACGGGGGCCGTTCCCTTCGCATCAACCCTTGAAAGTGCGCACCAGCGAACGCCACGCCACCCGCATCGCGCCTTCCTCGAAGGGCGGCCGGAAGAAGCCATGGTAGTCGCCGCGGGGGTTGATGATCACCACGTTGCCACTGTGGTCGACGGTGTAGTCATCGGCGGAAATGGGCACTTTGGTGTAGATCACGTTCAGCTGGGTGGCGAGATTGAGGATCTGATAGGGATTGCCCGTCACGCCGACGAAGTCCGGGTTGAAGTAGGGCACATAGGCAGCGAGTTTTTCCGGGGTATCCCGTTCCGGGTCGACGCTCAGCATCACCACCTGAATACTGGCCTTTTCCTTGTCATCGAGCACTTTCACCAGCCGGTCGAGGGTGGCGAGGGTGGTCGGGCAGATATCCGGGCAGTGGGTGAAGCCAAAGAAGATCAGCGTCCACTTGCCCTCCAGGGACTCGCGGGTAAAGGGCGCGCCCTGGTGGCTGACCAGCTCGAAGTCGCTGAATTGGCGGGGCTTGTCCAGCAGCATGGCGCCGTATTCATGCATCTCGAAAGGGGTGAGAATGCGCGGCTGGGTGAGCTTGTGAACCAGGCCCGCCACCATCAGCAGGGCGAAAGCGACGCAGGCCGCGACGGTCAACCAGATGTTGCGCTTGGTGTTCATGTCCCATACCCCACTCTCAGAAAGGCCGGCACGGTCACCAGGTAGTGATCGATCAGCATGATGATAAACAGCAGCATCAGGTACAGGATGGAATACTTGAAGGTATCCATGCCGGCATCGGGATCCTTGCCGATCATCAGCACGATGGCCCAGTACAGGAATCCGGCGCCGAGCACCAGCGCGCCCAGCAGATAGAGCCAGCCGCTCATCCCTGTGACAAAAGGCAGCACCGTCACCACCACCATGATGATGGTATAGAGCAGGATATGCAGACGGGTATAGCGGTCGCCATGGGTAACCGGCAGCATCGGCACCTCGGCCTTCGCGTATTCCTCGCGGCGATGTACCGCCAGCGCCCAGAAGTGGGGTGGTGTCCAGGCAAAGATGATGAGCACCAGCAGCAGCGCATAACCGTGGACCTCGCCGGTCACCGCCGTCCAGCCGAGCAGCGGCGGCGCGGCGCCGGCAAGGCCGCCAATGACGATGTTCTGCGGCGTCGCCCGTTTCAGGAACAGGGTGTAGATCACCGCGTAGCCCACCAGCGACGCCAGGGTCAGCCAGGCGGTGAGAAGATTGACGAACAACACCAGCACGGCCATACCGGCGATACCCAGCAAGCCGGCAAACAGCATGGCATGGGTAGGGTCGACGCGGCCGGTGGCTACCGGCCGATTGAAAGTGCGCGCCATCTTGGTGTCGATATGGCGATCCACCAGATGATTGACGGTGGCGGCGGAGCCGGCGCACAGGGCGATGCCCAGGTTGCCCCAGATCAGCGCGTCGAGGGGCACCATGCCCGGCACGGCGAGAAACATGCCGATCAAGGCGGTAAGAATCATCAGGGCCACCACATTGGGCTTGGTGAGCTCCAGATAATCCCTCCAGCTGGCTTTGTCTTCAGTAGTCAATTCCGTCACGCCGGGTTTTCCTCCCCCTTCGCCATCCACAGCCTGCAGGCCAGGGTAATCAGTGTCAACAGCAGTAAAGCACCGCCGGCGTTATGCATCACCGCCACCGACAGCGGGATGTGCAGCAACACATTGGTCACCCCGAGCCCCAGTTGCAGAACGAGGGCAGCCAGCACTGCGAGGCCCACTTTTCTCAGCCTTGCGCTGCCCAGCATCGCAACGCGCCCGACCAGCATCAGCAGGTAGAGGGTCACCACGATCGCGCCCAGCCGGTGGGTGAAATGGATGGCGACCCGGGCATCGCTTTCGAGCAGCCCGCCAAGATAGTTGGGCCCGATGGTCTGGAAGACGTTGAAGCCCATCTTCGCATCCATGGGCGGCCACCACTCGCCATGGCAGGTGGGAAAATCATGGCAGGCGTAAGCGGCGTAGTTGGAACTGGTCCAGCCTCCGAGGAGGATCTGGCAAACCACCAGGACGATGCCCAGCAGCACCCAGGGTTTGAGCCTTGCCGCCCTGGCGTAAGTGGCCGCCGGCAGGCGCCATGCCTGGTTGTCGAGGCGCACCAGCAGCAGCCACAGCAGGGACAGCACGGTCATGCCGCCGAGCAGGTGGAGCGTGACGATCTGCGGCCACAGTTTCAGCGTCACCGTCCACATCCCGAACAGCGCCTGCCAGACCACCGCGAACAGCAGGAACAGCGGCAGGCGGAAGGGGTAGCCATTGTCTTCGCGCCGCTTCCAGGCGGTAGCGACGATCAGCACGATAAAGATCCCCAAGGTACCGGCAAAGTAGCGATGGACCATTTCCGGCCAGGTCTTGGTGTGGTCGACGGGCATGTCGGGCCAGGCTTCGTTGGCGCGAACCACATTGTGCTCCTGGATGGGCCACAGCAGATGCCCGTAACAACCTGGCCAGTCGGGACAGCCGAGACCGGCATCCGCAAGCCGGGTAAAGGCGCCCAGCACCACAACGACGAACGCCAGGCAAAAGCTGACACCGACCAATTTGAAACCTGGTTTGCGCAGTAACGGCGGGTTGAACAGCGCCATAGCTAGTCTCGCTTACTCCGGGGAATATCTGAGAAGGTGATTGATATCTTCCAGCATGTCATTGCCGGCAATATCGACGGTATAGAACATCATCGCCAGACCCGCTGGATCGACCAGGATGGCCGGCATTGTACCCTGCCCCCAGGGCAGGTTGCTGTCCTCGGTCCAGGTGTCGAAAGCAGCCCGATCGGCAGCGAGCACTTTCGCGTAGTGGTGTTCCTGCTCGAGATACTGCGCCGTGGCAACGTCGAGCGAGTCCTCCAGATTGATGTAGACCCGCTCGAAACGGCCGGTGTACTTGCCCAGCAGCAGGTGGACCTGGCGACTGACGTACAGCAGTTCACGGCATTCTTCGTCACATTCGCGGCCGGCCGGGATCAGCAGCCGCCACTTCGGCTTGTGCTCTGTCCACCGCCAGGGATTACCCTTGTCATCGCGCAACGGGAGCCCGTCAACCGGCAGCGCCGGCTGCAGCAGCGTGCCGTGGTTGGTTGTGCCCAGCCGGCCGAGCAGGGCGTCGCGCTCGGCCTGATCGCTGGGAAACATCACGAAGCCGGCAACGAGGGTGGCGACGATGATTCCCAGCATCAGCCCAAACTGCAACGGTGCGCTGGATCGCGAAGTCGTATCATTCATGAATTCATCTCCGACGGCGCAGCAAAGCGCCCAAGTTGGAATTGGCAAATAATGCGAGGACGACAAGAGCCACAGCCAGGGCAAACCATTGCACGGCATAGGCTGTGTGTTTCTCCGGCTGGATGTTGATCAGTTCCCAACCCACCCGCAGGGCGCCGGGAGCGCTGTCGTCGAGGCGCAGGGAATAGCCGTCGAGCGCCACGCCCAGGCGGCCGGCCAGGGCTTCGGCGTCGAGGTTCTGCAACACCTGGGGCCAGTGCTCCCGCCACTGCTCCTCGCCCAGCGTAAAAGGTTTGTCGGGAGACTGGTAGAGATAGCCGGAAATGGCCACTTCGCCACCGACCGATGGAATAGCGGGCAGCTGGTCGCGAGTTGGCCCGGCGGCGATCCAGCCGCGATTGACCAGCAGCCAAGTTCCGGAGGGGGTCGCTTCGAAGGGCGTCACCACCTCGTAGCCGGCTCGTCCCTGCCGGATACGGTTGTCGAGCAGAATGGACCGGTCATTGTCGAAGCTGCCCCGTGCCGCAACCCGGACATACTGCCTGTCATCCTCGCGGAGGCTGTCGACAGCCACTGGCGCCGCCGCCTGGCGCCGCTCGAATTCGTCCATCAACGCCTGTTTCTGCTCGCCGCGGCTCAGCTGCCAAAAACCCAGGCCAATGGTCAACGGCAGGAACACCACCACGAAAAGCACGATCTTGCCATTCAGTTGCCAGTGGAACCTTTCGGTGGCCGGCGGCTTCGTTGCATCATTCATCTATGCTTAAATCACCCCTTTTGGAAGAGGCCGTCTTGCCATGCTGCTCAAGGTCACCATCGTCATACTGTTCATCGCTGTGCTCCTGAGCCTCAGCAGCGGCCTGTATTTTCTCATGAAGGACATCGGCAACCCGCGCCGGCGAACCCTCTATGCACTGGGCGTGCGCCTGACTCTGGCGATTTTGCTGATCGGTGTCATTGTCTACGGCTTTGTCAGCGGCCAGTTGCACAGCACCGCCCCATGGGATCGCCAGCTCCATCCCGAACACGTGGTGCCAGCCACCGGCAACTGAAAAGGCAGGCGCAAAATGGCCAGGAACCTGTCCTGGCCATTTACTTGCAGCTCCCTTGCCCCCGCAGGGGATGGGATCAGGAACCGAGAACGTAGACGAAGATAAACAGACCCGCCCACACCACGTCGACGAAGTGCCAGTACCAGGAGGAGGCCTCGAAACCAAAGGCGTCATCGTGGCTGAAATGACCCTTCAGGCCACGCAGCAGCTGTACCAGCAGCATGAAGGTACCCAGCGTCACGTGGGCGCCGTGGAAGCCGGTGAGCATAAAGAAGGTCGTACCGTAAATGCCGGATTCCAACGTCAGCCCAAGTTCGTTGTAGGCCTCCGCGTATTCCTCCACCTGGAAAAACAGGAAGGCGACGGCGAGGACGATGGTGACCGCCAGCCAGCTGTTGAATCCCTTGCGGTTGTTCCTCTTCAGCGCGGTATGGGCAAAGTGCACGGTGACGCTGGAAGTGAGCAGCAGGATGGTATTGATCAGGGGCAGATGCCAGGGATCGATGATCTGTTCCGGCCCCTTGAATTGCGCGGCGTCGCCGCTCACCGCCATATCCGGGGTATTGAACAGCGGCCAGGAGAACTCAAAGCCGTTCCACAACAGATCGGCGCTGGCGTCGAGGTGGGAGGATGACACCATCCGCACGTAGAACAGGGAACCGAAGAAGACCGCGAAAAACATCACCTCGGAAAAAATAAACCAGCTTATGCCCCACACATAGGAGCGCTTGAGCTGATCGTTGTTCAAGCCCGCCATGTTTTCGCGAATGACCGTGCTGAACCAGGTGTAGAAGGTAAAGGCCAGAATCAGCATGCCGGCGCTGAAGATCATCGCCGAGCCGCCCCCGATCCAGCTTGCCGCACCCACTGCCGACACGCCGAGGCCGAAGGCCATCATCAGCGGCAGTTTGCTCTGCTCGGGAACATAATAAACGCTATTAGTTGCCATTGTGTCTCTCCGCAATGTCGCCGGCAGGGCGCACGACTTATTAGTTCAGTTTGTTAGTTCAACTTGTTGTCAGTTCAGCTTGGCCACGGCGCCAGCGGCAGCCCGGTCGGTTACATCAAACAGCGTGTACGACAGGGTAATCGTATGCACGGCGCGAGGCAGGTCGCGATCGACGATGAACACCAGCGGCAACTCCGCATCCTCTCCCGCGGCCAGCGGCTGCTGGTTGAAGCAGAAGCACTCGGTCTTGTGAAAGTACTGAGCCGCATTGTTGGGCACCACATTGGGGATGGCCTGGGCAATCATGTCCCTGTCCGTAGTGTTCCTGGCATAGAAGGTCACCGGCGTGGGCTGCCCGGGATGGACCTTCACCTCGTAAACCGTCGGCTTGAAGTCCCAGCTCATCTCACCGTTGTTGGTGGCGACGAACTGGACCCTTATGGTGCGCGACTCATCGACCCCGGCGATCTCCGCCTCGTACCTGCCAGAGGTCTTGCCACCGATGCCCGTGACCTCGCAGAACACGTCGTAGAGCGGCGGCATGATGAATATGGCGAACAAAAACATGACCACAACGCCCACCAATGACTTGAGCAACGTCCTGATAACAGGTTTGTTCACCATATCTCTGTCCTCGTCCAGATCCGGCTTACTTCACCTCGGGAGGTGTAGTGAAAGTATGGTATGGGGCAGGTGTCGCCACCGTCCACTCCAGTCCTTCGGCGCCTTCCCAGGTTTTGGGTTCGGTGACCCGCTTGCCCGCCACAATGGCATGAATCACATTATAGAGGAACAGTACCTGGGCTGCGCCGTAGATGAAGGCACCGATGCTGGAGACCATGTTCCAGTCGGCAAACTGCAGGGAGTAGTCGGCGTAGCGGCGGGGCATGCCGGCAAGACCCAGGAAGTGCTGCGGGAAGAACGCGATGTTGAAGCCGATGAAGGCGATCCAGAACTGGAGCTTGCCCATGGTCTCGCTGTACATCCGGCCAGACCACTTGGGCAGCCAGTAGTAGACTGCCCCGGTACCGGAGAACACCGCGCCGGCCACCATCACGTAGTGGAAGTGGGCCACCACGAAATAGGTATCGTGATACTGGATATCGGATGGCGCAATGGCCA
>JBAZCN010000001.1:0-74636 GCA_041655035.1 Porticoccaceae bacterium | reverse complement strand
CGGCTACGACGTGGTTGTTGGTGAGAATGTAGCCGCTACCGTCGACGATCACCCCGGAGCCGAGCGAAGAGGCCATGCGCTGCTGCTGGGGAAAATTGCCGCTGTTGAAGAAGCGGCGAAAGAACGGGTCGTTGAGCAACGGGTGCCGCGGCCGGGCGACGGTCTTGGTGGTGTAGATGTTGACCACCGACGGCGCCGCGCGGGCCACCGCCGCTGCGTAGGACACCGGCCCTTCCGCCGCGCTGACGATCGGCGCCGGGGTGTCGTGGCGCTGGGAGTCGGCGCGCCTCGAGGGGTCGTTCAGCGACGGGAACAGCAACAGAATAACGGCGGCCGCCAGCAGCCCGGTGAGCGCTGGCCAGCCGTATTGACGGATTACCCGGGCGGTGGACACGGCGTTATCGCTGGTGATGTGTCGTGGCGCTGTTACCCCACCTTGTAGGTGGGGTCGTCGTGGTCGGCATCGTTGGCACGGTCGTCCTCGTCGCGGGTCATACCCTGGGTGTAGAGGCTGAAACTGGGGGTGCGGGGCTGATCATCGAGGCCATAGTTTTCGCTGAGCACGCCTCCCGGTACGCTGGGGGCATAGTCTTTGGGCGGCTCGGTGGGCGTCGCCGACAGGGTGCGGGACATCGCGCCGCTGTGCAGGGGATTGGCGGCTTCCATCAGTTCGCGGCTGACCTCCGGGTTGGTGAGGCGGATCGCCCCGGTGGTGAGCTGGTCGCCCAGGGCGCGGTAGTTCTGGCTGATGGTGCGCAGCAGCTCTGCGGATTTGACGAAGTGCTCGGTGACATCCTGCTGATAGATGCGGTATTCCTCTTCGGTGCGCCGCAGTTGTTCTTCGAGTTCGCGCTGTTTTTTCAGCTGCGGTGTGAGGGTGCGGGTCAGCAGGGCGCCGATGGCAAGGCCGGCCAGCAGGCAGAGGGCGGCGATCAGCAGGGTCGTGGCATCCACATCAATGTCCTTTGGTCCTGGATGGTGCTTGGGGTTGCTCGAAGTATACGTGATCTTGCGGCATTTTTATCGCTGCGGTTGTTGGTGCCCGATGCGACATCTACAATCGAGGCCTGCCAATACTGTTCGGGTCGGCGTTGTCAGCCGGTTCTGGTACGAGTCCGACCCTGTCGAGGAGTTTCATGGTGTCTGCACGCAACAGCGAACACAGCCTGATCGCCGGCCCTGTGGGCAAGCTGGAGGTGGTCCTCCACGGCGGTGAGGATACGGCGGCGCATGTCGCCATCGTCTGCCACCCACACCCCCAGCACGGGGGCACCATGGACAACAAGGTGGTGACTACCCTGATACGCGCGTTTGGCGAGTTGCAGCTTCCGGCTGTGCGGTTCAACTTTCGCGGCACCGGCCAGAGCGAGGGGGCGTATGACGATGGTCGGGGCGAGGTGGACGACCTCGCCGCCGTCGTCGCCTGGATGGCGGAGCGCTATCCGGCCGCCAGGCCGGTGCTGGCGGGCTTTTCGTTTGGCGCCGGGGTGGCCGGCAATGGCGCCCAGCGGCTGGCCGGAGTTGCGCACCTGGTGCTGGTGGCGCCTCCGGTGGGGCGCTACGGCTTCAGTGAGCGGCGCAGCTTTCCCTGTCCCTGGACGCTGGTCATGGGCGGCCGCGATGAGTTGGTCGCCCCCGATATGGTCAACCGGTGGGCGGATACGCTGTCGCCGGTACCGGAAATCCTGGCGATGCCGGAGGCCAGCCACTTCTTCCACGGCCATCTGGTGCAGATGCGCGAAGGATTGGTGGAAATTCTCCGCGATCGGTTGCGGGAGGGGTGATGCGGCGCTAAAGTGGCGCCCTTGGAAAAAGCATGACCGGTATTCGCAGTGCGCCCGTATTCGTGGTGACAGCCGTGTCCGGCTGACGGTTGTACTTGGCTGAATCCGCTCCAGCCCCCTTTGTATCCACCTTGTCCGTTACCTTATGCCCACACCCTTTGCCCGCTACCAGAGAGATCTCGCCCGGCCCGGGTTTGTCCATGATCCGGCGCAGGCCAATGCCGTGGACCACCTGCAGCGGCTCTATGACGAACTGACGGTGGGCAAGGCGTCGTCCGGCGGCCTGCTGGCGCGGCTGCTGGGGGGCAAAAAGCCGCAGCAGCCGGTAAAGGGTCTTTATTTCTGGGGCGGGGTGGGGCGCGGCAAGACATACCTGATGGACAACTTCTACGAAAGCCTGCCTTTCAGTCAAAAGCTGCGCGCCCACTTCCACCATTTCATGCGCCGGGTCCACCGGGACCTGACGGCCTTCAAGGGCGAAAAGAACCCTCTGGAAAAAGTCGCCGACCGCATCGCCGGCGAGGCGCGGGTAATCTGCTTCGATGAGTTTTTTGTCTCCGACATCACCGATGCGATGATCCTCGGCACCCTGTTCGAACACCTGTTCGGCCGCGGCGTGACCCTGGTGGCGACATCCAATATCGTGCCCGACGACCTCTACCGGAACGGTCTGCAGCGCCAGCGTTTCCTGCCGGCCATCGAACTGATCAAGCGCCACTGCGAAGTGGTCAACGTCGATGGCGGTGTCGACTATCGGCTGCGCGCCCTTGAACAGGCCCAGCTTTACCACTGGCCCCTCGACGGCGGCGCCGAGCAGGCGCTGGCGGCGGCGTTCCGCAGCCTGGTGCCCGATATGGAAGGGGTTGCCGAGGCCGTGAATATCCAGGTGGAGGGCCGGCCGATACCCGCCCGCTACCTGTGCGAGGATGTGGTCTGGTTCAATTTCGCCGCGCTCTGCGACGGCCCGCGCAGCCAGAACGACTACATTGAAATCGCCCGCGAGTTCCATGCGGTGCTGGTCAGTGCGGTGCCGGTAATGACCTCGGCGATGGAGGACCAGGCGCGGCGCTTCATCAATATGGTGGACGAGTTCTACGATCGCGGGGTCAAGCTGATCCTTTCCGCCGAGGCGGGGCTGGAGGCCATCTATGCCGGCAGCCGGCTGGTCTTCGAGTTCGAGCGCACCCGCAGCCGGCTGCTCGAGATGCAGTCCCGGGAGTACCTCGCCAGGCCGCACCGACCCTGACCTTTTGCCGGCCGCAACCCGGCAATCGCGAGAGATAATGACGGCTCGGCAGACAAAAACACAAATGCCACTTGAAAAGCCCCCGGGCAGTGGCTAGAATTCGCCCTCTTTTTTGAACCCCCCTGACTTCAGGCAGGATAAGATGAAAACATTTAGTGCAAAGCCCGAAACCGTAACGCGCGACTGGTTTGTGGTCGATGCTACCGACAAGGTTTTGGGTCGGTTTGCGGCGGAGATCGCCAGCAGGCTGCGCGGCAAGCATAAGCCCGAGTACACGCCTCATGTGGATACCGGCGACTATATCGTCGTGGTCAACATTGAAAAGATCCGCGTGACCGGCAACAAGGCCAAGGACAAGATCTACTATCGTCACACCGGCTTCCCCGGCGGGATCAAGTCGATCAGCTTTGAAAAGCTGATCGACAAGGCGCCCGAGCGCACCCTCGAGATCGCCGTGAAGGGCATGCTGCCCCGCGGCCCGCTGGGCCGCGCGATGCTCAAGAAGCTGAAGATCTACGCTGGCGACCAGCATCCGCACAGCGCCCAGCAGCCCCAAGAACTGAATATCTGACGGACAGCAGACCATGGCAAGCACTCAATACTACGGAACCGGTCGCCGCAAGACGTCCTCCGCCCGTGTGTTCCTCAAGAGCGGTAACGGCACCATCACCATCAACAACCGCACCATCGAGAATTACTTCGGCCGTGAAGTTGCGCGCATGATCGTGCGCCAGCCCCTTGAGCTGACCGGCAGTGCCGATAAATTCGACGCCAACATCACCGTGACCGGTGGCGGCAGCTTCGGTCAGGCCGGCGCGATCCGTCACGGTATCGCTCGCGCCCTGCTCGCCTATGACGAGAATCTGCGTTCACCCCTGCGCCGCGCCGGTTTCCTGACCCGCGACGCCCGTGAAGTGGAGCGTAAGAAGGTTGGCCTTCACAAGGCGCGCAAGCGTCCCCAGTACTCCAAGCGATAAGCCTTCCCAGGCAATTGGAGGACCGAGCGCCCAGATGGAAGTCTGGGCGTTTTTGTTTTTAAATCAATATCTTGCTGTTGTCCGAGGCTTGATTAGCTTGTAATGGGTAGGGCTTTTCTTTAACATTGCACGCCATTTTACCCGTACCACAACAAGATTTTCTGCTGCTTCTACGGAGAACTTCATGAGCAATGACGGAGTCAATCAAGGGCGCCGCCGCTTCCTGACGGGCGCCACCTGTGTGGTGGGCGCTGCGGGAGTGGTTGGCGCTGCGGTCCCGTTCGTGGGATCCTGGAATCCCAGCGCCAAGGCCAAGGCAGCCGGGGCGCCGGTCAAGGCCAATATCAGCAGGATTGAACCCGGTCAGATGATTACCGTCGAGTGGCGTGGCAAGCCCGTTTACATTCTCCGCCGCAGTGAAGCAGCACTGGCCTCCCTCGACAAGACCACGAGCCTGATCCGCGACCCGAATTCCGAGGACTCCGTGCAGCCCGCCTATGTCGATCCGGCCAACCGCGCCATCAAGGCGGAGTATCTGGTGATGGTCGGTCTGTGCACCCACCTCGGCTGCGCGCCGATGTTTCGTCCCGAAGTCGGCGTCGATCCCGGCAGCGGGAACAAGGACGACAGTTGGGTGGGCGGCTTTTTCTGTCCCTGCCACGGCTCCAAGTTCGATTTGGCCGGCCGTGTGTTCCAGGGGGTGCCGGCGCCGACCAACCTTGAAGTTCCCCCCTATTCCTATGAAAGCGAAGGTGTGATTGTGATTGGTGTCGATCAGGAGGGCGCGTAATGAACTGGTTAACAGGACTCTGGCAGTGGGTTGACCAGCGGCTTCCGGTACAGCGCGCCTGGGACACCCACATGGGCAAGTACTATGCCCCGAAAAACTTCAACTTCTGGTACTTCTTCGGTGTGCTGTCCCTGCTGGTGCTGGTGATCCAGCTGGTCTCCGGCATCTGGTTGCTGATGAGCTACAACGGTACCGCGGAGGGAGCCTTCGCCTCTGTCGAATACATCATGCGCGATGTGGATTACGGCTGGATCATCCGCTATATCCACTCCACCGGCGCTTCGGCATTCTTTATCGTGGTCTACCTGCATATGTTCCGCGGGCTGATCTACGGATCCTACAAGGCGCCCCGCGAACTGGTGTGGATCTTCGGCATGGCGATCTACCTGGCGCTGATGGCCGAAGCCTTCCTCGGCTATGTGCTGCCGTGGGGCCAGATGTCCTACTGGGGCGCGCAGGTGATCATCTCCCTGTTCGGCGCGATCCCCTACATCGGCGAAGACATCGTCCAGTGGGTGCGCGGCGACTACCTGATCTCCGGCATCACCCTCAACCGCTTCATGTCGCTGCATGTGGTCGCCCTGCCGATCGTGCTGCTGGCCCTGGTGGTGTTGCATATCCTGGCGCTCCACGAAGTCGGCTCCAACAACCCCGACGGCGTCGAGATCAAGAAGGACAAGGACGAGAACGGCGTGCCCCGCGACGGTATCCCCTTCCACCCGTACTACACCGTGCATGACCTGGTGCCGGTCGTCGTGTTCCTGATGGTGTTCTGCTTCATCCTGTTTTTCGTGCCGGAGATGGGTGGCTACTTCCTCGAAAAAGCCAACTTCGAGATTGCCAACCCCCTGAAGACTCCCGAGCACATCGCCCCGGTATGGTACTTCACCCCCTTCTACTCCATGCTGCGCGCGGTGCCGGACAAGTTCATGGGCTTCCTGACCATGGCGGCGGCCATCGCCATCCTGTTCGTGTTGCCCTGGCTCGATCGCAGCCCGGTCAAGTCGATGCGCTACAAGGGCAAGATCAGCCGGGCGATGGTGCTGGTGTTCGCCGCGTCCTTCGTGATCCTCGGGGTGCTCGGCGTCAAGGCGCCGACCCCGGCGCGGACTTTCCTGGCGCAGATCTGTACGTTCATCTACTTCGCCTACTTCATCGGCATGTGGTTCTGGACCAAGCATGAGAAAACCCTGCCGGAACCCAAGCGGGTGACGACGGACGGCGGTATGGGCGGCCTCAAGTCTCTCGGCGCACTGATCATCGTCGGCCTGCTGATCTTCCTGCCGCTGAAGGCGGTGGGCGCCGAGAGCAGCCATGCCTGCGGCACCATCGACTGCGATGCCATGGAGCTCAACCCGGGCGACAAGGCATCGCTGCAGCATGGTGCCAAGCTGTTCGTCAACTATTGCATGGGCTGCCACGAGGCGAAATATTCCCGCTGGGGCCGGGTCGCCACCGACCTGAACATCCCCGAAGCACTGGTGCTGGACAACCTGGTGCATGCCGACCAGAAGATCGGCGACCTGATGAAAATAGCGATGCCTGCCGATGAGGCCAAGCAATGGTTCGGTGCGGCGCCGCCGGACCTGACCATGCTCACCCGGGTGCGTTCCCCCGAGTGGCTCTATACTTACCTGCGCAATTTCTACGTCGACCCCAACCGTGCGGTCGGCGTTAACAACAAGGTGTTCCCCGATGTCGCCATGCCTCACGCCCTCCTCGACCTCCAGGGTCTCCAGGAGTGCGCGCCGGGCCCGGTCAAGGCGGCCAACGGCGGCATCAAGCAGGATCCATTGACCGGTGCGCCGATCCTCGACAACCCCTGTGGCAGCTATGCGCTGGCATCAGAAGGTGCACTGAGCCCCCAGGAGTTTGACGAGGCGGTCTACGATTTGGTGAATTTCATGGGCTACATGGCCGACCCAGTAGCAGAGAAGCGCAAGCGCATAGGCACTTATGTGCTATTGTTCCTCGCATTCCTGTTGGTCTGGGTGTGGCTGCTCAACCGTGAATACTGGAAGGACATACACTGAAACACATGAGCGGCCCAGGCCGCTCATTGTGTTTTTATACCGAGGTATTCTCCATGGTGGTTGCTGCGAGACATTCGACAATGACGTTTTTCTCCGATCCGGCCTGTCATTACAGCCATCGGGTGAGGCTCGTCCTGGCGGAGAAAGACGTCACGGTGGATATCGAGCAGATCGACCCGCTCGCCATCCCCGCTGAGATCCTGGAGATCAACCCCTACGGGACCTTGCCGACACTGCTGGATCGTGAACTGGTGTTGTTCGAGAGCAAGGTGATGATGGAGTACCTCGACGAGCGCTTTCCCCATCCGCCGCTGTTGCCGGTCTACCCTGTCACCCGTGCCGTGAGCCGTCAGTTCATGTACCGCATCGAGCGCGACTGGTGCGTGGATGTCGACACCATCCTCGCCGGCCCCGGCGGCCAGGCCGCCGAGCAGGCCCGCAAGAAACTGCGCGACAACCTGATGGCGGTGGCGCCGATTTTCGCCGATACGCCATATTTCATGAACGAGGAGTTTTCCCTGGTG
This sequence comes from Porticoccaceae bacterium, assembly GCA_041655035.1. Lineage (GTDB taxonomy): Bacteria > Pseudomonadota > Gammaproteobacteria > Pseudomonadales > Porticoccaceae > NAT127. Next base: position 67,282 of record JBAZCN010000001.1, on the reverse strand, counting down.
GACTGCTGCCTGGCACCGCTGCTGTGGCGCCTCGAACAGCTGGGCATCGCCTTGCCCGCCACCCGCCAGGTCAAGCCCCTGCACGGCTACATGCAGCGTGTGTTCGAGCGGCCGTCCTTCGTTCAGAGCCTGACCGATCGGGAGCGGGAAATGCGCTGACGGCCGCCTGCCGCCGCGCCTTCGACGTTAGCGGGATACATGAATCCCCCCATCCGTACGGGAAGCGATTGCCAATGACGAACATGACATCCAATCGTCCTTATCTGCTCCAGGCGTTCTACGACTGGATCGTCGATAACGACTGTACTCCTTATCTGGTGGTGGATGCCTTTGTCGAAGGGGTGGTCGTGCCCCAGACCTACGTGGCCGACGGCCAGATCGTACTCAATATCGCGCCGCGTGCGGTCACCGCCTTCCATATGGATCGCCAGAGCATAGCCTTCAGCACCCGCTTTGGCGGTGTGCCGGCGGATATCTTCGTGCCGGTGGAGGCGGTGATGGGTATCTACGCCCGCGAAAACGGCCAGGGCATGGTGTTTCAACCGGAAACCCGCGATCCGCCGCCCCCCGGTGGTGGCAGACCGCGGGGAGGCGACGCTCCGGTCCCGATCAAGAGCGGCGGCAAGAGACCCAGCCTGAAGATCATCAAGTAGCCGGCACTCAGTAGCACAGCATTTTCCGAGTGGGAATGCGGCGCAGGTGTGCCGAAGACTGAAGCGCACCGCTCTTGCTTCGTCCGCCGCCAGGTTCCCGCGCTCGTCGAGTGTTGTACAGCGATGAGCGCTCGGCGTGGGAGTGCAAAACTCGCAGTTACTCTTGCCCCCGGCACCGCCCGTCAGTCACCGATGGCGATCACCACCCGCCCGCGGATGGCGCCGGCGAGGATGTCGCGCGCCAGTTCCGGCAGTTTGTCAAAGGGTTCGACCCGGTACAGCCTGGCCAGTGTCGGGCCGTCGAGCAGTGTCGCGAGGTCGTCCCAGACCCGCCGGCGGCAGTCGCGGCTCTGGGTCACCGAGTCGATGCCGCGCAAGGTGACGCCGCGGAGAATGAACGGCATCACCGTCGTCGACAGGTCGCTGCTGCCGGCGAGGCCGCAGGCCGTCACGATGCCCTCGCGGCGGGTCTGGGCCAGCAGCGTGGCCAAGGTGTCGCCGCCGACGGCGTCTACCGCACCCGCCCAGAGCTCTTTTTCCAGTGGCCCCGGCTTGCGCGCCAACTGGTCGCGATGGGCGATCTGGCTGGCGCCGAGGGCCGTCAGGTAGGCGGCGGATTCATCGGCGCGGCCGGTAAAGGCGGTAACCTGGTAGCCGAGGGTGTTGAGCAGCATCACTGTGAAGGAGCCGACGCCGCCCGAGGCGCCGGTTACCGCGATGGGGCCAGCACCGGGCTCGATGCCGCCATCCCTCAGTGCTTGGACACTGAGCATTGCCGTCACCCCGGCGGTGCCCACCGCCATCGCCTGTTCGAGACTGAGGTTGTCCGGCAGTGGCACCAACCACTCCGCCTTGACCCGCTGAAATTCACTGAACCCGCCCCAGTAGCTCTCCGACAGCCCGCAGCCGGTGATCACTACGGGGTCCCCCGGCCGGTAGCTGTCGTGGCGGGATTCGACCACGGTGCCCGCCAGGTCGATCCCGCAGACCATGGGCAGTTTGCGGCAGATCCGCGCCGCTCCGGTGATGGCCAGGCCGTCCTTGTAGTTGAGCGAAGAGTAGGCGACCTTGACCAGCACTTCCTCGTCGGGCAGGTCGCTCAGCCGCAGACGGGTAAAACCGCCCTGTACCTTGCCATCGTTATCGGTGGCAAGCATGGCCTTGAAGGTTTGCGTCATGATGAGCTCCGTTGATCAATCCCAGTGGCACCGTTGATTATCGGCAACTGGGCCGACCGGTGCCAGTCCGCGACGTCGCCGGGTCGGCTATTTGTATCGCGGGAGCGCCAGCTCGACACACAACCCGGCGGTATCCTCCCGGTTGCGCGCCAGGATATGGCCACCGTGAAGCTCCGTGGCCTTGCTGGCAATGGCGAGACCGAGGCCGTACCCCCCCGTCTGGTGCTCCCGGGCGCTGTCGAGACGTACGAACGGGTCGAAGATCATCGCCAGGTCCTTGTCGGCGACACCGGCGCCCTGGTCGCAGACCTGGATCAGCACTTGCTGGTCCAGGGCGGCCAGGGTCAAGCTGACGGCACTGCCGGTGGCGGTGTATTTGATGGCATTGCGAATGATGTTCTCGATGGCGCGGCGCAGCAGCTCGGCGTTGCCGACGACCACCACCGCGGGAGCGATGCGTGCGTCGAGGGTGCACGGTTTCTGCTCGGCCTCGAGTGAGGTGTCGCTGATGATGCCCGCGACCAGGGCGCTGAGGTCCACCGTCTCGTCGAGAGGGATGTCGGGGCTGCTTTCGAGCCGCGACAGGGCGAGAACCTCGCCGATCAGGGCGTCGAGGCGCAACAGGTCGCGCTCGATGCGGTCGAGGGCGCCGGTGCCTTCGCGCCGCGCCAGGGCCAGGGCCACCTGGAGGCGGGCCAGCGGCGAGCGCAGTTCGTGGGAAATGTCCTGCAACAGTTGCTGGCGGCTGTGCAGCAGTTGCTGGATTTTGTCGGCCATGGTGTCGAAGTCGGCGGCGAGGTCGGCGATTTCATCCTTGCGTCCGCGCAGATCCCCGACCCGAACCGAAAATTCGCCTCCGGCGAGGCGATGGGTGGCGTCTCGCAGCCGGGCGATCGGTGACGACAGATAGCGGGCGAGCCAGAAGCACACCAGGGTGCTGATCGCCAGGGTGATCAACAGTGCGAGCCAGCGCGGCGGGGGGGACTCGCTGGCAAAGGGTTGTTGCTTGGGCGCGATCACCTGATAGGTTTCGCCATTCGGCAGCTTCACCTCGGTGACGAACATCAGCTTGTTGTCGACCTTGTTGCGGCGCACCAGATTGTCGACGAACCGCGGCATGGGCCGGCCGAGAATATCGTCCTGCTGGCTGTTGACCACGAATATCGGAAAGCGGATCTCGCGGTTGAGTTCCTTGAGCAGATTGCGCGCCTTGCGAGTATCGCCGCGCTCGAAGGCCAGTGAAATCGCCGCGACCTGGGCCTGGGGCAATTGCTCCGACAGGGGCCGGGCCTGCTCCACGTAGACCTTGACCCCCCAGCCGATGGACAGGCTGAGCAGCGCCAGGGCAAACCAGAACCAGACGAAGATTTTCCAGTAAAGGCGGTTCATCGCGGATCATTTCTCCAACTGGTAGCCGGTGCCGCGCACGGTGTGGATCACCAGCTGTTCGTCGATGTCCCCCAGCTTGCGGCGCAGGTGGCTGATATGCATATCGAGACTGCGGTCGTAGGCGGTCATCGGCCGGCCCAGCGCGCCCTCGTAGAGTACCTCCTTGGCGACCACCTTGCCGGCGTTCCTGGCGAGGATCTCCAGCACGCTGAATTCGGTGCTGGTGAGATTGAGCTCAGTCTCGCCCACCCTGGCCCGGCGCGAGCCCGACCACAGCTGCAATTCCTGACACTGGACCAGGTCGAGCTCCCCAGCGTCGTCGCCGCCCGGCTGGCGGCGCAGTATGGCGCGCAGCCGGGCGACCAGCTCACGGGGATTGAACGGTTTGGGCAGGTAGTCGTCGGCGCCGATTTCGAGGCCGAGAATCCGGTCGATGTCGTCGCCCTTGGCTGTGAGCATGATCACCGGGACCATGGACTGCTTGCGGATTTTCTTCAGCACTTCGAATCCGTTCATGCCCGGCAGCATCACATCGAGGATGATTGCCGCGTGGCTGCCCTCCAGAGCCAGCTCGGCACCGCTGTCGCCCCGGGTGGCGATGGTTGCGGCAAAACCCTCGGGAGCGAGGTATTCGCTCAGCATTTCGCCGAGCTCACCGTCGTCGTCGATGATCAGGATGGGGTGCATGACAATCTCCTGTGACGCTGATGGCCTGGGTGGCCGTGCGTGGCTATTCTTGCACAGTGTCGGGAGGGGGGTGTGCGGTTTACAGACATTTACACGGCGTTACCCGGGTATTACCCAAAAACACCGAGGCCTTGCCTACACTGTTGGTGAACCACAGAGATTCGATCGACACAGAGATCCAACCGACACAAAGATCCAACCGAGGAGCACCACCATGATCAAGATGCCGAGAATACTGATGACAACAGCCCTTGTTACCGCGCTGTCCGGTGCCGGCCTGGCACTGGCCGGCGACGACCACGACGGCAAGCGCGATGGCCACAAGCACGACGCCTACAAGGCGATGGGACACAAACACCCGGGGGCGATGGATGGCGAACACTGGCTGAGCCGGGTAGGCGACAAACTGTCATTGAGCGACCAGCAAAAACAGGATATCCAGGCGGTCTTCGACGCCGGCAAGGAGGAGGGCAAAACCCTGCGTGAAGCCGCCGGCAAGGCCAGGGAGGCTGAAATGAAGGCTGTTCAGGAGCGCGCCGATGAGCGCACCCTGCGCGAGGTGGCGAAGGCCAGCGCCGACGCCCGGGTCGATCTGATGCTGCACGGCTTCGACATCGAAAAGCGCATCGACGGGGTGCTCACCGCTGAGCAGCGCATCCAACTGGCGGAACTCAAGAAGGAGCGCAAGGCCGAGATGAAGGCGAAGATGGAGAAGCGCAAGCAGCACATGGAGCAGAAAAAGGAGCGGAAACAGGACCAGCGGTAAACCGCGGCATTCTGGCGCTGTCTGACCGGGGGCGAGCTTTCGCCCCTTTTCACGTCTGGATTGCTGCGTCTCATGCCTGGATTGCTGCGCCGCCCCTGTTCGCGGCGGGCGGTTTTGCGGCTATGATCACGTATCGATACCTGACGGACTGTCGCCAATGACCGCCAAACCCCGCGTCGCCATCCATTATTGCCCCCGCTGCCATTGGCTTCCCCGGGCGGCGTGGATGGCCCAGGAACTGCTCTATACCTTCAGCGACGAGTTGGCGGAGGTGGCGCTGTGCCCCGCCGCCAGCGGCGAGTTCATCATCACCGTCGGCGGCGAGCCGATCTGGGATCGCACCCGCGACGGGGGGTTCCCCGAGATCAAGCTGCTCAAGCAGCGGGTTCGCGACCGGGTCGCCCCCGGGCGTGCCCTGGGTCACAGCGACCGCTGACTTGTCATTGCCTTTCTTTTTCGGGCGGCAATCACCGCCGCCCGGCTTCAGCGCGTTTCCGCGAGCCGCGTCAGGTAGTCGTGGATCTCTTCCTGCGAGCGTATCTTGCGGCGATTGCCCCGGGAGACGTAGGCGTTTTTCTGATCGGCGTCGATGATCCGCGCCTTCTGGTTGTCGGCCAGCTGGATAGCCATGATGTCGCTCAGCATTTTCTTGATCGCCGGGTCATAGATAGGGCACGACACCTCGACCCGCTCGTCGAGGTTGCGGGTCATCCAATCCGCGGATGAAATGAAGATTTCCCGATCGCCCATATTGTCGAAGATCAGCAACCGGGTATGTTCGAGAAAGCGATCGACGATGCTGGTGACAAAAATATTGTCACTGATGCCGGGCAGGCCGGCCTTGAGGCCGCACATGCCGCGCACGATAAGCCTGATCTCGACCCCCGCCTGGCTGGCCCGGTAGAGCAGGTTGGTCATCCGCTCGTCCACCAGATTGTTGAGCTTGGCCTGGATCAGGCCTTTGCCGCCGTTCCTTGCATGGTGGATTTCCCGTTCGATCAGCCGTTCGATTTCGCTGCGGGTATTGAGTGGCGACACCCACAGATGGTTGAGCCGCGGGTGGCGATAGCTCGCGTCGATGAACTGGAAGACGCTGTTGGCCTCGTTGCAGATGTCCTGGTTGGCGGTGAACAGCGCGAAATCGGTGTAGACGCGGGCGGTGCTTTCGTTGAAGTTGCCGGTACCGAGGACCGCGTAGCGCTTGTCGCCCAGGGGGCTTTCCCGGGTGACCACGCAGAGCTTGGAATGGACCTTGAGACCGGGAATACCGAGGGTGACCTTGATGTCGGCGTCGGTAAGCTTTTCGGTCATTTCGAGATTGTGTTCCTCGTCGAAGCGGGCCCGCAGCTCGATGTTGACGGTCACCTTCTTGCCATTGCGGGCGGCATCGATCAGCGATTCGATCACCCGCGAGTTGGCGGCGACGCGATAAATATTGATCTTGATTTCCTTGACCGCCGGGTCGAACGCCGACTGGCGGACGAACTCGGTGAAATAGTTGAACCGGTGATAGGGGTAGTAGAGGAGCACATCGCCCTGGTCGAGGGCCTCGAACACGTTGCGGTGGTTGTCGAATTGCTGGCTGCGCAGCGTCGCCAGGGGCTGGTTTTCGAGCCATTTGCTGCCGGCGTTGCGAAAGCGGATAAAGTCGCGGAAATTGCGATAACGTCCGCCGGGGATCACGCTGTCGATGTTCTCGATGCCGAGCCGCTCACGGAGAATGCTGACCATTTCGCTGGGCATGGTCTTGTCGTAACTGAGACGCACCGGCTCGCCGGACAGCCGCTGTTTCATGCCCAGGGAGAGCTTTTCCACGAGGCTCAGGTCGACATCGTCGTACAACTCGTATTGGGAGTCGCGGGAGAATTTCATCGACCAGGCGGCCACCGACTCATAGTCGACGAAGGGCTTGAAGATCTGATCGAGGCAGTGGCGGATCACTTCGTCGATGACCATGAAGTAGTTGCGGGCGTGGCCGCGGTCCGGCGGCACGGTGATGAAGCGCGGCACCCGCTCGGGGATGTCGAGGATGGCGTAGCGGCGCAGCTTGCCTTTCTTCAACTGCACCGCAAGGTAGGACACGTCGTCGTCGAGCAGCTGGTCGAGGCGGATGGTGTCGGTGATCCAGATCGGCACCACATGCTGGAGGATATGGTCGCGAAAATGCTTGTCGAGCCATTTGCTCTGTTTGTCCGACAGCTTTTCCTCGGTGATGAAGAACAGTTTTTTATGTTCGAGCTGCTTGAGCACGTCGTCATAGATGGCGTCGAACTTGGCGCTCAGCTGCATGATCTTGTCGTTGATCAGCGCCAGCATCCGCCCGGCCTCGCCGAGTTTGCCGGTCTTTTCTTCCAGCTTGGCGGTGCGGCGCACGCCGGCGACCCGGACCTTGAAGTATTCGTCCTGGTTGTTGGAAAAGATACCCAGGAAATGCACCCGCTCGACGATCGGGTTGCGCGGGTCGGCGGCCTCCTGGAGTACGCGTTCGTTAAAGGAGAGCCAGCTCAGTTCTTTGGCAACGTACAGTTTTTTGGTGCTCATGCAGCGCGCGATTGTCCGTGGTGGTGATTGCGATAGATTGTGGGAAATCATCCGCCAATACTATGACAGTTTTGTTGCAGGATTCTTGCTGCCGGTCAAAAGGTTTTCCGCACCGGCTCCCACGCGGTGTGCGAGCCTCGACGGATCCTGGCGCGATTGAGGTGTCGGTACAGCGTTTCGGTAAATGGAAAACCTTCCCATAGAGCGGCGATTTCTGCGGTGCGCTTCGTTCCTCAGCGCACCCTATTGGCTTTCACTCACCCTGTTACCTTTCATAGGGGATGCCGACTACGCGCAAGCGGCGCTGGGCACGGCCTCGCTGCGAGGCTCAATGCTCGATCCGGTACAGCAGGTCGACACTCTGGGTTTCGCCGGAGCTCGCCTTGAGGCCCAGGTAGCGGGTCAGGCTGTAGTCGAGCTGGACACTGCCCGCGGGCGAGAACAGGTTCTGGGCGTAGCTGATGAATAGTTCGGGGGTCAGGTACTTGCCCACCACCAGGGCGCTGTCGAGGTAATCGTCGCCGCCCTGGAGATCGACGACGTCGAGGCCAAAGGCCCGTTCCAGGTTGTTGGTGATGCCCTCGCTTTGGGAGATGCCGAGCGCGGCGGCGGCGTTGATCACCTGATTGGCGTCGGATTGATTCATCTGGCTCGGCGCCTTTCCGGTGATCAGGATCGCTATCGTGTCGGTGGGCGAAAGCGGCGGTGTAGAGAACAGTTCGCTGCGAATGTCCTGCGCGACGCCGCCGATATCGATGCCCACTGTGGCGGTCGGAGTTTCGCGCACGGCGCGGATGTTGAGCCCGGGATTGTCCACCGGCCCCTGGAACAGCAGGTGGCCGCGCTCTACCTCCAGTTTCTGGCCGTAGGCCTGGTAGACGCCGTCGACCAGCGACAGGGTGCCATTGGCGCGGGGCGGATCGTCGCCGCGCTGGCTGATGCGCAGCGTGCCGCCGAGGCGGGTCGACAGGCCGTACCCCTGGAGGTGGAAACGATCGTCGATGGTCAGCTGGATCCGCACATCGATCGGCCGCGATGGCGCAGCGAGGGTTTCCTCGGCGGGGAACACCCGCTCGTCGGCGGAGACGTCCACAGCCTGCTCCGGCAGGGCGTTGATGGTCAGTTCGCCCTGTGGCACCAGGAGGTCGCCGCGCAGTCTGATGGCGTCGGGAGCGAACTCGACGGTCAGGGCCGGCGACAGCAGGGCCCGGGCATCGGGCCGGTCCACCAGGGTGAAGTCAGTGCCGTCGATGCTGATCTGGCCACTGGCGCCGTTGTCGGCGCTCAGCAGGCCGTTGCCGGCGAGGCGCAGATCGCCCTCGCCGGAGTTCAACTGGCCGTTCAGCTGCCAGCGTCCGCCGCTGTCGACGCCGAGCCGCAGCGCGCCCTGGGAGAGGGTGATCCCGGCCAGTGGTACCTGGGCCTGGAGCTCGTTCAGCGCCACCGTGCCGCTGATCTGCGGCGCTGCCGCCTGGCCGCCGACAACCAGGTCGACAGCGACGTTGCCGTCGAGGTTGTCCAGTTGCGGAAGCAGACCATCCTGCCAGGCGAGAGTGGCGAACTGCGCGGTGACGGCGCCCTCGAGGGTGGCATCGGCGGCCAGCGCCGGTGTCTGGACCCGGGCGCGGAGGTCGCCGACCTCGGGCACCGTGAAATCGAGGGTCGCCGTGGCCGCGCCCCTGTCGAGGCGGGCGCTGCTGCTGAAGTTGGCGTCGAATTCGATAGGAGCATCGGCGTCGACCGGTTGATAGCGCAGCTGGATCGCGCTGATATCCAGCGACAGCTCGCCGCTCAGGGCGTCCAGCGGGCCGACGATGGCGAAGCGGCTGTCGACGACGCCCTCGATGGAGGCTTCCTCCGGCAGTGCCTGAGTGAACGGCGCCAGCGGCAGTGTATCGATGTTGCCGCTGAGGGTGAGCTTGTCTTCGCCGTAACGGGCCTTGGCGCAGATTGCCGCGCCGTCCTGGGCAAGGCACAGGGTTCCGAGGTCGGCCGCCGCGGCGGACAGCGCGAGCGGCGCGGAATCTGCCAGCCGCCAGGGGCCGAGCAGCGGATTGTCGATGTCGAGCCCGGTGATGCTGCCCTGCCAGCGCTGGCCGGCCTGGCTGTCGCCGAGGCCGCCCCGGATCTCGAGGGCGAGGCGATTATCGCCGTCGTCGACGCTAAGGGCGAGATGGTGCCGGCCGGGGCCGCCGCTGCCTTCGAGGCGGAGCACGCCGGCGTTCAGCGGGCCGGCGTTGATGCCGGTGGCGCCCAGGTCGAGGTGGATGGCGTCGAGCCCGGTGGTGTCGATGTCGAGATCGAGGCTGGCGATGGCGATGTCGCCAAAGCCGAGGTTGCCGGCATCGAGCCTGGCCTGGGCCCTGGGTTGTTCGAGACTGCCATTGACGGTGCCGCTGGAGGTGATGGTGCCGCTCAGGTCGCGGTGGATCTGCGCCAGCTGCGAAGCACTCAGCTGCCAGTCGAGGGCCAGAGTGTCGCCCAGAGCGCCGTGCACCGCCAGCCGGTTGTCGCCGAGGGCGAATTCGAGGCGGTCGAATTGCAGTTGCCGGGGCTCGAGCAGGACATCGCCACTGGCGGCAATGGCGGTGTCGAACAACCGGCCGGTGAGCTGCTCGATGGTGAGACTGGCGCGGTATTGCTCTTCCTGCCAGTGACCATCGCTGTGCAGCCGCGCCGAGATCACCGCCGGCCACTCGGCGACGAACAGACCGGCATCGACATCGCTGGCGGCCAGTTGCAGGTCCCAGGCCAGCGGCGTCGCGGTGAGGGTGCCGCTGGCTTCGAGGGTGCCCGCCAGGGTCTCGGCATACAGCCGCACCAGCTCGATGGCGAACTGCCGGCCGGTGGCTTCGAGCTCGATCAGCCCGGGCTCGCGCATCAGCGTCGCCAGGGGGTCGTCGCTGGTGCCGGGCTCGGCATCCGCCGGTGGTTGCAGCGTGCTGGCGGCGAGCCGCGATTGCAGGCGCAGGTGGTAGTCGGCCCAGGTGCCAGTGAGCGCCAGGCTGCCGTCGCTGGTCAAGCGTGGCGCGGTGGGCACGGGCAGCTCGAAACCGTTCCACTCGGTGGCCAGGGTCACCGCCAGGGTCAGCGGGTCGATGGCCGCGACCTCGGGGTCGAACACCGGCGTCAGCAGAGCGCTGGTGGTGACGGGCGACGGCTGCGTCAGTCGATGGTCCAGCTTGAGGCCGGCCAGGCTTCCTGTCAGGGACGCCTGGCCGGCGAAGGCTTGTTCGTCCGCCACGACCGCCGACCAGTCGAGACGCAGGTCGGCATCGTAGGGTACCCGGTTGGCGATCCGCCCGGCGAGGCGCAGGTGGTAATCGCCCATGGCCACCTCGAGGTGGCGGATTCGGGTGTGCAGCACGCCGCCGCTGCCGGCCACGGCGATGCGGTCGATATGATGGCTGCCGCCGTCCGCGGTGATGATGCGCAAGTCGGTGATTTCAACGTCGTCGAGGGTTACCGGCAGCGGTACCGAAAGGCTTGGCCAAGGCCCCGGCGGGGTTGGCTCGGTGTCGGTCTCGAGCAGGGTGATGGTCGCCTCCCGAACCGCCAGGCGCTCGATGGGCAATTGACCGCCCAGCAGGTTCCACAGGTTCCAGCGGCCCTCGATCCGGGCGATCCGGATATCCGCGGCATCGAGGGGCAGGGCCAGGGCCTCGATGGTTACCCCGCGTGCCAGAGTGCCGGTGACGCTGGCAAAGCCAGCCTCCGGCGCCGCCAGCGGCAGCGCCCGGGCCAGCAGCCAGCGGCTGCCGCGCTCGGTGTCGAGCACCGCGATCAGGGCGACGACCACCACGACCAGTGCCAGCAGCAGTGTTTCGAGGATGTAGAGGATCCGGCGGCGCAGGCGAGTGGTCACAGGTCAGGCCCCATCGACAGGTGAAGTCGGAATCCGCCCTCATCGAGAGGGAAGGCGAAATCGACACGGATCGGGCCGATCGGGGAAAACCAGCGAACCCCGAATCCCGCGCTTTGGTAAAGGGTGAAATCCCGGGTGTCGAAGGCGGTGCCGGCGTCGACGAACGCCGCCAGGGCAAAATCCTTCCACACCTTGTGATCGTACTCGACGCTGCCAGTCACCTGGTGTTTGCCGCCAATGACCTTGCCGTTGCTGTCCTCGGGCCCCAGGGTCTGGTAATCGAAACCCCTGACGCTGTTGTCGCCGCCGGCAAAAAACCGCAGCGAGGCCGGCAGTTGGGCAAAGTCATCGAGAACGGTGGTGCCGATGCCGGCGCGGGTGATCAGGCGGCCCCCCACGAGGGGCAGCACCAGTTTGCCGTCCAGCTCGGCCTGGGCGAGAGTGACATCGGAGACCAGGCCTTCCACCGCGACCCGGAAGGCCGAACCCAGGCGCCAGCCCCGGGTGGGATAACGGGAGTCGTTGGCGCGGCTTTTCGACCAGCCGATGCCGGGCATCAGCAGCATCGACGACTGACTTTCGCCGGCGATGCGGAAGTCCTCGAAGAGGTACTTGAGGCTCAGGGTGCGCAGCCAGTCGGATTCCGTCATGGTGATACGGGCGACCTCGGCGCGGAAGCTGTCGCTGGTGGCGGTGTCGGTGTCCTCCCGCTGCCAGCCGGTGGACCACTGGGTTTTATCGCGCAACGGATCGTCGCCCGGCTGGCTGTACTGGAAACCCAGGTTGGACTGTACCGGTGACAACTGGCTCGATACCAGGTAGGTATCGCCGGCGCCGTTGACGCGCCGGTTGGCGAGGCCATAGCCCACCCGGGGGCCGGTGTCGGTCGAAAAGCCGACACTGGCGGTGGTCTCGTACTTCGAGCGCGGGCTGGTGGTAATGGCCACCGGCACCTCGAGGCGCTCCCGGTCGGGCCGCTGCTGATCGAGATTGACCGAGGCGAAATACAGGCTGTTGATCAGGTTGCTCTGGGACTGGATTAGCTTGTCGGCATCGAACAATTCGCCGGGCGCGAAGGTCACGAACCGTTCCAGCAGGGCTTCGTCGAGGGGCGAGGGGCCGTAGCTGATGGCGCCAAACCGGTAGCGCGGCCCGCTGTCGTAGACCAGGCGGATATCGGCACTGTTGCGCTCGGTGTCGACGTCGAGTGCCCGGTGGCTGAACTCGGCCTCGAAATAGCCGGCGGTTCGCGCCCGCTGCACCAGGCCGTTCTTGATGGCTTCGTAGGTGGCGTGATTGAGCCGTTCGCCGGGCGCCAGGGGCAGGCTGGCCAGATAGCGGGTAAACACCGCGTCGGCGGCGCCTTCGCCCTCGACCCGCACGTCGCGGGTTGCCACCGTTACCGGGGGCCCGGGTTCGAGTTCGACGGTGATTCGCCAGCAGCCGCCGTTGCCGTTTTTCTTGCCGGCGACGCGCTCCCGCTTGACCCGCCATTCGCCGTGGTAGTAACCGAGGGCGCGCAAGGCTTGGGAAATCTGCTCATCGGCACCGCGCAGGCGGCCGCGCAAGTGGAGTTCGGTGGTATTACAGGCCAGGTCGGCGAGACCTAGGTGGGCCTGGACGTTGTCCCGCAGGGCGGTGTCGCCGCCGCTGACGACCACGGCGACGGTGTCGGCGGAAACCGGGATGAGGGTCAACAGGGGGGAGACGCCGATGGCGAGTATCATTCCGTGGCGGATCCTCCGGGCACGGAGGCATTGTCTGATCATCAGGTACGTCATTATCCATTAGCATCGAGCCCGAATCGATTATGGCCTGACCCGGCTGCCGCGGCAAATGCTGGTGGGCGACAGGCGCGGCGGTGGGTACAGGTTCGACGAGCTTGTATTACACTTGGCCCTCTTTTTTTGTTGCAAGGCCGCTCGATGCACAAGATACCCCACACCAGCTTGCACCCGCTGCGCTCCCTGAATCTGCTGTCACAGGAGGAGATCAGCGCCCTTACCACCACCCGTCCCGATCTCCACCAGCTGTTTCGCGACTGCGCGCTGGCGATCCTCAATACCGACAGCAACAAGGATAACGCCGAGGAGGTCTTCGCCGCCTATGCCGACTTCGATATCAAGCTGTTGTCCCAGCCTCGCGGTGTCAAGCTGGAGATCATCAACGCCCCGTCGCAGTCGTTCGTCGATGGTAAGATGATCCGCGGCATCCAGGACCATCTGTTTTCCGCCCTGAGGGATATCGTCTACACCGACTACAAGATCACCGGCAGGCGCCACAGTCAGCCGGTGACTTCCCGCCAGATTACCGACAGCGTCTTCCGCATCCTGCGCAACGCCGGGGTGGTACGGCCCGATCTGACGCCCAACATGGTGGTGTGCTGGGGCGGCCACGCCATCCCCCGCGGCGAATACGACTATGCCAAGGAAGTCGGTTATCAACTTGGCCTGCGCGGTCTCGATATCGTCACCGGCTGCGGCATCGGCGCCATGAAGGGTCCGATGAAGGGCGCGGCCGTGGGCCATGCCAAGCAGCAGATCAAGAGCGGGCGTTACATCGGCATCAGCGAGCCGGGGATCATCGCCGCGGAGTCTCCCAACGCCATCGTCAATGAACTGGTGATCATGCCGGATATCGAAAAACGCCTCGAGGCGTTTGTCCGCCTTGCCCACGGCGTCATCGTGTTCCCTGGCGGAGTGGGTACGGTGGAGGAAATCTTCTACCTGCTGAGTATCCTCATGCACCCGGACAACAACCGGGCGATTCCCCTGGTGTTTGCCGGGCCGGCGTCCTGTCGCGATTATTTTGACCGCCTCGATCGCTTTTTGCGCACCTGCCTCGGTGATCAGGTGGCTCGGCTATACCGTATCGTCATCGATGCCCCGGATGAGGTGGCGGGGATGCTGAGCGGTGCGGTGAGCAGTGTTCATCAGGCCCGAAGGGAGTCCCAGGACGCCTACTATTTCAACTGGAAGCTGCATATCGACGAAGCGTTGCAATATCCGTTCGTGCCGACCCACGACAACATGGCGGCGCTCAACCTGGATTCCTCGCTGCCGGGCCATATCCTGGCAGCCCAGTTGCGCGCTGCTTTTTCAGGGATCGTGGCCGGCAACGTCAAGGCGTTCGGCATTCGCCAGGTGGCGGAGCACGGCCCCTACCGGATCCAGGGAGACCGCCGCCTGCTGACCGCCATCGACGAGTTGCTGCGGGCCTTCGTGCGCGAAGAACGCATGAAACTGGGCCAGGGGGAAGGCGAGTACCAGCCCTGCTATGAACTGGTCGGAGGCTTCTGAAGCAGAACTCTGCGGCGACAGCTGAAACGCGAATTTGACACCAACCGGGGCCGCCATTAAGGTTGCCCTCTTTCTCTTTCCTACGCCCGGGTGAGCTCTTTGAAAACTGTCAAAATCGGTATCTGCGGTCTCGGTACTGTGGGTAGCGGCACGTTCAATGTGTTGACGCGCAACGCTGCCCTGATCAACGCGCGCGCCGGCGCCCGTATCGAAATCGTGCAGGTCGCGATGCGCCGTCCCAATCCCGGTTGCGACACCGCCGATGTCGAGCTGACCCCGGATATCTTCGCGGTGGCCCGCAACCCCGAGGTGGACGTGGTGGTGGAGCTGATCGGTGGCACCACCACCGCCCTGGAACTGGTGCTCGCGGCCATCGACAACGGCAAGCACGTGGTCACCGCCAACAAGGCGCTGATCGCGCTTCACGGCAACCAGATTTTCGAAGCCGCCGGCAAGAAATCGGTGATGGTCGCCTTCGAAGCCGCGGTCGCCGGCGGCATTCCCATCATCAAGACCCTGCGCGAAGGGCTCGGCGGCAATCGCATCGAGTGGCTCGCCGGCATCATCAACGGCACCAGCAATTTCATCCTTACCGCCATGGAGGAGCAGGGCCGCGCCTTCGGCGATGCCCTGGCGGAGGCGCAGGCCCTCGGCTATGCCGAGGCCGACCCGACCTTCGATATCGAGGGTATCGACGCCGCCCACAAGCTGGCGATTCTCGCCTCCCTGGCCTTCGGCATCCCACTTCAGTTCGACAAGGTCTACACCCAGGGAATCACCGGCCTCGACCTCCAGGATCTCGCCTATGCGCGCGAGCTGGGCTACCGCATCAAGCATCTGGGCATCGCCCGCGAAACCGGCAAGGGCGTCGAGGTGCGGGTCCACCCGACGCTGATTCCCGAAAACTCGCTGATCGCCGAAGTGGACGGGGTGATGAACGCGGTGATGGTCAAGGGCGATGCCGTCGGTCCGACCTTGTTTTACGGCGCCGGCGCCGGCGCCGAGCCGACCGCCTCGGCGGTGGTGGCGGACATCATCGACGTCGCCCGCGCGCTCAATTCCGCGCCAGAAACCCGTGTGCCCTACCTGGCGTTCGGCAACGCCAGCTTCAACAGCACTCCCGTGATCCCCATCGAGGACGGGGAAACCGCTTATTATCTGCGGATGAGCGCTCTCGACCGGCCGGGCGTGCTGTCGAGCCTGGCGCAGATCATGAGCGATCGAGGCATCAGCATCGAGGCGATCATCCAGAAACGCCCCCAGCCGGGGGATGACCATGTGCCGCTGATCATGCTCACCAATATCGCCGTGGCGGGGGATCTCATGGCGGCGGTCGGCGCCATCGAAGCGCTGGACGCCATCGCCGGCCCGGTGGTCCATATCCGGGTCGAAGCGCTGGACAAGTAAAGCCGTTGCACGTGACAGCGTTCACGGTACAGGCGGGGCCCAACCCTGCCGTCGAGTGTGATCAGTGTTACGTGAAACCTGTAACGTGAAATATGACAGGGTAGCCTTATGAAATACATCAGTACCCGCGGCGGCGTCGCCCCCCAGTCTTTCGAACAGGTGGTGCTCGCCGGTCTCGCTCCCGACGGCGGCCTGTTCGTGCCACAGACACTGCCCGCCTACAGCGCCGAAGAAATCGCCGGCTGGGCGGGACTGTCCTATGCCGAGCTGGCGTTTCGGGTGATGGCGCCGTTTGTCGCCGGCGCGGTGCCCGATGATGAACTGCGCCGGATCATCGATGCCTCCTACAGCGGCTTCCGCCACCGCGCCATCGCCCCGCTGGTGCAAACCGGCCACAACGACTGGGTCATGGAGCTGTTTCACGGGCCGACCCTGGCGTTCAAGGATTTCGCACTGCAGTTCCTCGGCCACCTGCTGGATTACTTGCTGGAGCGCCGCGGCGAGAAGGCGGTGATCATGGGCGCCACTTCCGGGGACACCGGCTCCGCCGCCATCGAGGGCTGCCGCCGCTGCCAGAATATCGATATCTTCATCCTTCACCCTCACAACCGGGTTTCCGACGTCCAGCGCCGGCAGATGACGACAGTGGGGGGGGACAACATCCACAACATCGCCCTGCGGGGCAACTTCGACGATTGCCAGAACCTGGTCAAGGAAAGCTTCGCAAGCCAGGGCTTCCTGCCGCCGGACCGCCGCCTGGTGGCGGTCAATTCCATCAACTGGGCGCGGATCATGGCGCAGATCGTCTACTATTTCTGGGCCGCCCTGGCCCTCGGCGGTCCGTTGCGCAAGGTGTCCTTCGCGGTGCCCACCGGCAATTTCGGCGATATTTTTGCCGGCTACCTGGCCCACAAAATGGGCCTTCCCATCGACCAGCTGGTGATCGGCACCAACGCCAACGACATCCTCCACCGCTGCCTGAGCGCCAATGATCACAGCCGCCACCAGTTGATCCACAGCCTGTCGCCGTCGATGGATATCATGGTGTCGAGCAATTTCGAACGCTTGTTGTTCGATCTTTACGACCGCGATGGCGCAGCCATTGCCGGACTGATGGCGTCGTTCCGCAACTCCGGCAAACTGGCTTTCAGCGCCGCGGCGCTGGACCGTGCCCGCGAGCTGTTCGCCAGCCAGCGCCTCGGCGACGAAGAGACGGTGGCGCAGATCCGCGAGGAGTACGAAACCAGTGGCTATCTGCTCGACCCCCACACCGCGATCGGTGTCGCCGCCGGCCGCCATTGCCGCCGCGACCCCGCGGTGCCGATGATCGCGCTCGCCACCGCCCATCCCGCCAAGTTCCCCGAGGCGGTGAAGCGGGCCGGCTATCCCCAGGACCCGCCGCTGCCGCACCATATGGCGGACCTTTTCGATCGCACCGAGCGCTTCGAGGTGCTCGACAACGACCTCGCCGCCGTGCAGGCATTCATCGCCGCCAACCTGTCGGCCTGATGCCCGGGCGCCTGGCGTCCAGCGAGGTTTCGGCGGCCATGCAGAAGCAGGCTGCGCCGTTGCAGGGCAAACATCGCTGGTGTGCCTCCGGCGTCGGCGCACCCTATACCTTTCATCGGGTGCGCTGAGGAACGAAGCGCACCGCAGGAACTGTCGTTATGGAAAATTCGTCAATAACCAATATCGAAACGTCGACAGACCCTGGGGCAGGACGCCGATGATCATCCGCGAACGCGAGTGTCCCGCCGCGGGCTATGCCGATGACGGGATGCCGGCCCTGCTGCGGCGCCTGTACCTGAGCCGCGGCGTGGCGGCCTCCGACCAGCTTGGCCGCCAGCTCGCCGAGCTGCCGCCGCCGAGCCAGCTGCGGGGTCTGGATGCCGCACTGGTAATCCTCGAGGATGCCCTGGCGGCCGGGCAGTCCATCCTTATCGTCGGCGACTTCGATGCCGACGGCGCCACCAGTACCGCGCTGGGGGTGCTGGCGCTCGAGGCGATGGGCGCCGCCGCCGTCGATTTCCTGGTGCCCAACCGCTTCGAATACGGCTACGGCCTCACCCCGGAAATCGTCGCCCTGGCCCTGACCCGCGGCAAACCCGATCTGCTGATCACCGTCGACAACGGTATTTCCAGTATCGCCGGCGTCGAGGCGGCCAAGGCCGCCGGGCTCAAGGTTATCGTCACCGATCACCACCTGCCCGGCAGCCGGTTGCCCGCGGCGGACGCCATCGTCAATCCCAACCAGCCGGGCTGCCCGTTCCCCTCCAAGAATCTGGCGGGAGTGGGGGTGATTTTCTTCCTGCTCACCGCCTTGCGCACCCGGCTGCGGCACAAGGGCTGGTTTGCCGAGCGGGGCATTGCCGAGCCCAATATGGCGACCTGGCTCGATCTGGTCGCCCTCGGCACGGTGGCCGATGTGGTGCCGCTCGATCGTATCAACCGGGTCCTGGTGCATCAGGGTTTGCAGCGGATGCGCGCCGGGGTTTGCCGGCCGGGGATTCTCGCGCTGCTGGAGGTGGCGGGTCGGGAGCGGGCGCGCCTGGTCGCCGCCGACCTCGGTTTCGCCGTGGGCCCGCGGCTCAACGCCGCCGGGCGGCTCGATGACATGAGCCACGGCATAGCCTGCCTGCTGGAAGATGATCCGGCGCGGGCGCGGGGTTTCGCCGCCGAGCTGGATCAGCTCAACAGCGACCGGCGGACGATCGAGGCCGGTATGCAGGGCGAGGCGCTGGCGATTGTCGAGAAGCTCCGCTTGGCCGAGCAGACAATGCCCTGGGGCCTGTGTCTGTACGATCCCGACTGGCACCAGGGTGTGGTGGGCCTGCTGGCCTCGCGTATCAAGGATCGCTACCACCGTCCGGTGATCGCCTTCGGCGAGGATGGCAACGGCGATCTCAAGGGCTCGGCCCGTTCCATCGCCGGTCTCCACATTCGCGATGCACTGGACGCCGTCGCCGCCCGCCATCCGGGCCTGGTGGCCAAGTTCGGCGGCCACGCGATGGCGGCGGGACTGGGCTTGCCCAGGGACAACTTCCCGGCCTTTGCCGCGGCTTTCGACGAGGAGGTGCGCCGCCGTCTCAGCCCTGTCGACCTGGAGGAAGAGGTTCTCATCGATGGCAGCCTCACCGCCGCCGAGCTCAGCCTCGACAATGCCCGACTGGTGCGGGAAGCGGGACCCTGGGGCCAACAGTTTCCCGAGCCGCTGTTTCGCGGCGAGTTTCTGGTCACGGAACAGCGGGTGGTGGGCGGCAAGCATCTGAAGCTGACGCTGGGCAGTGATGGTGACCGGAATTTCACCGTCGATGCCATCGCCTTCAACGTCGCTGCCGGCAACCTGACCCGCAGCTTCGAGCGGATCGACATTCTCTACCGTCTGGACATCAATGTCTGGCGCGGCCGGGAGTCGGTGCAGCTGATGGTCGATCGTATCGTCGAGTGAGCGGAATTCGTGAGCCGCCGAAGTCTTCGCGGTGGTGGTTCCCGCTCCGCGAATCCGTTAGAATCCCGGCCCTTACCAGCGGCCAATCACACGGGCTTTTCCCTTGGAAATCAATCCCATCATCAATGCACTACAGGACCTCAGGGCGCGCACCGACGTGCTTAGGGGGTACCTTTGACTACGCTGTCAAAAAAGAACGCCTGGCGGAGGTAGAGCTCGAGCTGGCCGATCCACAGGTGTGGAGTGATCCCGAGCGGGCCCAGGGCCTCGGCCGGGAGCGGGCGTCCCTCGAGTCGGTGGTCGATACCATCGAGGTTCTCGACCGCGGTCTCGCCGATTCCCGCGAACTGCTGGAGATGGCGGTCGACGAGGACGACGCCGATACCGTCGAGGAAATCCGCCTCGAGATCGAGCGCCTCCGGGCGCGCCTCGCACAGCTCGAATTCCGCCGGATGTTTTCCGGCGACATGGATCCCAACAACGCCTATCTCGATATCCAGGCCGGTTCCGGCGGCACCGAAGCCCAGGACTGGGCCGAAATGCTGCTGCGCATGTACCTGCGCTGGGCCGATGACAAGGGCTTCAGGGCCGACCTGATCGAGTGCTCCGCCGGAGATGTCGCCGGCATCAAAAGTGCCACCGTGCATGTGCAGGGCGATTACGCGTTCGGCTGGCTGCGCACCGAAATCGGTGTTCACCGCCTGGTGCGCAAGTCACCCTTTGATTCCGGCGGCCGCCGCCACACCTCGTTCTCGGCGGTGTTCGTATCGCCGGAGATCGACGACACCATCGCCATCGACATCAATCCCGCGGATCTGCGGGTGGATACCTACCGCGCCAGCGGCGCCGGTGGCCAGCACGTCAACCGCACCGATTCGGCGGTGCGCATCACCCACCTGCCCACCAACGTGGTGGTGCAGTGCCAGAGCGAGCGCTCCCAGCACCAGAATCGCGACCACTGTATGAAAATGCTGCGCGCCAAGCTCTACGAACTGGAGATGATGAAGCGCCGCGAAGCCCAGCAGATACTGGAGGACAGCAAGTCCGACATCGGCTGGGGCAGCCAGATCCGCTCCTACGTGCTGGACGACGCCCGCATCAAGGACCTGCGCACCGGTATCGAAACCCGCAATACCCAGGGCGTGCTGGATGGCGACCTGGACAAATTCATCGAAGCCTCGCTCAAGGCCGGCCTCTGACCAGGCGGGGCCTCCTTCGGGAAGCCCCGCCTGGTCAGGCTGACAACGACGGAATTCCTCATGACTGACAACACCACGCCCACCCGCCGGGACGCCCCCCAGGATGAAAACAGGTTGATCGCCGAGCGCCGGGCCAAGCTGGCGGAACTGCGCACCCGGCCCGGCGCCACCTTTCCCAACGACTTCCGGCCCGACAGCAAAACGGCGGACCTGCAGAATGCCTATGGCGACAAGAGCAAGGAAGAGCTGGAAAGGTTGAACCTGGTGGTTGCCGTCGCTGGCCGGGTGGTGCGCAACCGCGGCGCCTTCATGGAAATTCTCGATGGCGCGGGGCGCATCCAGTTGTACGTCACCAAAGAGGCGCGGGAGTTCGCCAAGACCCTCGACCTCGGCGATATCGTCGGCGTCAGGGGAGTCCTCCATAAATCCGGCAAGGGCGATCTCTACGTGCAGCTCGACGACTATCAGCTGCTCACCAAATCCCTGCGCCCGCTGCCCGACAAGTTCCACGGTCTCGCCGACCAGGAAATGCGCTACCGCCAGCGCTATGTCGACCTGATCGCCAATCCGGAAGTGCGCGACACCTTCCGCATCCGCTCGAAGGTGGTCGACTTCATCCGCAGTTACCTGAACGGCCGGGACTTCCTCGAGGTGGAGACCCCGATGCTGCAGGTGATCCCCGGCGGCGCCACCGCCCGGCCTTTCGTCACCCACCACAACGCCCTGGATATCGGCATGTACCTGCGGGTGGCGCCGGAACTGTACCTCAAGCGGCTGGTGGTGGGTGGCTTCGAGCGGGTCTACGAGATCAATCGCAACTTCAGAAACGAAGGGCTGTCGACCCGGCACAATCCCGAGTTCACCATGCTCGAGTTCTACCAGGCCTACGCCGACTACAACGACCTGATGGATCTCACCGAGGACATGTTGCGCAAGCTGTGCCTCGGCGTGCTGGGCACTACCGAGGTGCGCAACACGGTAAGGAATGCCGAGGGCGACATCCTCCAGGAGACCATCTACGACTTTGCCCGTCCGTTCCGCCGGCTCGCCGTATTTGATGCCATTCTGCACTTCAACCCGGACATTTCCGCCGCGGCCCTGGCGGACGAACGGGGCGCACGGGAGATCGCCGAGCACCTGGACATACCCCTCAAGGACAGCTGGGGCCTCGGCAAGGTATGGATCGAGATTTTCGAGAAAACCGTGGAGCACCGGCTCGACCAGCCGACATTCATCACCCAGTATCCCACCGAGGTGTCGCCCCTGGCGCGGCGCAGCGACGGCAATCCCATGGTCACCGACCGCTTCGAATTTTTCGTCGGCGGGCGGGAAATCGCCAATGGATTCTCCGAGCTCAACGATGCCGAGGACCAGGCCGAGCGGTTCCGCCGGCAGGTGGCGGAAAAGGATGCCGGCGACGATGAGGCGATGCACTACGATGGCGACTACGTGCGCGCCCTGGAGTACGGCCTGCCGCCCACCGCCGGCGAAGGCATCGGCATCGACCGGCTGGTGATGCTGTTGACCGATTCACCGTCGATCCGGGATGTATTACTGTTCCCCCATATGCGTCCAGAGTAAGGAGATCCACAATGCCCGATGCATCGACAGTCAAACTCGAACCCGGCTGGCTGGCGGTGCTGGGCGGGGAGTTCGACCAGCCCTACATGGGCGAGCTGAAAGCCTTCCTGCTACGGCAGAAACAGCAGGGCAAAATCATCTATCCGCCGGGCGCCCTGTGGTTCAACGCCTTCAACACCACGCCCTTTGCCAAGGTGAAGGTGGTGATCCTGGGCCAGGATCCGTACCACGGCCCTCACCAGGCGCACGGGTTGTGCTTTTCGGTGCTGCCCGGCATTCAGATTCCGCCGTCGCTGGTCAATATCTACAAGGAACTGGATGCCGACCTGGGCATTCCCCCGGCGCCCCACGGTTGTCTCAGCCATTGGGCGGAGCAGGGCGTACTGCTGCTCAACGCCACCCTCACGGTGGAGCAGGGCCGGGCCGGCGCCCATCAGGGCAAGGGCTGGGAAACCTTTACCGACGCCGCGATCCACGCCCTCAACGAACAGCGCGAGCATATCGTCTTTATGTTGTGGGGCAGCTATGCCCAGAAAAAAGGCGATTTTATCGATACCGCCAAACATCTCGTGCTGAAGGCACCGCATCCGTCGCCGCTGTCCGCCCACCGGGGTTTTCTCGGCTGCCGCCATTTTTCCAAGGCCAATGCCTACCTGCACCAGACCGGCCAGCAGCCCGTCGACTGGGCCCTGCCGGAAAATCCATAGTTCCCCGTAGCAGATAGCCCCCGGTAGCGAATAGTCCCCCGGCAGCGGGTAACACCAACCACCCACGGGTACCCGTATGGCGCTCAAGGCCACCATCTACAAAGCCACGCTCAATATTGCCGACATGGACCGCCACTACTACGCCAGCCATGCCCTCACCCTTGCCTGCCATCCGTCCGAAACCGAAGAGCGGTTGATGGTGCGGCTGCTGGCTTTCGCCCTGTTTGCCAGCGACAGTCTTGCTTTCACCCGAGGCATCAGCACCGATGACGAGCCCGATCTGTGGGATAGGGATCTGACCGATCACATCACCCACTGGATCGAACTCGGCGTGCCGGACGAGTCCCGCATCCGCAAAGGTTGCAACCGCGCCGACCGGGTGACCGTGCTCAGTTATGGGCCGCGCACGGCCACCGTGTGGTGGGAGAAAAACAAGGACAGGCTCCAGCGGCAGGACAAGCTCCATGTGCTCCATCTCCCCGGTGAGGCCACCGCCGCGCTCGCCGCGCTGGCAGCCCGCAACATGGAACTGCATGTCGCCATCGAAGACGGCCAGGCGTGGATCAATTGCGGGGACAGGACGGTGGCCGTCACACCGGCAATCTGGATGTAGAAGGGCCGTACCGCCGCGGGCGGCTGGCAATTCAGCGCCGGATCGTATAAGTTTCAGGCATCGTGCCGGATCAGCGGCAGGCCGCCTGCAGAGGCTGGCCGAACCTGTACTGGCAACAGCTCGCCGGGGGAGTCGTTTGTGCAAGCATTGCGCTATTGGTGGCAAATCGTCCGCGATACGGTGGAGCTGTGGCTTAAGTTCAACGCCTTCAGCTATGCCGGTTCGCTGGCTTTTTACACACTTTTTTCTCTCGCGCCCACGGTGATCATCGCGGTGGCCGTGATCGGGATCTTTCTCGGCGAGGACGCCGCGCAGGGGCAGATCGTCGGGCAATTGCAGGATGTCATGGGTGTCGAAGCGGCCCGCGCCGTGGAGCAGGCGGTTTCCAATTCGCGGATCGATCAGTCAGGCCTGTTCCCGACGGTGGCGGGGATCGTCGCCCTGGTGGTGGGCGCCACCACTGTCTTTGCCCAGATGCAATATTCCCTCAATCTGATATGGGGTGTCACCGCCAAGCCGAGCCGCAACAATATTCTGATTTTCCTCAAGAAGCGGTTTTTTTCCCTGATGGTGGTGCTGGCCATTGGCTTTGTTCTGCTGGTGTCGTTGCTGCTGGGTATCTTTTTGCGGGTCAGCCTCGATTTTACCACCCGCTTTCTGCCCCTGGCTGAAGTACTCCTCAAGGGGTCGGAACAGCTGATATCCTTGCTGGTCATCGCCCTGCTGTTTGCCGCGATGTTCAAACTGTTGCCCGACGTGGTGCTGAGTTGGCGCGATGTGCTGCTCGGTGCGGCGGTCACCGCCGTGCTGTTTTCGCTGGGCCGCTATGGGATCGCCACCTACCTCGCCTATACCGCTACGGCATCCACCTACGGCGCCGCCGGCGCCGTGGTGCTGATATTGTTGTGGGTTTATTATTCTTCGCTGATTTTGCTGTTCGGCGCGGCCTTTATCAAGGTTCACCTGAAGGCCAAGGGCAAAACCATCCATCCCCGCAGCACGGCGGTGTTCATCGATCGAGCGCCCTACGTGTAGCCCGGGCGTGCGGGGCCTGCCGGCGCCGGTGAACGATACCGGCTGCCGAGGGTTGCGCAAAAAAAGGGCGCCGAAAGTGGCGCCCCGACCGATCCGCGATCACCGCATTACAACGATTTGCAGGACCAGTTGCCGGCATCCATTTCGCCACCTGTTTTGCCATTGAATACCGATTTTTGCGGATAGGGGCAAATCAGGAAATCCCGTGCGCTGCCCTGGGAGGGCGGCACCATCACGCCCGATACGGTGCCGGTGTCCGGGTCGGCGAACAGCAGTTCCGCCCGGTCGCCGCGATGGGTGACGATATCCGCCGGGGATTCGCCGTTTTCAACCCAGTCGATCAGTGCTTCGAGCATCTTGTCCGGAGCATCCTGTGGGCCGGAGCCGGCGCCGCAATGGGCCATGCCGGGGATGCGATAGAAGCGGGAGAAACTGGCCAGTTTCTCCATGCCGCCGAGGGTTGTTCCGGCATCCTTGTAGTACTTGATCAGCTCGGTGTCGATGCAGCAGGGGTCGCTGACGCCGTTCCAGAAGATGATCTTGCCGCCGGCCTTCTGTACTCCGCTGATATCGGTCGACATGGAATAGCCGTAGCCGATCCGCTCCGCGGCCGCCCACCAGGCATCGAGCTGGGCCTGGTCGTTGAAATCAAAGTCCGTGAGTCCTTGGAAGTCCTTGCCAAAATAGGCCTGGGCCAAGGTGTTGCCGATCATGTAGCCGGGAGATGCCTGTTGGAAATTTTCCCGGGTGATTTTTTCCGGCCAGGGGGGCGGCGACATCCCCAGGAAGAGGCTCCAGGAACTCATATTGGAGATGGGAAATCCCGACTTGATGGGACCTTTCGGACCCTGCGGGCCGCGCAGCAGGGCTTCTATGGTGCGGATTTCCGGCGCAGTGAGGCAGTCGTCGCTGTCGCCGGCCGGGCATTGCAGTTGCTTGAAGTCGTAGCTGCACGCTTCATGTTCCCAGATGATGTCGTCGGTAGCGCCGTCGAGGGCATCACATGCCCGGGTGACATGCTGTTCGGCCATAGCCAGCTTGGCCGGCGATACCCAGGCGCCCGGCTCGCGGTGCAACTGCTGGGCGGCATAGATAAAGGCCAGCATGGTTTCGGCGCCGCGCTCGGGGCCGATGCCGGGCGCGCCGAGCAAGACACCGTCGTAATCCTCCGGGTGGCGGGTAATGATTTCCATGCCCATCCGGCCGCCGCCGGAGCAGCCGGAATGGTAGCGATACATGGAATCCGCCCCGTAGTACTGTCTGGTGATCTGCTGGGTGGCGACAGCGGTGACGTGGGCGCCGCGATGGGCGTGATCCACGGCTTTGGCCTCGCTCTCGGCCAGGAAGGTCCAGTCGGCGACACTCTGGTGCCCGGTGTCGGTGCCGGCCACCGCGAATCCCCGCAACACGGGGTTGCCGGCGGGTATCTGTGAATCCGTCGGCACCGCGCCGCCAGTGGCGCCTACGCCGATGAAATAGTATCTGCCATTCCAGTCGCTATCAGGCAGTTGCAGGCGAAAATTGACCTGGTTCGGACCTGGGTTGGTGGTCGTGACATGACCGTCGATGCGGCAGTGGGGAGCGGGTTCGGCAACGCTCTCGGCCGCCGAGATCGTGGTGTCCGCCGGGGCCATGGCCTGGATGGCGTCGATGGCGCAGATGGCGTCGCCATGACTGCCGCCGGATAGTGCCAGCAGCAGTAATCCGCCGGCGAGGGCGGGAGTCTGCGGGCGCTGGCCGATCTGCGGGTACGCTGCCGGGGTCGTTCGCTTGTTCATGGGTTGTAGCTCCATTTATAGTTATGCAGGATCTGGTTATGCAGGACCGGGGCCATTCATTGCCCGCAGGATGGAGTGAGCAAAGATCAAATTGACATCTATGTCAAGATGATTTTGATGTGGTGGCCCATGGAGGTCGCCACCGAGCCCGGTGTCCGCAGGCGAGGTCGAAGCTGGGAATGGAGCGGCATCCTGTGGGATTCTTCTCGGCAGGCGGGGGGGCGTGCGCACTGCGGGCGGTTTGTTTGCTGTTGGCAGCCATGGCCCTGAGCAATATCTGATTTGGAGAACATCCTATGAAACCTAGAATCAGCATGATCACCCTGGGGGTGGCGGACCTGGAGCGTTCTGTCCGCTTTTACCAGCAGGGCCTCGGCCTGCCGCGGATGGAATCCCCGCCGGAGGTGGCATTTTTTACCTTGAACGGCACCTGGTTGGCGCTGTTTGGCCGCGAGGCGCTGGCGGAGGATGCCGGGATAGCGGTGGCGGGTTCCGGTTTTTCCGGATTTGCCCTGGCCCACAATGTGGCCGGGGAGGCCGAGGTGGATGCCCTGCTGGAGGAGGCGGTGGCCGCCGGCGGACGTCTCGTGAAGGCGGGGCAGAAAGTCTTCTGGGGTGGCTACTCCGGGTATTTCGCCGACCCTGACGGGTTTCTCTGGGAGGTGGCCCACAATCCCATGATGTGGGTGGGTCCGGCGGACGACTGATGCCGTCAGCGCGGGTCGTCGATGCGCAGGGGCGGGGCATGGCGCTTGGCGCGCAGCCAGTTGAGTCCCTTGAGAATGGCCGGCACCCTGACGATACGCTGTTCCAACTGGTACTTCCCCGGGTAGTCCAGCAGCATCAGCCCGATGGCCATGGTCAGCAGACCCTGGCCTGGCATGAACACCATGATCAGGCCGCCGATCAGCAGGGCCACTCCCAGCAGGTTCTTGAGCAGCAGGAACAGAAGCCGCAGCAGCGGGCGATCATCCTTCCACGGCGCCGGGGCACGCCGCTGGTGGAGAAAGTAATCTTCCGGTATCTGCGCCACCAGCAGCGGCAGGACAACCAGGCTGGCCACCATGGTGACCAGGGACAGTGCGCCGAGCCAGGCGATCCAGCTAGCCGCCATCGGCGTGAGCGGGGAACTGGTGATCGTAGGGCAGGGGCAGTGCGCGGATGGCATGGGCCTGTCCGTCGATCAGCAACTGTTGTCCTGCCGCGGCCTCGGCGGTGAGCACCGCCAGCAACTCCAGGGTTTGCTGGTCGGCGCGAGCGGCCAAGACGACATGGCCGCAATTTGGCCCGCCTGCGTCCGCCTGGATCTTCGTGCCGGGGCCGGGGGGCGTGGTCGCGGCGATGGCCAGCCGGTACATGCGCCGCTTGAGCTTGCCCAGGTACTGCATGCGGGCGACGATTTCCTGGCCGGTATAGCAGCCTTTGCGGAAACTGATACCCCCGGTATGTTGCAGGTTGAGCATCTGCGGAATGAATTCCTCCCGGGTGGCGGGCCGCACTTCGCCCTGCCCGGCGCGGATGGCCAGCAGTTCCCACAGGGGCAGGCCGGCGGGAGTCGCCCGCCTGGCGAGCTGTTGCCATAGCTGGCGGGCGCTGTCACCCGGCGCCACCGCCAGCCAGCGCTGATCCCCGAGCTGGAGAAACGTCGTGCCCTGATGGTGGTGGCAGCTGCCGGTGGGCGCGCTGCCGCTGATCGCGGCGATCAGCTGGCTGGCGTCCGGACCGGCAAGGCCCAGCACCTGGTAGCGGGCGCTGTCGTCGTTCAGTTGGGTCTTGTAGAACACAGCGTACTTCTTGAGGGTCTCGAGGATTGCCGGCATCAGTGCGGCCGGCGGGAGCAGCAGAGTGTCGCCTGCGCCATCGCGGGCAATGGGAAAGTTGCCGATGGTCCGCCCCTGGACAGTGCACAGGGCGCCGTTGCCGGCATTGTCGGGAGTGATCGCCGACAGGTCACAGGTCAGTTGACCCTGCAGCAGTTTGTCGGTATCGGGCCCGGTAAGGCGAATGACGCCCCGGTCGTCCAGCGACATCAGCAGGGTGGTCGACAGCAGGGCCGGATAGTCCGCCGGTTGTTCGCCAAAGCCGGTGATGGCGGCGGTCGGTTCACCGTCGGCGGCCACCAGGCCACCCTGTTGTTGGAGAAACGCAATCCAGTCGGTCATGGGGTATTGGCTGTCCGGGTGAAGTTGGCCAGATATGGTAGTGAGTTCCCCGGGACGGTTCCACTATAATGCCCGAACATCGTTTTGTTGGAATCCGTCATGGATAGAAATCGCCTGTTTTGGGCAAGTCGCCGGGGTATGCTCGAACTGGATCTTATCCTCCTGCCGTTCATCGACCAGATCTATCCCGAGCTCGACGACAGTGACAAGGAGCGTTACCACCGCCTGTTGGATTGCGAGGATCAGGATTTGTTCACCTGGTTCATGCGCCGCGAAGACCCGGAGGATGCGGACTTGCTCCGCGTCGTGCAGATCGTCCGTGACACCCGCCACCGCGTTCGCTGAATGTTCCCTCGCGCCATCGCCACGGCAGTGGCTGCTGCTGGTCGGTGGTCACGCTCTGGCAGCTGGCCTGCTGGCATTCGCCAACTTGCCATGGTGGCAGTTTGGCGCAGTCGCTCTGCTGGTGCTGGCGAATCTCGGCTGGCAGGCGCGCGCGTTCGGCGAGCGGCGCAGTTGGCGCCTGTGCCACGACGATGGCAACTGGAGCCTGGTCGACCGCGATGGCAGGAGCGTGCCGGTATGCTGCCGGGTGCGTTACCTGGCCCGCTGGCTGCTGGTGTTTGAGCTGGATGATGGCTGTCGCCGTCGCCAGGTGGCGCTGATGCGCGACGGTTGCGCTGCGGAGGGTTGGCGCCAGTTCCATGTGCTGGCCCGCGGGCTGGTCCGTGCGGGGCGGGGAGAGGGCCGGTTCAGGGCCGGCTGACGATGATGTCCTGGGCGGCGTAGTTGATCGGCACCAGAATCGTGTCCTGGGCGACCGGCGATTGCTCGGGATAATCCAGGGTGTAGTGCAGGCCGCGGCTCTCCTTGCGCTGCTGGGCGGAGCGGATGATCAGCTGCGCCACCAGCGCCAGATTGCGCAGTTCGATCAGGTCGCGGCTGATCTTGTAGTTGCTGTAGTACTCGTTGATTTCCCGCATCAGCATCTTGATGCGGTGCTCGGCCCGCTCCAGCCGCTTGCGGGTGCGCACGATGCCCACGTAGTCCCACATGAAACGGCGCAGTTCATCCCAGTTGTGGGAGATCACCACATCCTCGTCGGAATGGGTTACCCGTGATTCATCCCAGGGCGGCGCCTGCTCCGGTGGCGGCACGGTGTCGATCACCTGGCGGATATGCCCGGCGGCGGACCAGCCGAACACCAGGCATTCCAGCAGCGAGTTGCTGGCCATGCGGTTGGCGCCGTGCAGGCCGGTGGAGGCGGTCTCGCCGATGGCGTAGAGATTCTTGAGATCGGTGCGTCCCTTGAGATCGGTGAGCACGCCGCCGCAGGTGTAATGGGCGGCGGGCACCACCGGCACCTGGTCGCGGGCCATGTCGATGCCGTATTTCAGGCATTCCTCCCAGATAGTGGGGAAGTGGGACCTGATGAATTCCGGACTCTTGTGGGTGATGTCGAGATACACGCAGTCGCTGCCCAGGCGTTTCATCTCGTGGTCGATGGCGCGGGCCACGGTATCCCGGGGGGCGAGCTCGGCCAATTCGTGGAAGCGCGGCATGAACCGCTCGCCGTCGGGCAGCCGCAGGTAGGCGCCTTCGCCGCGCAGCGCCTCGGTGAGCAGAAAGGCCTTGGCATCGGGGTGGAACAGGCAGGTGGGGTGAAACTGGTTGAATTCCATGTTGGCCACCCGGCAGCCCTTGCGCCACGCCACGGCGATGCCATCGCCGGAAGCGCCGTCGGGGCTGCTGGTATAAAGATAGACCTTGCTGGCGCCACCGGTGGCAAGCACCACGCATTTGGCCTGAAAGGTGCTCACCCGATCGTTGGCGCGGTCCAGCACGTAGGCGCCGCTGCAGCGCAGCTTGTGGCTGTTGCGGTCGGACTGGGTGATCAGGTCGACGATGATGTGGTCTTCGAAGATGTCGATGTTGGGGTGGTTGACCAGTTTATCGGTCAGCGCGCTCGACACCGCCCTGCCGGTGGCGTCCGCGGTGTGGAGGATGCGGCGGTGGCTGTGGCCGCCTTCGCGCGTCAGGTGGAATTCCCCGGTGCTCTGGTCGCGGGTGAAATCCATGCCCATCTGCACCAGCCAATCGATGACCGCGGGGCCGTTTTCCACGGTGAAGCGCACCGCGTCTTCATGACACAGGCCGCCGCCGGCCACCAGGGTGTCCTGGATATGGGATTCGATACTGTCCTCGTCGTCGAGTACCGCCGCCACTCCGCCCTGGGCGTACCAGGTGGAGCCGGAGTTGACGGAGCCTTTGCTCAGCACCGCGACCCGGTAGTCGTCGGCCAGCCGCAGGGCCAGGCTCGCACCCGCCGCGCCACTGCCGATTACAAGAACATCGTGCTGATAGGGCTTGTTCATGGCAAAGGGTTTCTGTCTCTTCCCGGGAGGCGGCATGATAGTATAGCGCCTCAACAAAACCCAGAGGGCAGCGAACTTGTCCCGGGTTTGATGGTCTAGCCTTGCGGTCCAGATCTCGAAGAATTTTTGTGAGGGGAGAAGCGGATGGACGCCGACCAGGCGCCTGATTCGGATAAACAATTGGTGGAGCGCGTCCAGAAAGGCGACAAGCGGGCGTTCGACCTGCTGGTGCTCAAGTACCAGTACAAGGTCCACGCCATTGTCAGTCGCTTTGTCCGGGACTTCGATGAAGTCAACGATGTGGTGCAGGAGGCCTTCATCAAGGCCTACCGGGCGATCGGCAACTTTCGCGGCGACAGCCAGTTCTACACCTGGCTGTACCGCATCGCGGTCAATACCGCCAAGAACTACCTGGTGGCCCGCAACCGCCGGCCGCCGGCCAGTGATGTCGATGTGGAGGATGCCGAATTCTATTCCGGCAGCGACCTGCTCAAGGACGTCGACAGCCCCGAGAACCTGCTGTTTCGCGACGAGTTGCAGAAAGTCGTGACCGACGCCATCGAGAATTTGCCGGAAGATCTGCGCACCGCGGTCACTTTGCGGGAATTCGATGGTCTCAGCTACGAGGATATAGCCACCGTGATGAACTGCCCGGTGGGTACCGTGCGCTCGCGGATCTTCCGCGCCAGGGAGGCGATCGACCAGCGAATCAAGGCGTTGATGGGTGAAAATGACTGAGGTGGTGGTGCCACGGAACCTGGGCGGGTTTTGGCGGTCAGACCGGACAGTGAATTTGAAAGCGGCCCCGATGGCTCTTGTAGAGCCCGGGGTTGGCGTTAGAATGGGCAAGAGTGCCAAATGAGGAAACGTGCCAATGGGCGACTCCGATAAGCGAATCCATGAAACCCTCTCCGCGCTGATGGATAACGAAACCAGCGAGTTGGAGACCATGCGGCTTCTCAAAAGCATGGAGAGCGATCCACAATTGCGGGATTCCTGGCATCGCTACCATCTTGCCGCCGCCGCGATTCGCGGAGAGCTGCCGGCGAGGCGGGTCGACCTGTCGGCGCGCATCAGCGCGGCCATTGCCGACGAGAAATCCCCCCGGCCTTCGCTTCACCGCTTCTTCCAACCCTTGTCGAAAGTCGCCGTGGCAGCCACCGTGGCCGCTGTGGCGGTGCTCGGTGTGCAGCAGTTCCAGTTGGCCGGCCTCGGTGGTGACGGTGTCGGCGGCGACAGCCCGGCCCAGGTAGCCGGCGCGGCGCCAGTCGACGGCGCCTCGGGGCCGCAGTTCCAGCTGCCGTCGGGCTTCGACCTGCCGCCGGTCACGGGGCGAATGGCCAGCACCGACAGCAAGTACGCCATCGAGCCGCGCCCGGTGACCATCATGCAGCAGGTGCAGCCCGATCTGGAAACCCAGCAGGCGATCCAGCTCTACCTCAATGGCATGATGAAGCGCCATACCGAAAAGGCTTCGGCCAACGCCAGTCAGGGTATGCTTCCTTATGCGCGGCTGCCTCAAGAGGTCGATAATGCCCGCTAGGGTATCGCCCTTGCCCAAAACCATTCTCATTCTCTCCCGCGTTGCAGTCAGGTGGCTGGCGATGCTGGCTGTCCTGGCGCTGGGTTCCACCGCCAGCGCGGACAACGATGTGGACACCAGCCAGATGCTCGGCACCATGGCCGAGGCCAGCCGCCAGCTCGATTACCAGGGGATATTCACCTACGAATACGCCGGTGTGCTGAAGTCGGTGAGAGCGACCCATGTGGTGCGGGACGGTGTGGAGTACCAACGCTGGTCCTACCTCAACGGCCCCAGCCAGGAGATCCTGCGGCACGGGCAGGCTGGCTGCCCGACAGGGTTCGATCGCGCGATGCGCGACCTCCAGCCGCAACCCGTTATCGACTACCAGCAGTTGGCCAGCTACTACGAAGTGCATCTGCGCGGCGAGGATCGTGTCGCCGACCAGGACGTGTGGGTGATCCATCTCGTACCCCTCGATCCTTTCCGCTATGGCTATGTGTTTGCCATCGACAAGCGCAGCGGCCTGTTGTTGCAGTCACTGCTGCTCGATGGCGGCAAGCGGGTGCTGGAGCGCTTTCAGTACATGGATGTGAGCTACGGAGTCGATCGGGAGCTGGCCGAAGAGTTGATCGCCGCAGCCACCGAGCGCGGAGTGACGGCGAGCTGCGCGGCCACCGCGAATGGCGCCGCGGGCGTGTCGGGATGGCAGGTCTCCTGGCTGCCGCCGGGATTTCAACTGATGGGTCGCGAGATGGATGGCCACGGCGTCGAAACCCTGCTGTTCAGCGACGGCCTGTCGGTGTTTTCGATATTTTTCGACCCTCATCAGGGTGGGCAACTTCCGGAAGTCCAGGCCCAGCGGGGAGCCACTGTGGTCCAACTGGTGCGAATCGAGGCCCGGGGACGCGACCACCTGGTGTCTGTGGTGGGCGAGATACCTCTGGAAACCGCCCAGCGGGTGGCGAGCCGCATTGAATTTGCCGGTCGCGAGTAGGGTGCCGGGGAGACGCGATGCTTGAAGAACAGGGCAGGGTCGTGGCCATCGAGTCGGATGCGCTGTGGGTCGAGACCATCCAGACCTCTACCTGTGGTGCGTGCCGGGCGCGCTCCGGCTGTGGCCAGCGGGTGCTGGCCGGGGTGCTGGGCAGCGCTTCCACCTTGAGGGTTTCAATGGGCGCGCGCGCGCCGCAGGATTTTCGCCTCGACCAGCAAGTCACCATAGGGATTCCCGACCATGTCGTGGTTGCCGGCTCCCTCGCCGTTTATCTGCTGCCGCTGCTGGCCATGCTGGTCTGCGCCGGGGCAGCCACCAGGGCCGGCGCCGGCGAGCCCGGCGCAGTGCTGGCCGCGCTGCTGGGGTTGCTGGCGGGCGGGGCCCTGGTGCGGTTTTTTTCCTGGCGGGCGCGGAGCAATCCCGACCTCCAACCGCTACTGCTCGACGGCGAGACGCCGCGCGCAGCTTCCGTTTTTCAGTGAAAATCGAGTAATGACCATGTTGAGAAAACTATCGCTTTTATGGCTGCTGGTGCTCTTTCAGGCCGGCCTGGCACAGGCCGACCTGCCGGACTTTGCCGATCTCATCGAGGAGACGTCTCCGGCTGTGGTGAAGATCAACACCGTGCAGAAGGTCGCCGGCGGCGGCCGGATGATGATGCCCCCGGGCCAGCAGGTGCCGGAGATTTTTCGCGAGCTTTTCGAGCAGCGCGGCATGCCGGAGCGCAATGCGTATTCCATGGGGTCCGGCTTTATCATTTCCGGCGACGGCTACGTGCTGACCAACAACCATGTGGTGGATGGCGCCAGCGAGATCTCGGTGCGCCTCAGCGATCGCCGTGAGTTCAGCGCCGAGGTGGTGGGCACCGATCCCCGTTCCGACCTGGCGTTGCTGAAGATCGATGCCGGCGGGCTGCCGGTGGTGAAGCTCGCCGCCCCCGACAAGCTTCGGGTCGGTGAATGGGTGGTGGCGATCGGCTCGCCATTCGGCCTCGACTACTCTGCCAGCGTCGGCATCGTCAGTGCCATCGGCCGCAGCCTGCCCACCGACAAGGGCGAGAACTACGTGCCCTTCATCCAGAGCGACGTCGCCATCAATCCCGGTAATTCCGGGGGGCCGCTGTTCAATCTGCAGGGCGAGGTGGTCGGCATCAACTCCCAGATCTATACCCGCACCGGCGGCTCCATCGGCCTGTCATTCGCCATCCCGGTCAGCGTCGCCATCGACGTGGTCGACCAGCTGAAGGAGAAGGGCAGGGTCGAACGGGGTTGGCTCGGTGTCTATATCCAGGAAGTCGACAAGAATCTGGCCAGCTCTCTCGGCCTCGACAAGCCCCAGGGTGCGCTGATCGCCCAAGTCATCGCCGACAGTCCCGCGGAGAAGTCCGGCCTCAAGCCCGGTGATGTGATCATCCGTTTCAACGACCGGGTGATCAGGGAGTCCGGCGATCTGCCCCACCAGGTCGGTTTGCTGCCCCCCGGCGGCAAGGCCGATGCCGAGTTGATCCGCGAAGGCAAAAAGCGCACCCTGGCGATAACCGTGGGCTCGTTGCCCGAGGGTGAGAACGACCAGGCATCCACCGGTGCCGGCGGCGATGTGCTCGGCCTGTCGTTGCAGAATCTCGACCAGGAAACCAGCGCCGCCCTCGGTATCCGCGGCGGCGTGGTGATCGACAATGTCGCGGCCGGATCGCCCGCCCAGAGCGCCGGCTTGCTCCCTGGGGATATCATCGTCCAGCTCGGCAATGCCCGTATTACCAGCGTCAAGGACTACACCCTGATCCGCGGCAAGATTCCCAAGGGCACCCCGGTGCTGGTGCGCTTCCTGCGCCAGGGGCAGTTTATCTTCCGCACCATCCAGATCGCCCCCTGAGTGTCGGCCGGCAGGAGGATTCCTGCCGGCCCTTCTCCTCGCGCCTGCGCCGGAATCCATGGCGCGGAGGGCCCAAATCCGCTAGACTGCGCGTCGCTTTACGCCTTGTAAATCATGGGAATTTCATCGCACGTGTCAGACCTCAGCCATATCCGCAACTTTTCCATCATTGCCCATATCGATCACGGCAAGTCGACGCTTGCCGACCGGTTCATCCAAGTGTGTGGCGGCCTCAGCGAGCGGGAGATGGCCGCACAGGTCCTCGATTCCATGGATATCGAGCGGGAGCGTGGTATCACCATCAAGGCCCAGAGCGTGACCCTTGATTACCGGGCGCGCGATGGCAAGATCTATCAGCTGAACTTTATCGACACCCCGGGCCACGTCGATTTCTCCTACGAAGTGTCGCGGTCGCTCGCCGCCTGCGAAGGAGCGCTGTTGGTCGTGGATGCCGCCCAGGGGGTCGAGGCTCAGTCGGTCGCCAATTGCTACACCGCGATTGCCCAGGGGCTCGAGGTGCTCCCCGTGCTCAACAAGATGGACCTGCCGCAGGCGGAGCCGGAACGGGTCAAGACCGAAATCGAGGACATTATCGGTCTCGACGCCAGTGAGGCGGTGCCCTGCAGTGCCAAGTCCGGCATGGGTATCGACGATATCCTGGAGCAACTGGTGGCCAAGGTGCCGCCCCCGGAAGGCGATGTGGATGCCCCTCTGCAGGCGCTGATCATCGATTCGTGGTTCGATAACTATCTGGGCGTGGTGTCGCTGGTGAGAGTCAAGAACGGCACCCTCAAGGTCAAGGACAAGATCATTACCAAGACCATCGGCAAGCCCCAGGTGGTCGACAGCGTCGGTGTGTTCACGCCGAAGCGCAAGGAGACCGGGGTGCTGCGCGCCGGTGAGGTGGGTTTTGTGGTCGCCGGCATCAAGGATATCCACGGCGCCCCGGTGGGAGACACCTTCACTCTCAGCAACACCCCCGATACCCCGGCCCTGCCGGGCTTCCAGCAGGTCAAACCCCAGGTTTACGCCGGCATGTTTCCGGTCAACGCCGACGATTTCGAAGATTTCCGCGAGGCGCTTGCCAGGCTCACCCTCAACGATGCCTCGCTGTTCTATGAGCCGGAAAGTTCCGACGCGCTCGGCTTCGGCTTTCGCTGTGGTTTCCTCGGCATGTTGCACATGGAGATCATCCAGGAGCGGCTCGAACGGGAGTACGACCTCGACCTGATCACTACCGCGCCGACGGTGGTGTACGAGGTCGTCAGGAACAGCGGCGAAGTGATTCATATTTCAAACCCTTCCGATCTGCCGGACCCGGGCGCCATCGAAGAGATGCGCGAGCCGATCTGCGAGGCCAGCATCCTGGTGCCTCGTGACTATGTGGGCAACGTCATTTCCCTGTGCGTCGAGAAGCGCGGTGTTCAGAAGGATATGCAATTTGTCGGCGGCCAGGTCTCGCTGGTCTATGAGCTGCCGATGAGTGAGGTGGTGATGGACTTTTTCGATCGCCTCAAGTCGGTGAGCAGGGGCTTTGCCTCCCTCGATTACGGCTTCCGCCGGTTCCAGTACGCGCCCCTGGTAAGGCTGGATGTTTTGATCAATGGTGATAAAGTGGACGCTCTGGCGCTGATCGTGCATCGTGAAAGCGCCCACTCGAAAGGGCGCCAGCTCACCGAAAAAATGAAGGAGCTGATCCCCCGGCAGATGTTCGACGTCGCCATCCAGGCGGCTATCGGCGGCCATATCATTGCCCGGACCACGGTGAAGGCGCTGCGCAAGAATGTCCTCGCCAAGTGCTACGGCGGCGATATATCCCGTAAAAAGAAACTGCTCGAAAAGCAGAAGGCCGGGAAAAAGCGCATGAAACAGGTCGGCAACGTGGAAATCCCCCAGGAAGCCTTCCTGGCAGTACTGAAGACGGATGGTTGATTGAATGGATATTAATTTCCCCCTCATCCTGGTGATCCTGACCCTGGTCAGCGGTTTGATGTGGGTGCTCGACAAGCTGGTGCTGCGCCGGCGACGCGGCGAGTCTCCGGCACCGTTCTATGTGGAGTATACCGCGCCGTTCTTCCCCGTACTGTTGGTGGTGCTGGTGCTGCGCTCGTTCCTGGTCGAACCGTTCCAGATCCCCTCGGCCTCGATGGTGCCTACGCTCCAGGTCGGGGATTTCATCCTGGTCAACAAGTTTTCCTACGGCCTCAGGGTGCCCGTCACTCAGACCAAGATCATCGATGTCGGCCAGCCCCGGCGGGGCGACGTGATGGTGTTTTTCCCGCCCGGTGACTCCCGCTACTTCATCAAGCGGGTCATCGGCCTTCCCGGGGACCACGTCCAGCTGTTCGACAACCAGTTGTTCGTCAACGGTGAAAAAATCGAACAAAGGCGGATACGCACGCCCTATCTGGCCGGTTACGGCTATGATATCGTGGAGGAAAATATCGAAGGTGAGCGCCATCTGATCCGCAAGCACCGGGTTCCCGGGCGCCTCGGCCGGCGCATTTCCGTGGTCGTTCCCGAAGGCCATTACTTCATGATGGGCGACAACCGGGACAACAGTAGCGACAGTCGTGTCTGGGGGCCGGTGCCGGAGGCCAATATCGTCGGCAAGGCGTTCGCCATCTGGATGCACTGGGATGATTTCTTCAGTTTGCCAAGCTTCGATCGAGCGGGAAAAATTCGCTAGATAACGCAGCGAGGAACCAGCCACATGAAGCGTCTCCGATGAATAATCGCTACCAGTGTGGGATGTCGTCGCTGAGCATGCTGATGCTGTTTGCCGCCCTGGGCTTTGTGCTGCTGGCGCTGTTTCGGGTGGGGCCGCTGTACCTCGACGATTACTTTGTCGGCGCGGCACTGGACTCCATGCGCGAGGAAAATATCGACCAACTCAGCGATGGCGATGTGAGACGCAAACTGCGGGATTATTTTTCCATCAATAATATTCGCGACATCGACGTGCGCACGGTCGATATCGAGCGCAGCGCCCGCGGCACGCTGATCAAGGTGGATTACGAGAAGCGGGTGGGCTTGCTCGGCAACGTCGATGTGGTGGTGACCTTCACCAATCATCTCAATTCCGCTGATTACTAATGACTATCGACCTCAAGCGCCTGTCGACGCGCCTCGGCTACCAGTTCAAAAGTGAGGAGCTGTTCGTCCAGGCGCTGACCCACCGCAGCGCCGGCCCGGTCAATAACGAGCGGCTGGAATTTCTCGGCGACGCGGTGCTGAGCGCGATTGTCGCGCAATGGCTGTTCGAACGTTTCACCGACGCCAGTGAAGGTGAGTTGACCCGGCTGCGTTCATCGCTGGTGAGGGGCGATACCCTCGCCGAGGTGGCGAAGGCGCTGGATCTCGGGGCCTGCCTGACCCTCGGCGGCGGCGAGCTAAAAAGCGGCGGCCAGCGCCGGGAGTCGATCCTTGCCGACGCCCTTGAGGCCATTATCGGCGCGATCTATATCGAGACCGGTATCGAGTGCTGCCGCGAGCGGATACTCGCCTGGTTTGGCGAACAACTCGACGGCATCGCCCTCGGCAGCAGTGACAAGGACGCCAAGACCCGCCTTCAGGAATACCTGCAAAGTCGCGGCAAGCCATTGCCGGTGTACCACGTGGTATGTACCGAGGGCGATCCCCACAACCAGATATTTACCGTCTCCTGCACCATTCCCGGCGTCGACCACAGCGTCGAGGCCAAGGCGTCGAGCCGCAAGAAAGCGGAAAAGCGCGCCGCGGAGCAGGCTCTCTCTCTTCTCATGCGAGCATAAGATGTCCACCACGACTTTCTGCGGTTACGTTGCCATCGTCGGCCGCCCCAATGTGGGCAAATCCACGCTGCTCAACCACCTGCTGGGCTTCAAGCTCAGCATCACCTCGCGCAAGCCCCAGACCACGCGCCACAACGTGCTTGGCATCCTCACCGAGGGCGATCACCAGATTGTGTTCGTCGACACCCCGGGCATCCACGTCGGCCAGAGCAAGGCGCTCAACCGCTATATGAACAAGGTGGCCGGCAAGGCGATCAGCGATGTCGATCTGGTGGTGTTCGTGGTCGATGGCGACAAGTGGACCGACGCGGATACCATCGTCGCGGAGCGCGTCGCCAGGGTGGACGTGCCGGTCATCGTGGTCCTCAACAAGGTCGACAGGGTCGAGGACAAGGCGTCGCTGCTACCGCGGATCGAACAGCTTGCACAATTGCTGCCCGCGGCCCGGATCATGCCCGCTTCGGCACTTCACGGCCACAACCTCGATGCCCTGAAAGAGGCGATCAGTGAGCAGATCCCCGAGGGTGTTCATTTTTTTCCCGAGGATCAGATCACCGATCGCAGCGAGCGTTTTCTGGCCGCCGAACTGGTGCGGGAAAAGATCACCCGCCAGTTGGGGGCCGAACTGCCCTATGAAGTGGCCGTCGAGATCGAGGAGTGGCGGCGAGAGGAGGCGGTACTGCATATCAGCGCGCTGATCATCGTCGAGCGCGAGGGCCAGAAAAAGATCATCATCGGTGAAAAGGGCGAGCGCCTGAAAAAAATCGGCCAGCAGGCCCGGCTCGATATGGAAAAACTGTTCGACAGCAAGGTGATGCTCAAACTCTGGGTCAAGGTGCGCAGCGGCTGGTCGGACAGCGAGCGTGCGCTGAAAAGCCTCGGCTACCATGACAGCTGACGATCTCGGCTACGTTCTCCACTCCCGCCCCTACCGGGAGACCAGTCAACTGGTGACCCTGTTCAGTGCTGCCCATGGCCGCTTCAACGCTGTCAGTCGCGCCAGCCGCCAGCAGCGCGGCGGCAATCCGCTGCGGCCGTTTTGTGCCTTGCGGCTGGGCTGGCGGGGTAAATCCGAACTCAAGACCTTGTCCCTGGCCGAGCCCCTCCGCTCACCTTTTTTGTTCGCTGGCGCGCGGCTCTACGTGGGGCTGTATCTCAACGAGTTGCTGGCGCGCCTGCTGCACGAACACGAACCCCACCCCAAGCTGTTCGAGCGCTACGACAAAACCCTGGATATCCTCGCCCAGGATGGCGAAATCGAGCCGGTGCTCAGGTTTTTCGAACTGGCCCTGCTCGACGACCTCGGCTACGGCCTGCAGCTTGATATCGACATGGACAGCGGCACCGAGGTGGAACCGGAGCTGCACTATGTATTTCTTCCCGGTGAAGGCGTCAGGCTGCACCAGCCGGGGGACCGCGGGCTGGCGGTGTTCAGCGGCGGCCACCTGCTCGCCATTGCCGGCATGCGTCTCGACGACCCGCCGACGCTGCGCGCCGCCAAGCAGTTGACCCGCCTGGCCCTGGAACCGTATCTTGGCAACAAGCCGCTGCTCAGCCGCGAACTGTTTCGCGGCGGCGAGAGGCGAGCGGAGGAGCAGTCATGATCCGCGGCCTAGGGACCGACATGGTGGAAATAGCCCGCATCGAACAGGCGCTTGCCCGCCGCGGTGAACGCTTTGCACGGCGGATACTGGGGCCGGAGGAATACGCCGCCTTCGTTGCCAGCGGCTGGCGCGCCTGCCATCTCGCCAAACGTTTCGCGGCCAAGGAGGCGGCGAGCAAAGCCCTGGGGACCGGTATCGGCCGCGTGTCCTGGCACGATATCGAGGTGCTCAACGACCCGCAGGGCGCGCCATACCTGAGGTTTCACCGCAACGCGGCGGCGAGAATGGCGGAACTCGGGGCATCGACGGCCTGGCTCAGCCTGAGTGACGAAGGAGGGCTGGCGCTGGCGTTTGCGCTGGTCGAGGGCGGCCTTGAGCCGAGCTCATAACGAACGACTATAAGACTATTCCAACCTGGTCAGCGGCGTCGCGGCCGCTGAAAAGACAAATGGCACTACTGGCTTTAGAATAGCGCCTTTGGCCAACAGTCGGATTCCCATGGATTTTCCCACGATCGAAGCAACTATCGGCAATACTCCTCTGGTGCGGCTCCAGCGGCTGCCGGGCGATACATCCAATACCCTGCTGGTCAAGCTGGAAGGCAACAACCCCGCGGGTTCGGTGAAAGACAGGCCGGCTCTGGCGATGATCGCCTACGCCGAAACGCGCGGCCAGATCCGCCCCGGCGACACCCTGATCGAGGCCACCAGTGGCAACACCGGGATCGCCCTGGCCATGGCGGCAGCCATCAAGGGCTACCGGATGATCCTGATAATGCCCGATAACGCCACCGAAGAGCGCAAATGGGCGATGACTGCCTACGGCGCCGAGCTGATCCTGGTCAGCCAGGAGGAGGGCATGGAAGGCGCGCGCGACCTCGCCCTGCAGATGCAGCGCGAGGGCCGCGGCGCGGTGCTGGACCAGTTCAACAATGCTGACAACCCGCTGGCGCACTACGAGAGTACAGGTCCGGAGATCTGGCAGCAGACAGGGGGTGGCATCACCCATTTCATCAGTTCAATGGGCACCACCGGCACCATCATGGGAGTTTCCGCCTATCTCAAGGAACAAAACCCGGCAATTGAAATCATAGGCCTTCAGCCCGCTGAGGGGGCCAGCATTCCCGGCATCCGTCGCTGGCCGGCGGCCTACCTGCCGGGGATTTTCGACCGGGCGAGGGTCGATCGGGTGCTGGACATTTCTCAGCAGGAGGCCGAGCACACCATGCGTGAACTGGCGCGCCGCGAGGGGATTTTTGCCGGGGTATCATCCGGCGGAGCGGTGGCCGCCGCGCTGCAGATTTCCGCCGAGGTCGAGAATGCCTGTATTGTCGCCATCATCTGCGATCGTGGCGATCGTTATCTGTCGTCGGGTGTCTACACTTTATAACGCAGTACTTGCGACTGTATCGCAGCATCCTGCGGTCAATCCGGGGAACAGGGTTCATGGTTAAAACGCGTGAAGTGCATAACATTCATCACGGCGACAAGGTGGATGTGGATCGCTGGGCCAGGCATATCGCCGAAAAATCCGGCCTGTCGACGGAGCTCGAAGCGGTATTGCGCGAGGCCTGCGAACTTGCCATAGAGATCGAAAACCGCAATGTTGCCGAAGGCCGGCAGTGGAATCCCAGTGTCAGCAGTTTTCTCACCGGGCTGGAGATGGCCGAAATCCTCGCCGAACTCGGCCTTTCCGACGAGGGGTTGGTGGCGGCGGTGCTCTATCGCCCGGTGCGGGAGGGCAGCCTGGATATCCAGGCGGTGGAGAAACGTTTCGGCCAGGAGGTGGCCACGCTGATCCGCAGTGTCCTGCGCATGGCGGTGATCTCGACCCGGCGCAGCGATTCCGAGCGCGGCGTACTGGGCTTCGACGCCGAACGGCAGGCCGCCAAGGTGCGCGAGATGCTGGTGTCGATCATCGATGACGTGCGCGTCGCGTTGATCAAACTGGCGGAGCGTACCTGCGCGATCCGCACCATCAAAACCGCGCCGGCGGAACGCCAACTGCGGGTTGCCCGGGAAATATTCGATGTCTACGCGCCCCTTGCCCACCGGCTGGGGATCGGGCATCTCAAATGGGAGCTCGAAGATCTCGCTTTTCGCTACCTGGAGCCTGTCGAATACAAGCGCATCGCCAAGCTGCTGGCGGAGCGGCGCATGGACCGCGAGCACTATATCGAAGAACTGATGACGACTCTCAAGGGCGAACTGGCCCGGGTCGGTATTGCCGGCGACGTCAGCGGGCGCGCCAAGCATATCTACAGCATATGGCGGAAGATGCAGAACAAGGATGTCAGTTTTTCGAAAATCTACGATATTCGCGCGGTGCGGGTGCTGGTGCCGACGGTGGCTGACTGCTACACCCTGCTCGGGATCGTGCACAGCAAATGGCGCAACATTCCCGATGAGTTCGATGATTACATCGCCGCGCCAAAAGAGAACGGCTACCGCTCGCTGCACACCGCGGTCATCGGCCCGCGCAGCCGCATCGTTGAAATCCAGATTCGCACCTATGAGATGCATGAAGAGGCGGAATTCGGCATCTGTGCCCATTGGCAGTACAAGGGCAGTGATTCGGTTTCGTCCACCGAAAGCTACGAGTCCAAGATTGCC
This sequence comes from Porticoccaceae bacterium, assembly GCA_041655035.1. Lineage (GTDB taxonomy): Bacteria > Pseudomonadota > Gammaproteobacteria > Pseudomonadales > Porticoccaceae > NAT127. The sequence continues at coordinate 24,219 of JBAZCN010000001.1, read as the reverse complement.
TGGTTGCGCCAGGTACTGGAATGGCATGACGAAATCGGCAGTGAGGATCTCAAGGATCTGTTCAAGCACGAAGGCTCGCCGGATCGCATTTATGTATTCACCCCGGAAGGACACGTCGTCGACCTGCCGCCGGTGTCGACACCGCTCGATTTCGCCTATCGTATCCATACCGAGGTCGGGCACCGCTGCCGGGGCTGTAAAATCAATGGCCGCATCGCGCCTTTGAGCACGATCCTGCACACTGCCGACCAGGTCGAAATCATTACCGGCAAGCAGGAGTCTCCCAGTCGCGACTGGCTGTCAGCGACCTCCGGCTACTTGCATACGGCAAGGGCCAGGGCCAAGGTGCAGCAATGGTTCCGCCGTCAGGATCAGGGCAAGAATATCGTCGCCGGCAAAGCCATGCTCGATCGCGACTTTCGCCAGTTGGGCGTCAAGAACATCGACCTCGACCTGCTGGCGGAAAAGTTCAATAAAAAAGGGGCGCACGGCCTCTACGCCGCCGTTGGCGCCGGAGAGATCAGTGTCGAACAGGCCATCCGTTCGGCGCGCGCCCAGATCGTGCGCGACGGTGATCGTGCCGCGCTGGTGCGAAAACGTCCGCGGGCAACGCGGTATGGCGACTCCCGGTTCTATATTTATGGGGTGGGAGACCTGCTTACCCGCGTTGCCAAGTGTTGCAGTCCTTTGCCGGGCGACGAGATCGGTGGTTTTATCACGTCAGGGCGCGGCGTTACCATTCACCGCCAGGACTGCGGCAGCCTGCTACGCCTCAAAGCACAGCATCCGGGACGGGTGCTCCAGGTCAGCTGGGGCGGCGAGCCCTCGGTGGTCTATTCGGTGCCATTGCGGATCAGGGCCTACGATCGTTCGGGCCTGCTCAGCGACCTCACCGCGGTGATCGATCGACAAGGGCTGTCGATCTCCTCTCTCAATTCGGGCGAAGTGCGCGACGGCAAGGTGGAGGCGACGGTTTTCGTCGAGGTCAAAAGCATCGAGGAACTCCGTTTGCTGATTACCCACATCCGCAATATTCCCAATATCATCGATGTCGAACGGATCATCGAGCAGGCGAAAACGCCATGAGCAACGCCGGGCCTTACGATATCGACGATCTCCTCCAGTTGATGGCGAGGCTGCGTGATCCCGACAGCGGTTGCCCCTGGGATTGCCAGCAGGATTATCGGAGCCTGGTGGCCTACACGGTGGAAGAGGTCTACGAAGTGGTGGACGCCGTCGAGCGCAGCGACTTCGCGCATTTGAGCGAGGAACTTGGCGACCTGTTGTTCCAGGTGGTATTTTTCGCGCGGATCGCCGAACAGGAAGGGCGCTTCGATTTTGCCGCTGTGGTGGATGGTATCGTGCGCAAACTGCTCGTCCGTCACCCCCACGTATTTCCCGACGGTTCTCTCGGCAGTCGGCGCGGAGCGGATGTGGTTGCCATGGAGGAGGTCAAGGAGCAATGGGAGAATATCAAGCAACGCGAACGCCACGGCAAGGGGCATGGCCGACTGCTGGCGGACATACCGGCGGCATTGCCGGCATTGATGCGGGCGCAGAAAATCCAGAAGCGCGTCGCCAAGATCGGTTTCGACTGGGACAGTATCGACGGCGTCGTGGTCAAAACCCGGGAAGAGCTTGCCGAACTCGAAGTGGCCCTGGCGTCCGCCGATCAGGATGCCATTGCGGATGAACTCGGAGACCTGCTGTTCTGCTGTGTCAACCTCGCCCGTCATGCCGGTGGCGATGCCGAAACCCTGTTGCGCCGCGCGACGTTGAAATTCGAAGCGCGCTTTGCACAGATGGAGGTGTTGGCCGAAGCCGGGAATGCCTCGCTGGCGGACTTTGACGCCGCCGGTCTCGACGGCTTGTGGCGGGCAGTGAAAGCAAAGAGTCCCGGTCCAGCTTGAGAGCGGATCGAAACGCAGGCCAGGAGGGAGAAGGGCGACGGTTTGCCGCCGGGGCCGGGGAGAAACCGCCAGTCTTGTGCTGCCACCGATAGCGGAGGTGGCTATCTTGTGATCAATGGCATTTCGGTGTAAGGTTTCCGCCCTTCGTAATCCCCTATCCAGACAGGAAGCCCCAGGCAATGAAAATCATTCTGCTCGGCCCGCCGGGCGCCGGCAAAGGCACCCAGGCCAGATTTATTACTGATAAATATGCTATTCCCCAGATCTCGACCGGCGATATGCTCCGTGCTGCCGTGAAAGCGGGCACCGAGCTTGGCAAGAAAGCCCAAGGTATCATGGCCGCTGGCGGGCTGGTATCCGATGACATCATTATCGGCCTGGTCAAGGAGCGTATACAGCAGCCTGATTGCGTCAATGGGTTTCTTTTCGATGGCTTTCCCCGCACGATTCCCCAGGCCCAGGCACTGGTCGATGCCGGCATCGAGATCGACAGGGTGATCGAGATCGATGTCGCCGACGAGGAAATCGTTGCGCGGCTGAGTGGACGCCGGGTTCATGAGGCTTCGGGCCGTGTCTATCATGTGCTCCACAACCCGCCAAAGGTGGCGGACATAGATGATGTGAGCGGCGAACCGCTGATTCAGCGCGAAGATGATCGTGAGGAAACAGTGCGCAAGCGTCTCGGTGTCTACCACGAGCAGACCAAGCCGCTGGTGGATTTTTATCGTGGCTATGAGCGCGACGATCCCGCCAACGCACCGAAATACGCGGCTATTTCCGGTGTCGGCTCTCTTGCCGATGTCGAAAAGCGCCTGCTGGCCGCTCTCGACTGAGACAGCCAGAGCGGACGGCCCCGCGCACTGAACGTGCAGCAAAGCGCCACACAACCCTCATTATCATTCCCTCTCCCGCCACTTCCGCGCCTGCCGCGGGAGTGGCGGGCGCGGTGCCGGCCGTGCAACTGTCGGGCACGGCTTGTCACCAGGGACATGGGAACGGGAATAATCCTTTGCACTCAAACCTTGCTGCCACGCATTGCGTTGCAGGGGAATGCATCGATCGCCAACCCGTTCCAAATGGGCGCGATCGGCGGCGCTGGTGACGACTAACACGCGGCAAATAAACGACAGTGCCACCCGGCCAATATCCGAGGGGAATGTCCCTAGGGGAAAGCCGGCTCCGATAATTATCCAGGCGCAGTGAAAATACTCCTAAGACCGGCGTGCAACTGGCGGGTGTCGACCGGTCCGGTGTTTTTATCTTTGCTGGTGGTGGCTCGGCTGTGGTATCCCCCTTTGAGGTCGATATTGCAAGAATTGTCGATCTTTTTGCATTTAAAGGAGTTTATTGACAATTTTTCTTTGAAAGTTTGGAGTTTGTTGAATAAAATTCAACCACCAATCACCTTTTAGTCTTTAATTGATATATTCACCCCGGGGAGAAAACCGATGGCCAGAGTTGCAAAAAAAACAACTCCACAAGCGAATAAAGTTGCCCAGCCCAAAGCGGGCGCAGTGAAAAGAGGTGTTCGCAAAGCACCCGCGACATCTGCGCAACCCAAGTCCACGTCCCTCGTTGCCACTATTGAAAAGCAGGTGGCCGTTGCCCGCGAGAAGGAGGCCGCCGCCAAAGCCAAGCTCCAGCAGGTGCGTGAGCTCGCCGCAAAAAGTGGTACCAAGGCGTCCAAGACCGCAGTGATCAAGGCTCGCGCCAAAGCCCGCGAGGCGGCGGCTCAGGTCACTTCCCTCCGCCAGGATCTGCGCAAGGCCAAGGTTGAGCAGCGCATCGAGGAAACGCTGACCCGTGCTGCCAGCGCAGAGCAAAAAGTCGAAGCCAAGATAGCCGCTCTCGAGGCGCAGTTGGAGGCCAAGACCCGCAAGGACCTGCAGTCTGCTCTCGCCAAATTCGAAGAGAAATGGCTCAAGGCCCGCCAGGCCATCAACGTGAGGAAGTTGAAGTCGCTCGCAAAAAAGGAAGAGGGCAAGGCCAAGGCGGCGAAAAGGTCGGCCGAGACCAAGGTTAAAGAACTGAAGAAGGCATCATCCCCTGATGCGGCAAAGCCCGGTCGGCCGCGTAAAGCAGCCGCGGCCACCCCGGCGGCAAAACGCGGTCGTCCGCCCAAGGCTGCAGCGCAAACCGCCGCTCCGGCTCCTGCCCCTACCCCTGCAGCTGAGGCAAAAGCTCCTCGGGGTCGCGGCCGTCCGCCGAAAGCCAAAGCAGCCGCGACCAAACCGGCAGCCAAGCCCGCCGCAGCTGTAGCGGGTGCTCCCAAGCGTCGCGGTCGCCCGCCGAAAGCAGCTGCCACTGCCGGGAATGAATCCTGATATCCGTCCCAGCCGCGCGATGTAAACAAAAATCCCCCGCCAGCGCGGGGGATTTTTTCACACCGGCCTGCCTATGACCACGATACTTTCCATCGATACCGCCACTACCGCCTGTTCCGTGGCACTCGCGGTCGATGGCGAGGTGCGCCAGGAGTTTGTCGCCACGCCGCGGGAACATACCCGGCTGGTCCTGCCCATGGTGGACAGGTTGCTGGCCGAGGCGGGCATTGGTCTCGGCGCGGTCGATGCCCTGGCGTTTACCGCGGGGCCCGGTTCCTTCACCGGCTTGCGCATTGGTTTTGGTGTGGTCCAGGGACTTGCCTTTGGTGCCGACTTGCCGGTGATTCCGGTGTCCACCCTGGCGGTGTTGGCCAGAGTGGCTGTCAACCGGCTGCGGCCCGAAAGCGCGTTGGTGTTGCCCGCTCTCGATGCCCGCATGGGGGAAATCTATTGGGGAATTTATCGCTACCAGCGAGGTCATCTGACGGTGGTTAGCGCTGACGCAGTTGCCGCCCCCGCGGCAATTGCCCCGTCGGTACCCGACACGATCGATATCGGTGCCGGCGATGGCTGGACCCAGCTTGCCGGTTGTTTCGCCGCTGTGAGCCGGATCGATGCCGCGTTGACGCCGGACGCTGCCAGCGCCATCGATATCGCGCTGCCGCTGTATGAGGCTAATGGCGCACGATCTGTCGAAGAGGTGGAACTCAGTTATATCCGCAACGAGGTCCGCTGGAAAAAGCATACCAAAATTCGCCATACAACCAAGGAAGCCCAATGACGTTGTTTCAGGTCGTAGTGCTGGCCCTGATCCAGGGCATCACCGAGTTTTTGCCCATTTCCAGTTCGGCCCATCTATTGTTGCCTGCGCAACTGCTTGGTTGGCCGGACCAGGGGCTGGCTTTCGATGTTGCCGTTCATGTCGGCACGCTGGCTGCGGTGGTCTGGTATTTCCGCAACGATCTGCGCACTTTGATCGTCGAATGGACTACCAGCTGCGTCACCGGCAAAGGCACGGAGCACAGCCGGCTGGCGTGGGCGATCATCATTGCCACCATCCCGGCGGGACTGGCGGGGCTTGCCCTCAATGATATTGTCGAGGAACACCTGCGCACCACAATGGTGCTTGCCGTGACCACCATTGTGTTCGGTGTGCTGCTCGGGATCGCCGACAAGCGGGGTTCGCGCCGCAAGAATCTCGCCGCCCTCGGGTGGAGTTCGGCGCTGTGGATCGGCCTTTCTCAGGCGGTGGCGCTGATTCCCGGCACTTCCCGTTCAGGGATAACCATGACCATGGCGCTGGCTCTCGGCTTCGACCGCCAGGCGGCGGCGAAATTTTCTTTTTTGTTGTCGATCCCGATCATTGCCCTCAGTGGTCTCTATAAAGGGGCGGAGCTGCTGGCGCTGGAGAACGTGCCCTGGGGACAGATCGGGCTTGCCACGGCTGTTTCCGCAATCACTGCGTATTTGTGTATCCGGCTGTTCCTCAGATTTCTCGATCAGTTGGGGATGATGCCATTCGTGTGGTATCGCCTCGCACTCGGTGCTCTGTTGCTCGGCGTGGTGTGGATCGGCTAACGGCCAGGTCAATGCCGCGGAGCCATTGAGGTATACTGTCGCCCTTGCCAGATTGTGACCGAGAAACGTTCCGATGACCCATACTCCTGCCCCGGTTGACGATTCCGTCCGCGACGATTTCAATCAGCGTCTGCTGTCATTTCTCGGCGCCTCGCCAACGCCTTTTCATGCGGTCGCCAATATTGCCAAGGCGCTCGATGGCGCCGGCTTTGTTCGCCTGGATGAAAGCCGCCAGTGGCACCTGGCTGAGGGCGAGCGGTATTACTGCACCCGCAATGGCAGTTCGGTCATTGCCTTTACCATGGGCGCGGCAGCCATCGACGAGCACGGCATACGCATGGTCGGCGCCCATACCGACAGCCCGTGCCTGATGGTCAAGCCCCAGCCGGAAATCGATACCCGCGGTTATATCAAGCTTGGCGTCGAAGTGTATGGCGGCGCGCTCCTCAACCCCTGGTTCGATCGGGATCTGTCCATTGCCGGGCGGATCGTCTATCGCCTTGGTGACAGCCTGCACCAGGCCTTGGTGGATTTTGGCGAACCGGTGGCGGTGATACCGAGTCTCGCCATCCATCTCGATCGCCAGGCCAACGAAAATCGCAGCATCAACCCCCAGACGGATATTCCTCCACTGCTGTTCCAGGCAGGGGAGGGCCGGCCCAGCGACTTCCGCGAGCTGCTCGCCGCCCGTTTCCTCGCGGACCGTCCCGGCGCCGAGGTGCTCGACTACGACCTCTGTTGCTACGACACCCAGAAACCGGCGGTGGTTGGCTTGTACGGCGATTTCATCGCTTCCGCGAGACTGGATAATCTGCTCAGCTGCTTTATCGGCCTGGAAAGCATCATCGCCGCGGGCGGGCAGCAGACAGCACTGCTGGTGTGCAACGATCATGAGGAAGTCGGCAGCGCCTCGGCCTGTGGTGCCCAGGGACCGATGCTGGCTTCGGTGCTGGAGAGGATCATTCCCGAGGCCGAACGGCGCACCCGGGTGATCGGCCGTTCGTTGATGGTATCGGCCGATAATGCCCACGGTGTGCATCCGAACTTCCCCGGCAAGCACGATGAAAACCACGGGCCGGTGCTTAACCAGGGGCCGGTGATCAAAGTCAACGCCAGGCAGCGCTACGCCACCAGCGGTGTCACCGGGGCACTGTTCCGCCAGCTTGCCAGCGAAGTCGATGTGCCGGTACAGAGTTTCGTCGCCCGCAGCGACATGGGTTGCGGCAGCACTATCGGGCCGATCACCGCGAGTGAAGTGGGCGTGCCGACCCTGGATGTGGGCGTGCCGACCTTCGCCATGCACTCGATCCGCGAACTGGCCGGTGTCGCCGATGCCTGGGCATTGCGGAAAATTCTCGGCCACTTCTACAATCGGGGCGACCCCCTCGCCGTTGCCGAGCTATCTCTGTAGCGTGGACCGGCAGGCTCGCCATTCCCGGTAGTTGCATCATTGTTATCACAGTCTTCAAGGTTGGCTCATGACACAAACCCAGGAAATCTACCTCACCGGTATCACCACCACAGGCACGCCTCATCTCGGCAATTACGTGGGGGCGATTCGACCGGCGATCGATAACAGCCGGCACTCGAACCATAAAGCCTATTATTTTCTTGCGGACCTGCACGCGTTGATCAAATGCCAGGAACCGGACAAGGTCCGCCAGTCGAGCCGTGAAATTGCCGCCACCTGGCTGGCACTTGGCCTCGATACCGACAACGTGGTGTTCTATCGGCAGTCGGATATTCCCGAAATTCCCCAGCTGTCCTGGCTGCTCAGCTGTGTCGCGGCCAAGGGGCTGCTCAACCGCGCCCACGCTTACAAGGATGCGGTACAGAAAAACCAGGGCGAGGGAGAAGACCCGGACCATGGCATTTCCATGGGGCTGTTTAGCTATCCGGTATTGATGGCGGCGGATATCCTCATGTTCGGTGCGACCAAGGTTCCGGTGGGTAGAGACCAGATTCAGCACCTCGAGATGGCCCGCGACATGGCTCAGCGTTTCAATTATCTCTACGGTGAACATTTCGTCCTGCCGGAAGCGGTGGTCGATGATCATGTGGCGGTACTGCAGGGGCTGGATGGGCGCAAAATGAGCAAGAGCTACGGCAACACCATTCCATTGTTCCTCGACGAGAAACAGCTGAAAAAGCATATCAACAAGATCAAGACCAACCTGCTCGAGCCGGGCGAGCCGAAGGATCCCGACACGTCCACGGTGTTCCAGATCTGGCGGGCCTTTGCCAGCGCCGAAGAAACCGCGGCGATGCGTCGCGAGTTTGAAAACGGCATCGCCTGGGGGGAAGCCAAAAAGCGCCTGTTCGAACTGGTGGACAGCCAGCTCCGGGAGGCGCGGGATCGCTACAACCGGCTGCTCGCCGAACCCGGGCATATCGAGTCGGTGTTGCGCAGCGGTGCTGAAAAAGCCCGCGAAAGCAGCATTCCGTTCCTCGACCGCCTGAAAGGCGCGGTGGGCATTTCGGCGCTGGCCGGCTGACGCCGGCGGCGGTCGCGGCGGAGGATTCCAGGAAATCACAGGGGAATACCTTTTTCAGCTCTCCGGGTGTAAGATCCCACCCGTGGGCCGAGCGTCGCGCCGCGTGTTCAGGGGCGGGCCGCCGGACGATCGGGGCCAGTGGTCGACGGCAAGGATGCCGGAGATGTTCCCTGTCGATGCGGGCACTGCCTGCGGGTGTCATTATGTCGTGATTCATAATTACAGCGGGGCTCGACCGCCATTGCAAGCCAGTGGCCGGCGGAGCGGACAACACCGTAACCTGAAACCTTCATTGAACGGAAATATCCAGTGAACGCTCGCAACAGTTATCGATCATCGCTGAAGTATCGACTCCTCCTCGGCATCTGCTGTTTTTTCCCGCTGCTGAGCCTGGCCGCGGAGGGCGGTGGTTTTTGGCACAAAGAAAACGAACACAACCGCGCGGTCATCGACCATTCCGACTGGGACCGCCTGCTGGCCGCCTATGTGGTGGAGAGTCCCGATTCGGCGATACGCAAGTTCCGCTACCGGGACATGGACAAGAGTGCGACGCGGGCGCTCGATGGCTACCTCAAGCAATTGCAGAAGATCGACCCGCGGGAGTACAGCAAGCAGGAACAGCTGGCGTACTGGATGAACCTCTACAATGCCCTGTCGGTACAGCAGATTCTCCCCTATGTCGCCGGCAAGGACGGTGCGCAACCATTACCGGCGACGCTGTGGACCGCCAAGCAGGTCAAGGTGGCGAAGCAGAAGCTGTCCCTCCGGGATATCGAACAGGATATTCTGCGGCCGATCTGGAAGGATCATCGCATTCACTTCGGCCTCAACTGCGCCTCGATGGACTGCCCCAACATGGACGGCCGCGCCTATACCGGCGCCACCATCAGAGAACAGCTGAGAAACTCCGGCACGCGTTTTGTCAATGACGACAGTGGGGTGCGTTACGCCGACGGCAAGCTTACCGTGTCGCGCCTTTTCGACATCTACCAGCAGGACTTCGCGCCGGATACCAAAACCTTGCTGAAAGTGTTTGCCCACTACGCGGTGGATAAAAAAGCCCTTTATCTGCTGGGTTACCAGGGTGAGCTTTTCTACTCCCAGGATCTGCGTCTCAACAGTCCCTGAACAAAGCAGCCCCTGAATGTCGACGGACCGGGCGTTTTATTGTAGGTTGTAAAAACGTACAATAGCCGCCCTGTTTCCCTCACCCGTCACCCCGCCATGCAAGACCCCACCCGCAAAGCCAAGCTCGAGTTCAACAAGTTGCAGAAACGCCTGCGCCGGGAGGTGGGCAAGGCCATTGCCGATTACAATATGATCGAAGCCGGCGACAAGGTGATGGTGTGCCTGTCAGGCGGCAAGGATTCCTACGGCATGCTCGATATCCTCATGAGCCTGCAGAAGACCGCGCCAGTGGATTTCGAGCTGGTGGCGGTCAATCTCGACCAGAAACAGCCGGGGTTCCCCGAGGATGTACTGCCTCGCTACCTCGCCGGACTGGGTGTGCCTTACCACATCCTCGAGAAAGACACCTACAGCATCGTCACCGACATCATTCCCGAGAATCGCACCTACTGCGGCCTCTGCTCGCGGCTGCGCCGGGGCACACTCTACGGTTTTGCCGAGGAGATCGGCGCCACCAAGATCGCTCTCGGCCATCATCGTGACGACATCATCGAAACGCTGTTTCTCAATCTTTTCTACGGTGGCAATCTCAAGGCCATGCCGCCCAAGCTGCTCAGCGACGACAAGCGCAATATCGTCATTCGCCCGCTCGCCTATTGCACCGAGGCGGATCTCGAGGACTACGCCCGGCTGAAGGCGTTCCCGATCATCCCCTGCAACCTCTGCGGCTCCCAGGAGAATCTCCAGCGCCAGGTGATCAAGGATATGCTCAAGGGCTGGAGCCGTCAGCACCCCGGGCGGATAGAAAGTATCTTTCGCGCCGTTGGCAACGTTTCATTGTCGCAGTTGGCCGATACCCGGTTGTTTGATTTTCATAACCTTGCCATCGAGCGGGGCGCCGGCGATGGGCCCGGCGTCGAGGCGCCCGGTATCCAGGTCGTCAATCTCCACGGGTGATGACGGGGTTTTGCTCTTGCACTCCTTCTGCAGGCCGAGATCCCGATAGTTGCGGACAAAATCCCCGGTTCGCCCCCAGGGCTTGGCATGAAAGTGCTGCTGCCAGATCTGGGCCAGGCCCTCGATATCGTCTGCCGGCGGCAGGAGCCTGCCGGCCTTTCTGTAGATACACCAGGCGATCGCGGTGGCATATTTCAGGTTGCTGAGCAACTCTCCGTCCGGGTTTTCGAGAAAGCCGTGTTGGCCGGCCAGACCGCGTACCTGGCTCGCCAGCTCGGGATGATGAACCAGATAACGGTCCCACACTGTGCGGTGGGCGATCGGAGAAATGTGGTAGATGCCGAGACGGCAGTGCTCCTTGAGACAAAAGCCGAGCCCGGATTCCTGGATGGCGGTGCCCACCAGCAGGTTTTCGGCGGCCTGGGACCAGTCGTCGAGGTAGTGCAGGGTTTCCCGAATAACCAGATGGCGAAGATCATCCGCTGAAAATATCATGATGCAGCCCCTCTTGAAGCCTTGTCGAGAGGCAGGAGAGACGCTCGTTGCCGCATCGCGCCTGCCAGGCCGTTCTTGTGATTTTGCGAGCCTCTAATATGCTTAATATTTAGTGTGTTAGCCAGGTTTTATCAACCTGGATATTGAATTTTTCTGTAACCAGGCTCACAGTTTTGTACTTGCATTTCGATTTTTGGGTATTTTTGTTTAAAAAATAGCCAGATGTCGGGATTTGGCCGCTGGATTGATCCGCCAGTGCTGTCGCCGGCTATTGTCAGAAGGCCCTGATTCCACGACCGCACCTCGCTGTTGGTTGAGTTTTGCGCCTAGTTAAAGAATAATGACCGCGCTTTTTGAGCCTTGAACCCGTGTCCAGACCCTGGCTTTCCTCGGTTTGACGGGCGGTGTGCCGGCATAGGGCTCAGGCGTTATGTTGTTCCCGAGTGTGTCTCAGCAGCCATCCCTGGTGAAAACGGCCAGGCGGCGGAATTTGTCGTTTGCCGGCGAGGGGGATGAACCCTGTATCCTCGGTCGGAAACTCAAAGGCTTTCAGTTTTGTCTGTGGCTGGATTCCTGCGCGAGCAACGATGTGCTGCGATCACAAACGGGTTTGTCCTTAAACAACTGAACAGTGAAAACTAGGGTTTTTATTCATGAAGATACTTGTCGCCGTAAAACGTGTCGTTGACTACAACGTGAAGGTGCGCGCCAAAGCCGATGGTACTGCCGTCGATCTGGCCAACGTCAAGATGGCCATCAACCCCTTCTGCGAAATCGCCGTGGAAGAGGCCGTACGCCTCAAGGAAAAGGGCATCGCCACTGAAATCGTCGCTGTTTCCATCGGGCCGCAGTCCGCCCAGGAACAGATCCGCACGGCACTGGCCCTCGGCGCCGACCGCGGTATCCTGGTACAGGCCGAAGGCGACCTCGAACCCCTGGCCATCGCCAAGTGCCTGAAGAAAGTCTGCGACAACGAGCAGCCCGGCCTGGTCATCCTCGGCAAACAGGCCATCGACGGCGACAACAACCAGACTGGCCAGATGCTCGGTGCGCTCACCGGCTTTGCCCAGGCTACCTTTGCCTCGGTGCTCTCCGTCGAGAACGGCGGCGCCAAGGTGACCCGCGAAGTAGACGGCGGGCTGCAGACGCTGGCCATCAAGCTGCCCGCCATCGTCACTGCCGACCTGCGTCTCAACGAACCCCGCTACGCTTCCCTGCCCAACATCATGAAGGCCAAAAAGAAGCAGCTGGACACCGTAACCCCGGCCGACCTGGGTGTCGATGTGGCGCCCCGCACCAAGCTGCTCAAGGTCGAGCCGCCGGCTGAGCGCAAGGCCGGCATCAAGGTCGCCGATGTGGCGGAACTGGTAGACAAACTGAAAAACGAAGCGAAGGTGATCTGATGAGCATTTTGGTGATTGCTGAGCACAGCAACGACGCACTTAATCCCGCCACCCTCAACACTGTTGCCGCGGCCCAGGCCGTCGGCGGTGATATCCATGTCCTGGTTGCCGGCGCCGGCTGCGGCGCGGCCGCTGAAGCGGCGGCCCAGATCGCTGGTGTGAGCAAGGTTCTGGTGGCTGACAACGCCGCTTACGGTCATCAGCTGGCGGAAAACGTCGCCCCACTGATTGCCGAGCTCGGCAAGGACTACAGCCATATCCTCGCCGCCGCCACCACCACTGGCAAGAACGTCCTGCCCCGCGCCGCGGCGCTGCTCGACGTGCAGGCTATTTCAGAGATCAGCGCCGTGGTGTCCGCCGATACCTTCCAGCGCCCGATCTACGCCGGCAACGTGGTTGCCACGGTGCAGAGCTCGGACGCCATCAAGGTGCTGACGGTGCGCGCCACTTCCTTTGAGGCGGCTGCCGCCAGCGGTGGTTCCGCCGCCATTGAAGCGGTATCCGCGGTCCACGACAGTGGCCTGTCAGCTTTCGAAGGCGAGGAACTGGCCAAGTCCGATCGCCCCGAACTCACCGCGGCCAGCATCGTGATCTCCGGCGGTCGCGGCATGCAGAACGGCGAGAACTTCGACATGCTGTACCGCATCGCCGACAAGCTCGGCGCTGCGGTGGGCGCCTCCCGCGCCGCGGTCGATGCCGGCTTCGTACCCAACGACATGCAGGTGGGCCAGACCGGCAAGATCGTCGCTCCCGACCTGTATATCGCCGTGGGCATCTCCGGCGCCATTCAGCATCTTGCCGGCATGAAGGACAGCAAGGTGATCGTCGCCATCAACAAGGACGAGGAGGCGCCGATCTTCCAGGTGGCCGACTACGGTCTGGTGGGCGACCTGTTCCAGGTGCTGCCCGAACTGGAAGGCAAGCTGTAAGCCACTCAGCCGGCCTGGTGGCCGGCGAACACAAAAAGCCGCGCAAGTCCTGCTTGCGCGGCTTTTTGTGTTAGCGGGTAGGCGGGCCCGCACATTGCTTTCGCATTGACTGGCGCCCTGCGCCGGGGTCGGTTGCGAGCCCTGGGGTTTTGGGCCGGTGCATCCGGCGGCAAATAGCCGCTCAAATGATACCCACGTCCAGCGATGCCGCCACTGTCATGCCCAGTTCCTCGCACTGGCGGACGAAATCTTCGCGAAACTCCCCGCGGCAGGTGAGGGGTTCCTGTACCCAATGCCATTTCAGGCCGGTGACGATATTTTCCACTGCGCGCCGGGTGCCGGTGCCGTCGAGCCCGGCACGAATGTACAACGCACAGGGCAGGCCCTGCTTTCTCTCCAGTACCGGGTAGTAGATACGGTCGAAAAAATCCTTGAGGGCGCCGCTCATATAGCCGAGGTTCTCGGTGGTACCGAGAATGATGGCATCTGCGGCGAGAACATCGTCGGCAGTGGCTTCCAGTGGCGCGACATGCCTTGCGGTCACCTGCTCGATAGCGGGATGGCTGGCGCCTTTCAGCACCGCTTCCACCAACTGACGGGTGTTGGGGGAGGGGCAGTGGGCGACGATCAGCAACTGCTTTCTGGCCATGGCTGACTCGGGGAAAAATCTGCTGGATACCGCCATTGTAGGCCACCAAAGAGGTCGCGGGTACCGTTGGAGTCCGACGACCCGTGCCAGCCCCGTCGTTTTGTCTTATCCTACGTCATTTCCAACATTGGACGCTGTCGAGGAGAGTGCCATGAAAACCCGCGCCGCCGTTGCCTTTGAGGCCGGCAAACCCCTGGAAATCGTCGATGTGGATCTCGCCGGCCCGCGGGCCGGAGAAGTTTTGGTGGAGATCAAGGCTACCGGGGTGTGCCACACCGACGCCTTTACCCTGTCGGGCGACGATCCGGAGGGCGCCTTCCCCGCCATCTTCGGCCACGAAGGCGCTGGGGTGGTGGTGGACGTGGGCGCGGGGGTGAAGAGCCTGAGGCCCGGCGACCACGTGATCCCCCTCTATACCCCGGAGTGCCGGGAGTGCGACTACTGCCTGCACCCCAAGACCAACCTGTGCCAGGCGATCCGCACCACCCAGGGGCGCGGATTGATGCCCGACGGCACCAGCCGCTTTTCACTGGATGGCAAGCCCATTCTCCATTACATGGGCTGTTCGACCTTCTCCAACTACACTGTGTTGCCGGAAATAGCCCTGGCCAAGGTGCGGGAAGACGCGCCCTTCGACAAGATCTGCTATATCGGCTGCGGGGTGACCACCGGTATCGGCGCGGTCGCGTTCACCATGAAGGTGGAACCGGGCTCCACGGTGGCGGTATTCGGTCTCGGCGGCATCGGGCTCAATGTCATCCAGGGCGCGAAGATGGTGGGCGCCACCCGAATCATCGGGGTCGATCTCAATCCGGCGAAGGTGACCCTGGCCCGCCGGTTCGGCATGACCGACTTCGTCAACCCGGCGGAAGTTGACGATGTGGTGGATCATATCGTGCAACTGACCGGTGGCGGTGTGGACTACAGCTTCGAATGCATCGGCAATGTCAAAGTGATGCGCCAGGCTCTGGAGTGCTGCCACAAGGGGTGGGGCCAGAGCTGTATCATCGGTGTGGCCGGCGCCGGCCAGGAGATCGCCACCCGACCGTTCCAACTGGTCACCGGCCGGGTATGGCGCGGCTCGGCCTTCGGCGGTGCCCGCGGGCGCACCGATGTGCCGAGAATCGTCGACTGGTATATGGAGGGCAAGATCAATATCGACGACCTGATCACCCACACCATGCCCCTCGATGACATCAACCGAGCCTTCGACCTGATGCACTCCGGCGAGAGCATCCGTTCGGTGGTGCTGTATTGATGGCCGGGGCAGTGGAGCAGATCGGCAGCAACCGCTGCTTTGGTGGCCGGCAGCTGCGCTACCGCCATCGCTCGGCGGCGCTGGATTGCGACATGACGTTTTCGGTCTACCTGCCGCCGCAAGCGGAGCAGGGCCCGGTGCCGGTGCTGTACTGGCTGTCGGGGCTGACCTGTACCGATGAAAACTTCGTCACCAAGGCCGGTGCCCAGCAGCACGCCGCGGAACAGGGCCTTGCCATCGTCGCCCCTGACACCAGTCCACGGGGCGACGGCGTGCCGGACGATCCCGAGGGGGCCTATGATTTCGGCCTGGGGGCAGGGTTCTACCTCAATGCCACCGAGCAGCCCTGGGCCCGTCACTATCGGATGTACGACTATGTCGTCGATGAGCTGCCAGCCCTGATTGCGGCGAATTTTCCTGTCGATAGCGGGCGGGTGGCGATCAGCGGCCATTCCATGGGCGGCCACGGCGCGCTGACCATCGCGCTGAAAAACCCCGGTCGCTTTCGCTCGGTGTCTGCTTTTGCGCCGATCAGCTCGCCTCTTCGTTGCCCCTGGGGGCAGAAGGCCCTGGCCGGCTACCTGGGGGAGGAGCGGGCGCTGTGGCGGCAGTACGACACAGTGGCACTGCTCGCGGTGGCCACCGAACGCCTGCCGATCCTGGTGGACCAGGGCGAAGCGGATAACTTCCTGGCCGAACAGCTCAAGCCGGAGCTGCTGGAGGTCGCTGGCCGGGAGGCTGGATATCCGCTGACCCTGCGGCGCCAGCCGGGCTATGACCACAGTTATTTTTTCATCGCCACTTTTATCGGTGACCATATCCGCTTTCACGCCGGGCACCTGGGGCGCTGAGCGGACCGGAACGGAATGGAACGGCTCCGGCAGGGCGATACCCCGCGCTGTGTGGCGGCGAATGGAGCAGGCTTTGCCTGCACAAGGCTGGATGTGGTGACCCAATGACTAAAGTCGATACTGTAGACCGGATTCTGAGCGCGGCGGAAGACGAAATAACCCAGCGGGGAATCGACGGCGCGAAGCTCGAGAATATCGCCCGCGCGGCGGGCGTGACCAAGCAGTTGATCTACCACTACTTCAAGAGCAAGGATCACCTCTACAGCACGATTCTGGAAACCGCGTCGCGACGATCGCCACTCCTGGCGGACAGGGAGGTCTATCGGGACCTGGAGCCGGAGGATGCGATTCGCCATATGGTCTACACCATCTTCAGCGGATACATCGAAAATCCGAGCTATGCGACGCTGACGCTCGACCAGGGGCTGCACGACGGCGAGCATATCGGCGAGTCGGGCTCCTTCATCGTGTCGACACGGGCCTTCATCGCCGAGGTCATGGTCCCGGTGCTGGAGAGGGGCGCCGCCAGCTGTGTGTTCAAGCCGGGGCTCGATGGCGACACCGTGTTCTGGATGGTCTTCAACCTGTCGGCGGCGTGCTTTCTCAATAAGAAAATCATGTCCGAAACATCGCCTATCGATTTCGACAGCGACCAGGGCATCGCCCAGTGGCGCGAGACGACCGCGGCCTTCATTCTCGACGCCCTGCGGTAGGCCGCAACGGCCTGCCGCAGGGCGCCTCATGCGGGGCGAGTTATCACTACTCCTGACATTCGGGAATGGTCACCGCGATGCCGTCGAGGGCTTCGGTGAGGCGAACCTGGCAGCCCAGGCGACTGGTCGGCAGCCGCTCCGCGGGAGCGCCCGCCAGCATTTCGTCCTCCTCGAATGACGGCTCCGGCAGGGCGGCGGCCCACAGCTCGTCGACGTAGATGTGGCAGGTGCCGCAGCTGCAATAGCCGCCGCAGCGGCCGATGATGCCGTCGATGCCGTTGTCCGCCGCCACCTGCATGACGTTTTCGCCGGGGCTGGCGTCGATAGTCTGCGCTGAGCCGTCTTTCAATCGGTAGATTATTCTGACCACGGTATTTCTCCAGGGCGGGGGACGGAGCTGCGCGTCAGTCGACGCGCAGCTGGACCTGGAGCGGGAACCGCTCGGTGGGCATACCGCCATAGACGATGGTGGTGTCCGGGTCGGCAAGGCGGATGTCGGGGAAGAGCGCTACCAGTTGGCCGATTACCCGGCGCAGGACTTTTCGCGCCAGGATGTTGCCGATGCAGAAGTGCGGGCCGTGGCCGAAGGTGCTGATGTCCTTGGGGTCGCGGCGGATATCGAATCTCGTGGGATCGGGGTAAAAGTCCGGATCGTAGTTCGAGGCGCCCATGGAAATATGCACCACCATGCCGCGATACAGCGGCACCCCATCGACCACGCAGTCCCTGACCACGAAACGATGCCGGAAAGTGCCGAGCGAGTCGATGCGCAGGCACTCCTCGATGGCGCCGTTGAGCAGTTCGGGCTGCTGCTGCAGAAGTGCGAGTTGGTCGGGGTGCCGGCACAGCCGCAGGATGCACAGGCCGAGGGTGGCCACCACCGTGCCGAGCCCGGCGGTGAACAGCTGGATCAACACCGAAAACAATTCCTCGGTACTGATGGTTCCGTTCACGTCGTGGGCGCTGATGATGCCACCCACCAGATCGTCCCGGGGCGGCTGGTTGCGGCGCTGCTCGATCAGCCTGGCGCAGTAGTCGTAGGCCCTGTCGTAGGCGTCCATGTAGGCCTGCGGCTTGGGCGCGCCCGGCGGCACCGTGGCGACCAGCTCCAGCACGTCGGAGAACGAGGTGAATATCGTCCAGTCCTCTTCGGGTATTTCCAGCACGGTGCCCAGCAGCAGCCGGTGCATCAGCGGGGCGGCGAGATCGCCGATCATGTCGAAAGATCCGCCGGCGGTGACCTGGCCGATCATCTCGTCCACCAGGGTGTTGATGCCGGCCTCGTAGAGAGCGACGCGGCGCGGTGTGAAGCCCGGCTGGATCAGGCGGCGCAGGGCGGTGTGCTCCGGGGGATTGAATTCGGTAAGCAGCGGCAGGCCGTTGAAGTAGTCGAACATGTCGGCTCCCCAGCCAGGCTGGGGAGCGCCGCTGATGGTCTGGTACTCGGTGAACGCCCATTTCACCTGTTCGTGGCGGCAGATCACCGCGTGGGGGCGGCCGTCGATGGTCACGTAAAACGGTGGGCTTTTCGCCCACTCGAGGAACCACGGCGATGGATCGGCCTTGATTTGCTGGCCGAAAAGATCGATGTCGACGAAGCGCGACGGGTCCAGGGGCGGTATCTCGGGGATGTCGATTGCGACTCTGCTGGTCATGCCATATTCCTCGTGGTGAGCGTCATTTGGAGAATATTGGGGCAGGCCGGCGGCCGCACCTCGATCTCCGGATCCAGAATTTCTATTGCCAGCGACCGGCTGTAATAAAAATCTGCTACAGGCAAACTAGCGCCGCCTTGCCGGGCCAACAACCGGTATCGTTTGACGGTCGTTCAGGCGCACCCGGCAAGGACGGGGAGAGCAGGAGGGCAGGTATTGGTCCACTTGGGGACCGTTACGTTATAAAATGGCGCTTTTGGCCGAGCTGGCGAACTGAAGCGACTGGAGTGTTGACCATGGGTAAAGTGATTGACGGTAAAGGCTTTGCGGACCGTCTGTGTGAACAGCTGAGGGGCGAGGTGGCGGCGCTCAAGGCGAGCCGCGAACTGACGCCCTGCATCGCTGTGGTGCTGGTCGGGGACGACCCCGCCAGCCATGTCTATGTCACCAACAAGGTCAAGCGCTGCCACCAGTTGGGGATCGAATCCCGCGAGCACCGCCTGCCCGCCGCTACCGATGCAGAGGCCCTGCTTGGCCTGATCGACGATCTCAATCGCGACGACGGTGTTCACGGTATCCTGGTGCAACTGCCCCTGCCTGGCCACCTCGACGACAAGGCGGTGATCAATGCCATTCGCCCGGGGAAGGATGTCGACGGCTTTACCCTGCTCAACACCGGCGCCCTGGCGGTGGGCCAGAACCGGCTGGTGCCTTGCACCCCGCTGGGGTCGCTGATGCTGCTCAAGGATCAGCTGGGAGACCTGAGCGGCCTCAATGCCGTGGTGGTGGGACGTTCCAATATCGTCGGCAAGCCCATGGCCCACCTGCTGCTGCAGGAAAATTGCACGGTCACCATCGCCCATTCCCGCACCCGCGACCTGCCGGCGGTGTGCCGCCGGGCGGATATCCTGGTGGCGGCGGTGGGGCGCCCCCGTTTTATCAAGGGTGACTGGATAAAGCCCGGTGCCACGGTCATCGATGTCGGCATCAACCGCATCGAGGAAGATGGCCGCAACCGCCTGGTGGGAGATGTGGATTTCGCCGGCGCCATCGAGGTGGCGGGCGCCGTGACGCCGGTGCCGGGCGGCGTCGGCCCGATGACCATCGCCTGCCTGATGTACAACACCGTGGCCGCCGCCAAGGCGGCCCTCGGCATTGCCGACTGACGCCCGGCAAAACCCGGCAAGGAGTTTCGATGACCACGATCGATCAGGAACAGGGCAACTATATCCTCACCGCCAGCTGTCGCGCCGGCACCGGGGTAGTGGCCGGGGTGACCACCTTTTTGGCGCAGCGCAACTGCTATATCTGCACGCTGGAGCAGTTCGATGACGAATCCACCGACAAGTTCTTCATGCGCGCGGTATTCCGCCTGCAGGAGGGGTCGCCGGATATCGACGAGATCCGCCGCACGTTTCCCCAGGTGGCGGGCCGTTTCGACATGACCTGGTCGATCTTCGACCCCAGCGTGCCGACCCGGGTGCTGATCCTGGTATCGAAGTTCGACCATTGCCTGGCAGACCTGCTGTACCGCCAGCGCAAGGGCGATCTCAATATGGAGATCGTCGCCGTGGTGTCGAACCACACCGACCTCCAACCCATGGCGGAGAGGGACAGCGTCCCCTTCATCCACTTGCCCGTGGATCGGGACAACAAGCCCAGACAGGAAGCCCGGCTGCTGGAGATCATCACCGAAACGGGCGCCGAACTGGTTATCCTGGCCCGCTACATGCAGATTCTCTCCGATAACCTGTGCCGGCAACTGGCGGGGCGTTGCATCAATATCCACCACTCGTTCCTGCCCGGTTTCAAGGGCGCCAAGCCCTACCACCAGGCCTTCGATCGCGGCGTCAAGCTGATCGGCGCCACTGCCCATTATGTGACCGCCGATCTGGATGAAGGCCCGATCATCGAGCAGGTGGTAACCCGGGTGGATCACAATCACAAGCCTCATCACCTGGTGCGCGTCGGGCGCGACAACGAATCAATGGCCTTGGCGCGGGCGGTGAAATACCACATCGAGCGGCGGGTGTTTCTCGACAGCGGCAAGACCGTGGTGTTTCTCGGCAGTTGAGGTCCCGCTCCCCGCCTGGCGGCTTGGCGAGCCCGGCGGCAATCCGGCCTGTGGCATGATCAGCGACCCGTTCTTTTACTTCTGCGCGATCCCCGCTGTGCTGCTGTTTGGCATGGCCAAGGGGGGGCTTGGCGGTGGCCTCGCGGTGCTCTCGGTGCCCATCCTGTCCCTGGTGGTATCACCGCTGCAGGGCGCGGCGATCATGTTGCCCATCCTGATGGTGATGGATGCGGTAGCGGTGTGGAGTTTCCGCCGCGACTGGAGCCGGGCCAATATCCGCGCCACCCTGCCGGGGGCCGTGGCCGGGATCGCCGTCGGTGCCCTGACCTTCCCCTATCTGTCGGAGGATGCGGTAAAGGTATTGGTAGGGCTGTTATCGGTGGTGTTCAGTATCGACTACTGGCTGCGCAAACCGCCGACAGTGGCCGCGGGGGTCAGTCATGTGAAGGGTAATTTCTGGGGCATGGTGTCGGGCTTCAGCAGCTTCGGCATTCATGCCGGCGGCACGCCGATCAGTGTCTACCTGCTGCCCCAGCGGATGGACAAGCAACAGCTGATGGGCACGTTCGCGGTGTTCTTTGCCGTGGTCAATGTGGTGAAGCTGATTCCCTACACCCTGCTGGGACAGTTTTCCACCGAGAACCTGCTGACCTCGCTGGTGCTGATGCCGGTGGCGCCGCTGGGCGTGCTGTTCGGCTACCGGGTGCTGAGCAGGATCAGCACTACCCTGGTGTATCAGCTCAGTTACGGCTTCCTGGTGGTGGTGGGCGCCAAGCTGCTGTGGGAAGGTGTCGCCGGCCTGCTGTGATTCCGGGGGCCATCGGCGTTTCACCGGCCACTGCCGGGCAACCATCGCCGGTGGGGCTGCGTCGGCACTCCCCATACTTTTTGATAGGGTGTGCTGAGGACGAAGCGCACCGCAGGAACTGGGGCGACACCCTTAAGGGTCATTCCGGGTAATGTGCAGTACGGCGCGGATGGTTTTGCGCAGCATGAGCCCGATGTTGTGCGGGCGTGATTTCACGGTCAGCAGCGACAGGGACGAAAAAAACAACAGGATTACATCCGCCACCATGTCCCGGTCCACCTTGTGTTCGTTGATGCCGTCGGCCATGTCGAACAGGGGGCCGTAGGCGAATTCGGTCATGGTTCTCAGCTTGTCCTTTGAGCCCATGATCAGGTCGATGATCAGCTTCGGTTCCAGCTGGAACAGCTGAACACCGCCATCCAGCAACCGGCTTTCGAGAAAGTCGGCGATCACCTCCAGGCGCTGCTCCGGCGCGGGCCGCCGTTCGATGGCCGCGCGCATGCCGGCTTCGAAATCTTCCAGCAGCAGGCCGAATGCGCCTTCCAGTAGTGCCTCCCTGGTGGGGAAGTAGCGATAGATGGTGGGCCTGGAGACGCCCACTTCACGGCTGATATCGGTCATTGAGATACCGCTCTCGCCCTGCTGGATGATGCGCGCCAGCGTGACGGCGAGGATCCGGCGCATGGTGGCATCGGCCTTGCCGAGCTTGGCGCGGGGCTTTGGACATCCCGTGGCGGCTGTTGTTGAGTCAATATCCAAAATAGTCACTCTTTATAAAATGTAAAAAAATAATCCATTAATAAATAATATATTGCCACAAATATTTACATATTTCATTTTATGTAATATAAATTGTGCCAGGTTAGTGTCACCATGCAGCTTGTAGGGCTGGGCCCGTCTGCACAATCATGATAAGGAGAAAAGTATGCGTTTTGAAAACCGTGTTGCAGTGGTGACCGGCTCCGGACAGGGCATCGGCGAGACCTATGCCCGGATGCTGGCCCGCGAGGGCGCCGCTGTGGTAGTGGCCGAGATCAACGAGCCGCAGGGGCGGCGGGTGGCGGAAGCCATCGCAGCCGAGGGTGGCAAGGCGGAGTTCATGGAGGTTGACGTGGCGTCCACCGCCTCCTGCCAGGCCCTGGCGGATACTGTCGCCAGCCGCTTCGGCGGTGTCGACTACCTGGTCAACAACGCGGCGATCTTTGCCGGTATGCGCTACGAATCGCCCATGGCGGTGGATCTCGACTACTACCACCGCTTTCTCGAAGTCAATATGAACAGCGTGCTGTATGTGACCCGCGCCATCGCGCCGTTGATGGTGTCACGGGGCGGTGGCGCCATCGTCAACCAGTCGTCCACCGCCGCGAACATGGATGCCGGTGGCGCGGGCTTTTACTATTCTCTGACCAAGCTCGGCGTCAATGCCCTGACCGGTTCCCTGGCGATGGAACTCGGCCCGAAAAACATCCGTGTCAATGCCGTGGCGCCGGGCCCCACCGCCACCGATGCCCTTGACGTGGTGCCGAAGGAGACCCTCGATGCCATCGTCGCCGGCCTGCCCCTGGGCCGCCTCGGCAAAACCGAGGACATCGCCAATATGGTGCTATTCTTGCTGTCCGATCAGGCGAGTTGGATCACCGGCAAGATCTACGCCGTGGACGGCGGCCAGATCCGCCGCGCTCTTTGATGTTTTCTCTTTGATTTCCCAGGATATTCCTGTCAGACACGAGTAATCATGATGACCGTACCCTATACCGATATCAGCGAACTGTACATCAACGGCCAATGGCTGAAGCCCGCTTCCGGCCAATACGAAGCGGTGGTCAATCCCGCCACCGAAGAGATCATCGGTGAGGCTCCGGTGGCGACCACCGCCGACGCCGAAGCCGCCATCGCCGCGGCGCGTGAAGCGTTCGACAAGGGCCCCTGGCCACGGCTGACAATGGCCGAGCGCAGCGCCGCACTCGGCCGCTTTCGCGATTGCCTGCTGGCTCATGAGCGGGATATCCGCGCTCTGCTGCAGGCCGAAGTGGGCGCCACCCACCTGCTGATGAACGGCCCCCAGTTCGGCGGGGTGATCGACGCCATCAACTACGTTCAGCAGTTGGCCGCCGAGGTGAAGCCAAGGCCCATGGAGGTGGTCGCCACGCCGAGCCTGATCAGCCCCGATGCCCCGGCACTGCTGGGCGGAGCGGTGGTGATCAAGGATCCGGTCGGCGTGGTGGTGGGCATCAGCGCCTACAACTATCCGCTGCTGATCAATATGACCAAGGTCGCCCCGGCGCTGATCGCCGGCAACTGCCTGGTGCTCAAGCCATCCCCCCTGACGCCGTTCACCGCACTGATGCTGGGGCGGATCGCCGACGAAGCCGGGATCCCGCCCGGTGTGCTCAATATCATTACCGGCGGTGCCGATGTGGGCGCCCTGGTCAGCGCCGACCCGCGGGTCGACATGATCAGTTTCACCGGTTCCGATGCAGTGGGGTCGGCAATCCTCGCCCAGTCCGCCAGCACCATGAAGCATGTCCATCTCGAACTGGGCGGCAAGTCGGCAATGATCGTGCGCGAGGATGCCGACGTCCCGACTGCGGCCGCCGCTGCCGCCTTCAACTTCACCATGCACGCCGGCCAGGGCTGTGCGCTGCTGACCCGCTACATAGTTCACAACAGCATTCGCCCGGCATTCGTGGCGGGCGTCAAGGCCACCCTGGAGATGCTCAAGGTCGGCGATCCCGCCGACCCCGGCACCATCGTCGGCCCGCTGATTTCTGAAGCCGCCAGGGCGAAAACCGAGAATTTCGTCAACAAAGGCCTGGAGGAGGGCGGCAAACTGGTGGCGGGTGGTAAACGTCCTGAATACTTGCATAAGGGCTACTTCTTCGAGCCGACGCTGTTTGATGACGTCGACAACCGCGCCACCCTCGCTCAGCAGGAAGTGTTTGGTCCGGTGGGCGTGGTCATCGGTTTCGACACCGACGAGGAAGCGGTGGCG